>NZ_JBWYIV010000002.1:0-310265 GCF_056779895.1 Acinetobacter sp. ANC_7553 | reverse complement strand
TTCGATTGGACCTTCAAGGCGTTCTAAAAGCGTTTTTAATTGAGCTGAAGTATTTTGATCTAACATTGCTAACGTCTCCAAAGGAGTAATATTTGTTTGATAAAGCTATATTAGAAGAAATACAAAAATAGGTAAAACAGTTAGTTTACATAAAGACTATCGAAAAATTGAATTAAAAAATCATCCATTTAAAAATGAATGATTCTTTTATGATGATCGTAACAGTACAAACTTTAACTATATCTCCAAACGTTGAGTGATCGTTTGAATTCTGCTTTTAAAACTACGAGCTAATCCAAAGAAAATAAACATTGCCAATAACATGATAGCTGAGAGCAGCATGAACATCATCTTGACGACTTCTGAGATTTGTCGTGCCTGATTTGCCCGAGGATCTATCGCTTTTGCCCAAGGAGTAATAGATTGACCATACACTTGTTGCTGCATTGACCATAACTGCTCTGCATTAAAGCCATATTCGACAAACTGTTTTTCATTTCTTTCAGCTTGCGCAAGTCGAGCTAAATATGCAGTTGCTAGCTTGGTATCTTCAGGTTTGTGAATCAAAGCCACTTGCGCAAGGACGTAGGCTTGAATAATTGGATTGACCTGTTGTTCACTCATGATGACAGCAATCTGACTTTCATGAATCGATTTATCATAATGACTTAATTGATATTGTTGTTCTAAAGACTCATCATTCAAGTCATATTGAACATAGGTCAAACTTGACCAAATTAAGATGACAGCAATTAACCAACCTACAAACTTAAGCACAAATGATTGAAAGCGCACATAGAAAAAACTTATTTTTTTTAAAAAATGAACAATAAAAAAAGCACCAATGACTGAGCTAAATACTTTTAGAATTAACCAGCCTAACCAAGATATTAAATTAAAAAAATAGTCAGGCTGATGTTGGTACACGTTTAAGACTTCATCTAAACTATGTGGCAAATGAAGCTGCTGAACAGTTTCACTCATTCCCATAAAACCATAAATCATGTCCTGATGAATAAAAAGCGACACGACTGAAATGATGAATACACTGGTACTCAAAAATCCCCATAAATTAAGTATGCGATTTCGTTTGTACAATTCAGGCAATCTTTTCTGAATCTCAGTCTGCGCCACAAGATATTCATTGGTTTTATTCAAATTTAAACCTCAAGAAATTAGTGTTTTGGCTGATTTTGACTCGAATCCAAAACAAGTTGTTGAAGATTTCCTTGCAAAGCCTTAATACGGATTGATGCCTCTTCACGTTTTTGCATCCCTTCTTTCTGAATACTAATAACATCATTCACTGTTTTAATGAGGGTATTTTGAACATGTTCAAGTGTTTCAATGTCAATCACTGAACGTTGATTTGCTCGAGCAGTATCGACTGAATTCTGGTGTAATAAATCTGCATTCCGTTTAAGTAACTCATTCGTCGCATCATCAATAGTATTAGCCAATTGGACGCTATTTTTTTGCTCCTGTAATGAAATCGCTAAACTAATTTGATTTTTCCAAGCAGGAAGCGTGATATTTTTTATCGCATAAAACTTATCCACCAACATTGAATTATTTGATTGAATAATTCGAATCATCGGTAATGTCTGCATCGCAGATTGTTGCAATACCTGTAAATCACTCACTCTTTTTTCCAAATTGTTTGCTAAGTGATTTAAGTCGTAGATTTTTTGATTGGTTTGCGCATCTTGTTCTAGCGTACTCAATTCAGCTATTTGCTCTTGAACTTCTTGTTGTTTAATTTTCCCTGCAGCAATATAAACCCCTAATTGTTTATATTCATCC
This sequence comes from Acinetobacter sp. ANC_7553, assembly GCF_056779895.1. Taxonomy (NCBI): domain Bacteria; kingdom Pseudomonadati; phylum Pseudomonadota; class Gammaproteobacteria; order Moraxellales; family Moraxellaceae; genus Acinetobacter; species Acinetobacter sp. ANC_7553. Next base: position 308,462 of record NZ_JBWYIV010000002.1, on the reverse strand, counting down.
TGCACACCATCAAACATACGATCCAATGTATTTACACGGTCTTTTAAACCTTGTTGAGAGGTTTCAATTTCTTTAACTAAAGCATCTATTTGTTCTTTAGTGGAATTGAACTTTTGATCAAAGCTCTGCTTCGCACCTTTAAATCGATTTAAGATACTGCCCAAGAAGCCTGAACTTTTAGCAGGGCTTAAAATACTGTTTGTATTGAGCTGTTGAGCCACTGTAACAACTTCATTTAACTTTTGACCTGTTGCATCCAAATCTTTATTTTTGACTAAATCCAGCAGTTCATCCGTATAAGTCGCTGTTTTAGTCGCGATATTTTTCCCATATTCAGCAACCGTTGCATGATTCATATCAGCTAGTTCTTGGTGAACTGATTCGACTGCTGCAAGGTCTGAGGTCATCAACCCAATTTCTTTTAAATCTAACTTGGAAAACTTTTCCTCCATAGAGATTAAGCTTAAGGATTCATTTTTCTTTTGAATTGGAAAATCAGACATAACACACCTTATTCTTTAATTAGTGATTTTTTTAAAGATCGAATCAGTTGTTCGCGACTTTGATCTAACTTTTCAATATCGACTGCGCCATTTTTAATTTGAGTTTGCTCAAGATGATATTGCCAAGCTGGGATTAATACTTGCTGCGCTTCACGAAAACGATCCGTCAGAGTTAATGAAAGTTGTTGAGTCAATTGCATTTGCATAAGAGAAATATCATTGTTTGCTTGTACCGACTCTAATGTTTGTATTTTTTTAGCCAATCGCTCCTCAAAGTTATCGAGTGGATGGCGATGATGAAAAAAATCTGTGTATTCTGTTAAAAATTGTCTTGCTGCTTGAATGTAGCGCGCCATTTGCTCTCTTAAACCAACTGCTTGCTGAAATCGAGAACTAGACTTTTGGATTTCAATGTGAATACGTTGGGACAGCTGATCAGCATCTAGAATGAGTCTATCTAAATCACGAATATAAGAAATTTGACCCGCACCGAACTCCAAATCCAGACCTAACCACTTTTGGAGAGCGTTAAATTTTTTTTGTTTTAATTTCTTTTTGGATTGATTCAATTTTTGAATAATATCTGAAATTGTTTCGCTTAATTTTTTATTTAAAGTGGGGTCTATACCTACCAATAGAGCATTTTGTGCCTGCACAATATGTTCAGCATATAAATTAAGTTTAGACGAATCAGTCAATAAAGGAACAAGATCATGCCTCTTAATTGAGAGCAAATCCGAAGGATTAACTTCAATTTGATTTAAGGGTATAAGCTCATTAAAAGATGACATTGGTGTAATTTAAGAAAGTGATCAGCAATCTTCAAATGTAGCAATAAACTGTTCAAAATATACTAATTTTTTGCAAAATATTACACAAAATCAAACACAAAAAAAGCCAGCAAATGCTGGCTTTTTTATTAATGAGGTTTAGATTTTCTCATTCTAAGCCAACTTAAACCAATGAGTCCTAAAAGCCCAAACCCACCTAGGCTCCCCCCTCCACTCGTACGAGAACTTCCAGGCCCTGTTTCCGCATTTAGAACAGCTAATGTTCCCTCACCTGATGAAGCGCCGTCTGCGTCCAATACTGAGTACTTAAGATCATAGGAAAAGACATCCAAATTATTGTTCAACTGAACTCGAATGTTTCCACCATAGCACTTTTTAAAACGGTCATTAGCACATGGCTCTACCCGATCCGCGATAATTGAAACGGGATTCGGTACTCTTGCAAAATAAATTGATACCTCATCCCCATTAGCATTATGGTAAAACTCCTTTTTATTTGGAGGATTGATTGCATTTCTGTTGCCATCACCAGCATCACTCGCTTCAGCCAGTAAATTTACACTGATTTGAGTCGATTTTTTTGGATTGATTGTATATTCCACACGTTCAGGAACAGTTGGCACGATATTGATAAAATTACCAATTAAATATGCACTTGATGTTTTTTTACTGTCGCTTTTTGAAGTAAGCGTATATGTACAGAATTCAGAGTCTCCACTCGGTGTTATGCGGCCATCTGTTCTATACATGACTATCTGCTTAAGCTGCGGTTTCCACTCACATTTCAACCGATCATCAAACTTACCTAAGAACGTTTTATCGATATCTAATTTCCCAACTCCCACAACTTCAACTTTGATATCATAATTATCAACATTAAGATGCTCAATTTTTCGCACCTTACCATCAGGAGAAACAAATTCATCTGGTAAATTCAATTTAAATGGATCGAACAAAATTGGACGATATTGATTAAGATTATTTAACTCATTCAAAAATGCTTTTTGATCGGTGAGCTCCTTATTATAATAATCAATCACTTCTTCTTTGGTTTCAGGATCGGCAATAGCATCTTCGAATGCTTTAATTCTATTCTCAGTTGATTTCTTTATTTGAACCAGTGATTCATTTGCTTTACTTAAATTGGAAACAGTCAACTTTAAGGTTTCTATCGCACCAATATCGCAAGTATTGGGAGTCGCATCTAAACTGTTGAGCGAGTCCAATCCAATCCGATTAATACCTCGTTGATCAAGCAGCGAACAACCATCAGTACCAAAATCAACTAAATCTTTACCGCTAGAATTAATCTTCGGAAAAAAGACAGGATGAAAGTTAGTATTCTCATCATTAACCGGTAACGATGTTGAAAACAGATCATTGATACTCAATTGACTAACATCAAGACTATTTTTTTGTGCATTTTCTGACGCTTTTGCTGGTAGATCACAGTCTATAGATGAATTACTCAGTGGAATAGCATTTGCCAATAATTCAATACCTGCTGACTCAACTTGGCTCACATCACCGTGACTATATATACAGGCTTTAGCCTGATTAAAACCTATCACATTATGATTTAAGGCTTTTGCACCTGTATTTCCATACCAAAGCACAGATCGCGCGGTATTGGCGATAATCGTATTACTATCGAGCTTCAAAATAGAATTGGGACTCAAATTTATTTGACCCCCATCTGTTAAACGATCACTAAATTGAAAAATTTGACCTTGTGTATTATTTAATACATTGGAAGAGATTGTATTTGCTTGCAATTGTGCTGTAGGTTCACCACAAAATGAGAATAAACTGTTTGAAGCTGTATTTCCATTTTCGGTAATAGACATACGGGATAAATCAATCTTACGACGTGTGAACACAAGATTATCCAAGCAAGACATTGCTATAACAGCGCCTTGCTGAGCTGTATTACCACTCACCCACCCGACCGAATAACTTAAAGAGCTATCACTGTCATTCAAAAATATCGCTCCACCTCTTAACGCTGAAGACTTTGTGATATTTACATTGTATAAATCAGTCTCACCCCCCAATAGCAAAGCGCCACCATTGGTAGATGATTTACCATTTGTCAGCTCTATATTTTTTAAACTCAAACTCGGTCGATTTAGATTGGTCGTATTGAAAATGCGATGTGTATTTTGACCATTAATTATAGTTTGAATTTTAGTTTGCGCAGGATAACTATTTGAAATAACATTCGGTTTGGAATAATCGACAGGCTCTTTACCCCTAATAATCACTGAAGAAGATGGCTGAAGCTCTGCATTCAAGCTATAAGTACCAGCTTCAAGCTGAATAATGTCAGTTTGTACTCGATCCGTATTACCTTTAGCACAACCTCCATAAGCTCGATTAGTCGAAGCAGCCTTCAACGCTTCTCTGAGTGAACACTTTGCATCATTAGTACCGTCTTCATCATCGAAGGTAGTGACATAAATTATTGTATCTTCAGCAGCCATCAAGGACATTGCAGACAGGACTGCTAAGGTCAAAAAAGCTTTTCTACTTTTCAACATACGATTCCCTTATTATTTTTTTCTACGTATCGCGATTAAAGTCATCAGACCTAATACGGAGATTAGACCTAGCCCCCCACCAGAAGTTTTTACTTTATCGCTTGTATAAGTATCTCTGGGGTCTTGTTTAATGACGGTTGGAATTTCGATATAAGGATTCATTGACTCATTCAATTGACGTGTAGATACAACGACCAAAACTTTAAAATCATCAGTTCCGTGCCAATTCCCTTGAGGTGTATAAGTAAACTCTCCATTTTGGAGTAGTTCAGCTTTACCTTTACTAGGAGAGTTATTTTGTTGGATGATCATACAGCCCGCTTGCCATTCTTCTTTTTTGGGATGAGGTCCGACTAAGGCATCACATTGACTAGCGGGTATTAGCTCACCATCTCCTAGAAAATCATTAATATTTAACTTAACAATTTCTCCGTAAAAGATATCCTTGCCAAATCTGCCTGAAGACGTACTTGACTGAATCAGTTCGATTGCGCCTCGATCACACAAAATACGATCCTTACGTGCGTTGCCACGCTGATCAACTGTTTCACATGATGTACCATTTGAATCTGGTCCACGATTAATGATCGGAGAATCTGTCAATTGTCGATAACTAGGCAACACTCTTGGGCGGAAATATCCTAAAGCATAGCCAGAATAGACTTTGAACGGACATAAAATGCCAGATGAATTAACATCACATTCACCTTCTACATCAGTCCCAGCTAATAATGTGCGCTCGCCCAGTTTTTCTGAAGCTGTGCCCTCACAACCAAAACCATATAAATTATTGTTTAAATTTGATTGATCTATTGCAGTCTCTACACGACAGTCTCTATTGCCATTTTTTGCAATTATATTGTTAGTAAGCAATGCCTTCTTAAACGGCGCATTAAAAATCAATCCAAAATCATTAAAGACCAGCGTATTGTTATTAAGTGCAATACCATCCTTCACATTGATAATATAGCCCTTATTATTAAAAATTGTTGAATTGATCACTTTGGCATAATTGAGATTGGTCACCTTAGTTTCATCCTCACTCAACACTTTATGGCTATAAATTGCGAAACCTTCTGAATCTGTTGTTTTATTACCTTTAATAACAGAAGCACTAATGTCAAAATCAGGAAATTCACTATACAATACAGCACCTTGTTGTGCTTGATTGTTTTCCAGTAACGAATTAACTAGATTCACTCGCGCGGAACGAATTTTGCTAGTTTCGGATTCAATAAATGATTCAACATTATAAATCGCACCACCAAAATTTGCTTTGCCATTGATAAGATGGCTTTTATCAAATTTTAGCCGTTCATAATTGAGAATTAATCCACCTTTGTCTTTGCATACAGATGCAGTACAACCTTGCAAGGTAATTTCGTAAAATTCCACACCAATTGCAGCATCTCTAATTTCATCATCAGCTTTAGGACGAATTCGCTCAATATGGAAAATTCTATCAGTACCCTTCATTGTTATGACGGCATTTTTTGTACCAGGAATATCGTCGACAATGGTAGTTTCATACTGCGTTCTAAAAACCATCGGTTTAGAGATGCGAACTTGCTCGTTTAGGAGATATTCTTTCGTAGATAAGATAATATTATCTGTGGCATCTTTACCACCACAGCCATTGAGACCTGCTTCAGGTTTACCCTGATTAATATATTCAATTGCTTCACGCAACGAACATTCATCATCATTTTTGGTGATATCTTCAGTGGTCGTAACCACAATATCTGCACTGAATACATGCCCTGTTGCACACAACAATACAAGACCTAAGCCCCGTCTGAGCATTACCATCTCCTTAATTTTTCTTTATTTTTTTAAGTAGCGAACTTTAATTATGTAGCGCTATTTATCCATTTTGACTAATCTGTCACAAATTTTTAGAATTCTCAATTATTTTTAAGTAAAAAATTGCCGAGTTCAGATAAAATCTACATTTTGAGTTTTGAATAACATTTAAAAAGCATTTAAGCACTATACTGATCGATGAGCGCGTAGATTTGCTTAAGGGTTGCGTTGGATAGCTTAACTTTTTCACCCTGTAGTAACTTTGATAATTGATCAACCGTTTGTAATAAGGTACTGGTCTGTATCGGGCCATTGGTCAGCAGATAATCAATAATTAAAGGATCAAAATGCACACCTTTACGATCTAACACAGAATGTAATAAGGCATAGCGGTCAGCGTAGGATTGACCTGTTGGCACTTTAACACTCACCGCTTGAGTTAATCTCGACTGAAGATCTGGTAATTCAAGTTTCAATTCAATTGGCGCAGATCTAGATGAAAAGACTAGTTGTCCTCCACCATCATTATTATTATTTATTAAATGAAATACCGCCTTTTGCCAATGCGGTACACCACTAATCGCTTCAATATCGTCTAGAGCGACCAAATCATAACGATCCAATGAAGTAATCGCCTCAATTGGAGCATCGAGCAATTCTAGCAATGAAACTTTAATTGCAGATTTCCCAACATCTAGATATGAGTCACATATCGCAGTTAATAAGTGACTCTTACCTGTGCCCGCACCGCCATAAAGGTAAAATCGATTCATTAATCCAGCATGAAGTTGGCGAACTGCATCAATGACGGGTCCCCAACCTGGGCCGGAAAAATCACTGATCCGTGCATCAAGTTGAGGTTCTATATCAAGTTGCAGTTGCCGCATAAATGCTTGGTCACCTTAAGGTTCTTTATTTTGTTTCTGCACATCGATTTTTTCAGATGTTGCAATATCTTGTTGATTATTGATTGATTGTGGTTTGAGATCAAGCTCAATATCAACCTGATCGGTTTGGATTGTAATTTCACCACCACCATGATCAGCTACGGCAACAGCTGGCGTACCATAAATTGTACTCCTTTCATAAGTGTCACGTGCATGTCGGAGCAGTACCACGATTACAGCTGCAACAGGTAATGCAATCAACATACCCAAGAAACCAGCCAATTGTGCACCAGCCAATACAGCGAATACGACCGCTACTGGAGAAAGACCAATTTTATCTCCCAATAAGAATGGCTGAAGCACATAACCTTCAACAGCTTGCCCTACCATGAACACCACTGCAACTAAAAGGAGTTGAGTCCAATCCATACCAAATTGAAAGAAAGTTGCGATCACGGCAGCAATAATTCCGACTGCAAATCCTAAATATGGGATGATACTTGCCAAGCCTGCAATCATGCCAATAATCAAACCAACTTCCAGACCAATCAGTTGTAAACCAACAGCATAAACAATCCCCAAAAGGATCATCACGAGGAATTGTCCTTTTACAAATGCACCTAGTACGCTATGGCATTCACCTACGATTTCAAGCGTTGAAGCTTCATAAGGACGCGGAATGAGTCGACGCAAACTATTGAGCATTCGATCCCAATCTAAGAGGAAATAAAATGCAATAATTGGAATCAGTACAATTGTCCCACCAATCTGAATAAAATTCAGACCAGATTGTGCCAATTTGAGTGCCATCGCTTGGATACTGTCAGCACTATAATTGGTTTGAACATACTCCATAACAGCTGCTGAAATCTGATCTACATCTAATTCTAGTGGCACTATATTGAAAGTATCTGATAACCACGGTAAGAAGCTAAAATTTACCCAATGAACTACTTTCGGGATACTGGATTTAGCATACATCAGCTGTTCCCAAATTAATGGAACCAAATACCACATTGCCCATGTGATCACGACACCAATACCAATAAATACCAAACTGATAGACAACCAACGAGGTAAACCTATCTTATGCAATCGATCAACCAATGGACTGAAAAGATAAGCTATTAAAAATGCACCAATAAATGGGATTACGACCGGTTTTAATAAGTATAAAATCCAGAGAAATAAAGCTATCCCTGCAAGGATAAAAACACGGCGTAGGGTACGATCTACCATAGAAACTCGCCTTTTTTTAAGATTATTCGTTATGTAAAGGAAAATATTTTAGTAAAGATAACATTTTAGTGCATAAATAACATAAGAGTTTCGTATATTCAGGTTATAATCCCCGCGCGAATGCGGAGACTTCAATATGAGCAACTCAACTTCTACCCCAAACACTGGTTTAAGCTACAAAGATGCAGGTGTCGACATTGAGGCGGGCGACGCGTTAGTCGATCGTATCAAATCTGTCGCTAAACGCACGACTCGTCCTGAAGTAATGGGCGGTCTTGGTGGCTTCGGTGCACTTTGTAAAATTCCTAAAGGTTATGAAGAACCTGTTCTCGTATCTGGCACAGACGGTGTTGGTACAAAATTACGTTTAGCATTGAATTTAAACCGTCATGACACAATTGGTCAGGATTTGGTTGCAATGTGTGTGAACGATTTACTTGTCTGTGGTGCTGAACCACTCTTCTTCCTTGATTACTACGCAACTGGTCACCTCAATGTTGATGTCGCAGCAAATGTAGTGACAGGTATCGGTCAAGGTTGTGAGCTTGCTGGATGTGCATTGGTCGGTGGTGAAACTGCTGAAATGCCAGGCATGTATGAAGGTGAAGATTACGATTTAGCTGGTTTCTGTGTAGGTGTTGTAGAACAAAGTAAAATTATTGATGGCTCTAAAGTTAAAGCTGGTGATGTATTAGTTGGTGTTGCTTCAAGCGGCGCACACTCTAATGGCTACTCTCTTCTTCGTAAAATTTTAGATGTAAAAAATGTTGATTTAACTCAAATTGTTGATGGTCGTCCACTTGCTGATGTCGCAATGGAGCCAACTCGTATCTACGTTAAACCAATTCTAGAGCTTCTCAAACAGGTTGATGTTCACGCGATGGCACACATCACAGGTGGCGGTTTACCAGGTAACTTACCTCGCGTATTACCAAATGGTGCTCAAGCTGTAGTAAACGAATCTTCTTGGGAATGGCCTGAGCTGTTCAAACTTCTTCAACGTGAAGGTGGTGTAGAACAATTTGAAATGTACCGTACATTCAACTGTGGCGTAGGTATGGTTCTAGTTGTTGATGCTGCTGAAGCTGATAAAACAGTTGAAATCTTAAATCAACTCGGCGAAAAAGCATGGACAATGGGCCACATTGTTGACAATGCTGAATCTGTCGAAGGTGCAGACGAAAAAATTCGTGTGATCTTCGCTTAATCAGTTTATTGTTAAAACATGATTAAAATTGCTGTTTTAGTATCAGGTAACGGATCAAACCTACAAGCATTAATTGATGCAAACCTTTCAGGTCAAATTGTCGGTGTGATCTCGAATAAACCTGATGCTTACGCACTTGAGCGTGCTACTCATGCCAACATTGCAACTGCAGTGATTGAACACAAAAACTTCCCAGACCGTGAAACGTTTGATGATGTTATGCATCAGCAACTGCTCGACTGGGAAGCGGATCTTGTAGTTTTAGCGGGCTTTATGCGTATTTTAAGTGCTAAGTTCGTTAAAGCATGGGAGGGTAAAATGATCAATATCCACCCTTCTCTACTGCCAAATTACAAAGGAATGCATACACATCAACGTGTATTAAATACTGGTGATTTATGGCATGGATGTACAGTACATTATGTCACTGCAGAACTAGATGCAGGTCAAGCACTTGCTCAAGGCGTACTCAAAGTGTCGCACCATGATAATGTTGCATCTTTAGCTGATCGTGTACATCAACTTGAACATTTAATTTATCCTCAAGTTGTAGAATGGATTTGTAATCAAACCATTCAAGTCACATCCGAAGGCGTGCACTATAAAAATCAAATTTTGAAAGATCCAATACAGTTCTGTCATATTTGATTTAAAAAACGCAGCTTAGGCTGCGTTTTTTAGTGGCGTCAAAATAGTTTTTAAATGCGCAGCCAATTGCTCAGGATGTTCAAGTGGGAACATGTGTCCACCTTCAAAAATACTAAAAGGCACACCAAACTTTTTCCTCACTTTATGAGGGAATTTACGTGCTAAGAATGGACCTTCAGAAGCAACAATTAATTGACTTGGAACTTTGAGCTTAGGTTGAGGCAGCCACCATAATGAAGGATTGGTTCTAAAAATATCCACTTCAATAGATTTTGGAATCGCCAATTCAACGCCGCCACGCGTTGGATCTTCAACTAATGCAAATTGAATATAGTCATTAAAACATTGCTCATCAAATGCTGTATATAATGCTTTGGGTCGAAGTAATGTTGCAGCTTGCTCTCGACTATCCCAATGATCACGTCGACGTTTAGACAATGCCGCTGGCGACATTTGATCCACTGCTTTTAACTTCAAAGACTTTGCAATATGCATAGCAAATGATTCTAGCCCCATAATAAGAGGTGGATCGAGAAGAATAGTTTGACTAAAAAGTTCTGGGCATTTCAACGCAGCTTTGAACGTCAAAACTCCTCCTAAGGAGTGCCCGATACCAATCACTTTACGACCATGGGATTTCTGAACAATATTATCAATCACTTGCTGTGTCATACTTTCCCAGTGTTGATCTACAGGATAACGTTGATCAACACCAAGATTGGTCGTATAAATCACATCGAATTGATCAGACAAAGCATCAAAAAATTTTTGATAAACTTTCGATGGAACCCCGTTGGCATGAGCAAAATGGATCAATGGTTTCATTGGATTCGATTCACCTGCTCAGATTGAATCTGCTTGGAAATTGAAGAAGCAAAACCTTGACCAATTTCACTTCCAAGTCGTCCAAGCACAGAATCAAAGGGGCTACGTTGAATAGTATAATCTACCGTTTTTTCGACTTTTAATTCGCGTTTCAGTGTGTGAATACTGCCAATCCGATCTGCAATACCGAGCTTCACAGCCTGCTCACCAGTCCAAAACAAACCTGAAAATATAGCAGGGTCTTGCGATTTCAATTTATTGCCACGACCTTTTTTGACTGCATCAATAAAATGTTGATGAACATTATCCAATACACCTTGTACGTGTGCACGTTGTGCAGGATCAACTGGTTGTGTCATCGACAATAATGCTTTGTTCTCACCTGAAGTCATGGTGCGATCTTCAACGCCAAGTTTTTGCATCAAACCACTCACTCCATAGTTTGGCATAATGACACCAATTGAGCCGACTAAACTTGATGGATTAACAATAATTTCATCCGCAGCAGACGCAATGTAATATGCACCTGAAGCACCTGTGTCACCAATTAATGCATAAAGTTTTTTATCTTTATAAACCGACTTTAAATATTGGATCTCTTGCCAAATTTCATCAGACTGAACTGGAGATCCACCCGGAGAGTTAATATTTAAAACAACAGCTTGCGATTGCTTGCTTTCAAATGCTTTTTTCAAACCTTTGATCGTATCTGCACTATTCACACTTTGCTGGTCTGCAGCAATCGTTCCTACAATATCGACTGTAGCAATATGCTGTGATGACACCGCACTATCAGTGGAAGTCGTTGAACAACTTTTCCCCATGACCAAAACTATAAATAACAGATATGCGAAAGTAAGAAATTTAAAAAAGATTCCCCAACGTCTTGCACGTCTCTGTTCTTCTACAGATGCGAGAACAGCTTTTTCTAAAATTTGCCATTCTTTTCCGTTCGGTTGGTTATTTGGTTTTTGATTTTCATTTTGTGGTTCAGGCGGCCAAGCGGACATACATACCATCCAAATTAAATTTAAGCTGACATTATATACAAGGAATGAGGTCAAACTATTTATAAGTCAAGATTTAACATATAATAAACCCAAATCACAATATTCTATGAACTTACCAAATTTTGAATCTAATGCCTGAAACCAAAACATCGACCACAATCCGCCTGTTAAATTTCTTCAGTCGCCGTCCGATTCGTTTTTCTCGTTTTTTTGCAAAAATGCTTGCAGGGCTGATTAATACGCTAAAAATTACAAAAACTACGAACACCATCCGCCTCAATATCGACATTTGCTTACCACATCTTTCTGATGAAGAAAAACATTTAGTGACTCGTGCAGCGGTAAGAAACGAACTTCAATCTTATATGGAGTTTTTTAGTATTTGGGGAAGCTCAAACGAAACCAATATTTCACGAATACGCAATGTCACTGGTGCTGAATATTTTCATGAAGCAATGGCTGAAAAGAAAGGTATTATTTTACTCGCACCACATTTTGGTACATGGGAAGTCATGAATGCGTGGTTCGCACAATATACCAAGATGACCATCATGTATAAACCCATCAAGAATGAAGAAGCAGATCAATTTGTGCGCCAGGCTCGTAGTCGAGAACAAGCAACTTTAGTCCCTACAGATGAGAGTGGTATAAGACAAATTTTTAAAGCCCTTAAATTAGGGGGGACAACTGTGATTCTTCCAGATCACAATCCTAAACACGGTGGTGAAATGATCGATTATTTCGGCATACCACTCGAGTCCAGTAATTTAAGTGCCAAACTCATCCAAAAAACTAAAGCCAAAGGCCTATTGGTCTATGCAATTCGCAATGAAACTGAAGATTTTAATGTATTTATTGAACCAATGGATGCTTCGATTTATGAAGGCACGCCCGCTGATGGAACGTTAGTAATTCACCGTGCAATAGAAAGTCTGATTCATCGTTATCCTGAACATGCTCATTGGAGCTACAAACGTTTCCGTGCAAATCCTGATCTACATAACATTTATCGTATCCCTGCAGAACAAGCCAGAGCAAAAATAGAGCAAGTCAGAAAATCAAGTTAATCTATGGGGATATTCCGAGTTAACCACGCTTTTTGATCTCGATGATATCGAAATTGTACATCTCTGTTTTTATCGAAGGTCATTCGAATGCTGCCCTTCGATTGGGTATCGAGTAGCGGAATATTAAGCGCTTTTAAACGCTCTTTGACAACAGGATGTGGATGATTATAGCGGTTATCAAAACCAGCCGATGCAATGGCAATTTTAGGTTTGGTATTTTTTAAAAAGTCGTAAGATGAACTATGTCGACTGCCATGGTGTCCTAAGATTAAAATATCTACTTTAAGTTCAGGATACTGCTTTAAAATACGATACTCTGTCTCCCACCCTGCATCCCCCATAATCAGAATATGCTTAAAATCGTTAGCATAGGGTAATGTCAGATACATTATGCACGAAAGCTCATTACGATTTTGACTGACAAAATTTAATTGTGATTCAGCTGGTGAAAGAAATTGTATATTTATCTTACCCAATTGTACCTGTTGATGCTGTCGACAATAATCAAATTCAACATACTGAAACCTATCATCTTTTTCATTTGAGATAACTTGATCAATTTGTATATGTTTTCCGATAGTGCGGTATGCTCCAGCATGATCTTGATCAAGATGACTGATAAAAACTTGATCTAATTTTGATATGCCACGTTGAATTAAGAAAGGGACAACTACACTTTCTCCAATACTAAATGTATTCTCATCAAAGCTCCCGCCTGTATCAACTAAAGCATTTTTCCCTGATGACTGTAAGAGTATGGATTGCCCCTGACCTATGTCTAAAATTTCAATGATATCGTATCCATCATCACGTTTAGGCATCAGCAATGCCACACCTAATACTGGTATCCATAATCGAGGGATTACATTCTTTGGCATAAAGAACATCAATACTGCCAAAGCGAGCAAAAACATTTGTGCTTTCGTTAACGCCACCCATTTCAATGGATTGTCTAATATTAATCCCAACTTAGTCAGCAGCACCAAAAGAACCGATATCAACATATCAGCCAGATGAAATAAAAATAGACCAACAAAAGGAATAAAGCTGAGACAATAGCCCAGTACTTCTAATGGCACGATCAAGGTCCCAATCATTGGAACAGCAACTAAATTAGCAAATGGCGCAAGTAAAGAAATCTGTTGAAATATCAGTAAAGTGAATGGTAACAGTGCAATAAATATTTTCCATTGAGATTGCAAAAGTATTTTAAGATACATTTTTGCTTTATCTAGAAAATGATATTTGTTGATTAAAGCAGTGTTTTGCTGTTCATGAACGATCGTTTGGTATACACGAATCAAAATCAAACATGCGCCGTACGAAAGCCAAAATGCAGCAGATAAAATACTAAAAGGGTCTAAATAGAGCATTAAGCTCGCACTGATAAGTAATACCACAAAAGGCTTAATCTTAAATTTAAATAAAATAGCGATACTAATTAGACAAACTGACAATGTAGTTCTTAGTGCAGGAATTTCGAGCCCTGAAAAAAAACTATAAATAATTACCCCACATACGAAAGGGATTAAAAGTAAATATGTTTTGGGAACTTTTAGAAAAATATGAGGACGAAAAATTGATACAAGATACCCCATGAACCACGATAATAAACCAGCAAAAATTAGAACATGTGGACCTGAAATAGCCAATAAATGCGTAATGCCTAGTTTTTTAAATAATTCTTCTTGTTGCTCCGTCAGTAGACTCTTATCACCTGTGAGTAACGCGACTAGCAAACCCTTATTCCTGAATACTCCCTGTTCGATATCATCCCTAAAAGCTAAACGTGCTTTTTCAATGCTCAGGCTCAATCGTGCGATAAGGCTCCGATGCACATCGGTTGAAGATAAATAACCTTCAGAATATAACACCGCTTCACTTACAGGTACGATCCAATCTACACGCATTGTTCCAGCTATATTTTGCTGCAACAACCATTTCTCATGATCAAATACCCCATCTACTGCATAACTATGTGCGGGTCTTAATTTTCCCGTAACTTTATAATAGCGCCCTAGTTCTAATGTCGTATCAAGTTTTGACTCTCGCAAATATAATAATAGCGTTTGAGATTGTCCTTGCTTCTTGTCGATCACTTGCGCACGCTGCTGTATTGATCGACCTTCCTGATCCATTTTCAGCTGATTAATTTTATTGATATAGACAACTATTTCTTTTTCTTCAATATATTGAACACGTTTCTCTAAACGATCGTGTAAGGCTGTTTTTGCATGTTGATGCCCCAAAACAAATGTGATCAGACAAATTCCCGTTAGCACAAGCATTCTTGATGATGACTGGACAATACTTGAGGTGTGAGGATAAATGAATCGATCAGGTTGCCTCATTAATCGTACAAAGTAATCCATGATCAAAATGATACTTGCCATACCCAGCAAGAGAGTTGAATATTCAACTTCACCCTGAAAGCTGATCGTAGCAACACCAATGATCCAAAAGATGAGAATAAATATTAAAAACATCTAACTTTTATGTTTATTTTTCTTAAATAGATTAAAGCCCACCTAAGTGGGCTTTAACAAGACTGTTAATCGGATTTTTAGGCTATACCCACAATCCATCTTGCATATGCAAAATCTTATCAGCAGTTTGTGCGAGCTGTTCATCATGGGTCACGATGAGCATTGCCATATTAAATTCTTTACGCAGATCGGAAAGCAATTCAAAAATTGTGACGGCAGTTTTACGATCTAAATTTCCAGTAGGCTCATCTGCCATCATCAATTTAGGTTGAGCCACTAAAGCCCGTGCAAGCGCAACGCGTTGTCGCTCACCGCCAGATAACTCACCTGGTTTATGCGTTAAACGATGTGATAAACCCACTTTATTCAACAAATATTCTGCACGTTCTTTTACTTCTTTAAAATTTGCATCTTTACGTAACATCAGCGGCATTGATACATTTTCTAAAGCCGTAAACTCAGGAAGTAAATGGTGAAATTGATACACAAATCCGAGGTGTTCATTACGTAGGAAACCGCGTTCAGCTTCACCTAAAGTGTCAAAACGCTGCCCATTAAGCATCACTACACCTTCGGACGGACGATCAAGCCCCCCTAATACATGTAACAGCGTACTCTTACCCGAACCACTTGATCCAACAATTGAAACAAATTGTCCTTGCTCAACAACTAAATCCAATCCCTTAATCACTTCAACAGTTGATTTACCATCTGTAAAATGTTTATGAATATTTTTGGCTTCTAAGACAATATTACTCATAGCGTAAAGCCTCTGCTGGTTGAACTTTGGCAGCACGCAGCGCTGGATAAATTGTTGCAAGGAAACTTAGCGCTAGTGATAAGCTAACAATCACCACCACATCTTGCCAACGTAGATACGATGGTAAATAGTTAATGAAATATGCATCGAACAAATTTAGTCCAAAAGCAGTGTTCAACCAGCCAATAAATCCACTAATGCTCGTTGCAAAGATGATACCTAGTGCTGCTCCTGCCAGTGTTCCTACAACACCAATCACCGTACCCTGTACCATAAAAATCTTAGTGATCGTTGCTGGTGAAGCACCTAAGGTTCTTAAAATAGCAATGTCAGATTTTTTATCAGTAACCACCATCACCAATGAAGATACAATATTAAATGCTGCAACCAAGACAATGAGGAAAAGTAAAAGGCTAACCATTGCTTTTTCCATCTGAATGGCACTAAAGAGATTGCCGTGCGTATAAGTCCAATTTGATGGATAGAAATTGCCTCGTAAATCCATAACAACTTCTTCAGCGACTTGTGGTGCTTTGAAGATATCATCTAGCTTCATACGGATACCTTGTGCACCATCCGGCAGTCTCAACAATGTCGAAGCATCATTTAGCGCGATGTAACCCATCATCGAGTCCACTTCCGCACCAATACTAAAAATACCGACAATTTTAAAACGTTTAAATCTTGGAACAACGCCAGCGGGTGATGGTGTCGCTTCAGGTAATACCAATGTTACATTGTCATTGAGACTTAAACCTAAAGCATCCGTCATCTGCTTGCCCAAAACAATCCCGAACTCACCTTTCTTTAATGAGTTGATGTCGCCTTGAACCATATGATTTTGAATAATAGATACATTTTTTTCATAGTCAGGCTCAATACCCGTGACCATTATCCCTGCAACCTGTCCTTGGGCTGTTAACATCCCC
The DNA here is from genome assembly GCF_056779895.1 of Acinetobacter sp. ANC_7553. Lineage (NCBI taxonomy): Bacteria > Pseudomonadati > Pseudomonadota > Gammaproteobacteria > Moraxellales > Moraxellaceae > Acinetobacter > Acinetobacter sp. ANC_7553. Next base: position 291,767 of record NZ_JBWYIV010000002.1, on the reverse strand, counting down.
TGCAACTGTGTAAAAGGTGCAACACCCGTCACATGTTCATGTTGGTCTATTTTCTTTGCAAGCTCAGGCCAGTCTGTTAGAATTTGTGTAGAGGAAACAGTCGCTTGAGGTACCATTCCCAAGACACGGTTTTTTAATTCACGATCGAAACCGTTCATTACAGATAACACAGTAATGAGAACAGCGACGCCCAAAGTCAGACCGATCATGGAAACTAAAGCAATAAAAGAAATAAAGTGATTACTTCGCCGTGCGCGAGTGTATCTCAACCCTATATACAGCGAGATCGGTTTAAACATACCATCTAGTCCGAGGTGTTTTAATGGAAAATCTTCAGCATCAAAGTGGCAATATTGAAAGACGCGTCATGTCACGTATTGATGCTGCCTTAAGAATAAATTATCAGATCATCACGAAAGATGTCGCTTTGAATGATCCCTATGATTCAAATTTTGTACTACCGCGCTATTTTCTCTTACTTGCAGAATTAGATCAATTTGATCATGCGCTTATGTACGAATTAGAACAATTAAATCAAAAAGATCAACAAATTGCTCGGATATTATCCTTATTTAACCAAAAATTAAACCTGATTACGGGCTCACTTTACGACTCTATTGTACAAACCATGTTACCAGTACCTACTCAAGTCAATTTGTCTGAAACGGGTTTTAGTTTTTATGCTGAGCAACATATCCCTGAACAAACCTATATACATATCACATTGAGTCACCCTGAAAATGATTTTCATATCGCTGCAACTGCACAGGTTGTCTACAGCAATCAAGAAGAAAATGGGCTGTTTAGAACTGGTGCATATTTTCTAACGTTACATCCCCAAGACAAAGTAAAGTTAACAGAAGCCTTGAAGCATTTAAAAAACTCACAGAATCACTGAGCATTAAACTTAAGGTTTTAATACTTTTTGTTTAAATTTCCGATTCGCTTCTATATCCCGATAAAAATACATAAATAATCCCAGAAGTAGAATCATTGCTCCCAGTATCATGCCAAGCGTTAATTTCTCATGATTAAATGCAGCACCTATACCAAGTGCTAGAACTGGAGTCATTACATTTGTAAGGGACAATGTGGTGGGTTGTATTTTTTTGACCAAGTAAAAATAGCAAAACATAGCGACTAATGAAGCCATAACGACAGAATATATGATCGCAAGTAACGACTTCATTGAAGGTAATTCAGTAGGTAAGTATTTCCATATAAATGGCACAATTAAACATGCAACGATAGTAGAAACAAGTATTGAACCAGTCGCCTGAGCCATTGGTGCTACATCAGCATTTATTTTTTTTACCCAAAAAATTGACATTGCGTATGAAAAAACGCTGAGCAACATTAAACCAATTCCAATGGGATGGATATGTTGTGCTGATCCAGTAAAACTGATCACTACGAGCCCAGTAATCGCGACGATCATTCCTAACCATTGCAGCTTATGCAAATCTTGTTGAAAGATAAATTTTCCAATAAGCCCTGCCATAATTGGTGCTAATCCAAACATCAATGCAATCATGCCAGAACTTAGGTAATCAGTAGCCACATAAGTAAAAAATTGCGAACCAATCAAGCTAAATGACCCAGCAAAATAACTATGCAATGCAATTGAATTTAAAGGAAATTTTACCTTTAAAACAATGAGAAGTAATGCTGCGATAGGCAGTGCCAAGCCTAATCGAATCACCAATGCCCACATTAAGTAAATATCTTCTACACTCCATACAATCGCAAGTGGAGTTGTTGCCCAAATGATGACCAATAAGGCATAAATGAGCATAAGTTTAGATTTTTCTGGCATGTGAACTCGATTGATAAGATAAATCAGGCAGTTTTTCTTTTTTGTTTTTGAATCGTTTGATCCAAAGCACTTGAAAATTCACGCTTATCTCTTTCTGAAATTGGCGGTGGTCCACCGGTTTGAACGCCAGCCCCTCTCAAAGTTTCCATGAAATCACGCAAATGTAATCGTGCCTTAATATTAGCTTCTGTCCAAATTTCACCACGTGGATGAATTGCAACGCCACCCTTTTCGATGACTTGAGCTGCTAGAGGAATATCCTGCGTCATGACAATATCATGCTCTTTCATACGTTCGATAATTTCTTTATCAGCTTGATCTGCTCCACTCATCACCTGTATTGAATTAATACGAACAGAAGGAGTTATTCCTACATTTTGATTGGCGACAAAAGTTACTTCAAGTTGATAACGATCAGAAGCTCTTAAAATGACTTCACGCAAAATTTTAGGTAATGCATCAGCATCCACCCAGAGTTTAAATGGCAACACGCCTCTTTCCTTCGTTGTCTTACCACGTCATCTTATCAAATTTTACAGATGGCTGGTTTGATATGATGAATATAAAGCGGATCGTTTTTTTATAGTGAGGACCTTCTCTCCATGTTATTTAAATACATGAAAAATCTTATTGTTGTCAGTTTAATCAAAATTAAAACTAATTGATTGTTTTTGCTTAATGTATGAACGATTAAAACTTTTTTTGATACGAAGCTTTTGACAATTGAAATGTCTATCCTTAATATACAAGCACCTCGCAACGTCCCTATCGTCTAGAGGCCTAGGACATCGCCCTTTCACGGCGGTAACCGGGGTTCGAATCCCCGTAGGGACGCCATTATCGTTTCATACGATCACTCAATATTCAAAATTACTATTATTTCATTGAAGAATTGTAGTTTTTCACTACAATAACTCGCTTCATTTGTTTCGAATTTTCAATCCTATGCACTCATCTCCGAATGATGCTTCGCATCAGGGCAATTCTGCGCCTTTACAACGCGCTATGAGTACTCGACATCTGGTTATGATTTCGCTTGGCGGCGCAATCGGAACTGGACTTTTCTTAGGTTCGGGTGAAGTCATTGCACAAACGGGGCCTGTAGGTGCCATTATTTCTTATATCCTTGGCGGGATTATCGCCTACATGGTTATGCTGTGTTTAGGTGAGCTTGCCGTTCATATGCCTGAGTCTGGTTCGTTTGGTGCTTATGCCAAAAGATATATTGGACCAGGAACAGGCTATACCATCACTTGGTTATATTGGTTAACTTGGTCGGTTACATTAGGAACTGAGTTTACAGCCGCCGCCCTCCTCATGCAGGAATGGTTCCCAGATAGTTCCATGTGGATGTGGACTATAGTCTTTGGTGTATTCGTATTTGTTTTAAATATGATTTCCACAAAATGGTTCGCAGAATCTGAATTTTGGCTGGCATTAGTTAAAGTTATTACTGTTGTTGCATTTATTCTCTTAGGCCTACTCGCAATTTTTGGCGTAATTGGCTATCAAGGTTACGAAACGGCGCCTTTATTTAGCAATTTAACTGCTCAAGGTTGGTTCCCTGAAGGTCTATTCCCAATTTTTGCTACGATGCTTATCGTAAACTTCGCATTCTCTGGAACAGAATTAATTGGGGTTGCTGCTGGTGAAACTAAAGACCCAGCTAAAAATGTTCCTAAAGCGATTAATACAGCGATTTTTCGTCTGTTGATTTTCTTCGTAGGTACAATCATTGTAGTAACGTCACTTCTTCCACATCAAGAAGCTGGCTTAGCTGCTGAAGGTGTGAGTAGCTCTCCATTTGTGACTGTTTTCCAGCATATTGGTATTCCCTATGCAGAAGATATCATCCGTTTTGTAATTATTACCGCTTTATTATCAGCTGCTAACTCTGGTTTGTTTGCTGCGTCACGCATGATGTGGTCTTTATCTTACAAAAAGCAGCTCCCTGCAGTATTTTCTAGAGTGAATGCACGTGGTATCCCCTATGTTGCAGTGATCGTGACAATGATCGGTGGGTTACCAGGCTTATTGTCAGAACAATTCGCACCTGAGACTATTTTTACCAATTTATTAGGTATTGCTGCTTTTACAATGGTCGTTGTGTGGATGAGTATTTGTTTAAGCCAATTTAATTTCAGACGCGATTGGTATAAGCAAGGGCGCAAAAAAGAAGAGCTGGGCTTTGCTGCTCCATTATTTCCAATTGTCCCAATCTTAGGTTTTGTGTTCTGTTTTATCACATGCTTAAGTATGGTATTTGATCCAAGTATGCGTATTAGCTTTTTCGGGTGTTTAGCGTTCATTGCTGTATGCTATGCCAGTTATTACCTGTTTTATCACGATAAATCTTGATTTTGAAATAGCGACTTCGGTCGCTATTTTTTTGCTTAGACAGTTCCTATTTTCCCAATGCTTTTCTAATATTTCTTGGATATTTGATCTAAATTTAGCCTTTAAATTCAATATTGTTTTATTTTCATACGAACACACCATTTTTTTAATTTTTTTGCTGAAATGCGTTTGACACCCCCCTATTTTCACCCTATTATACGCCCACCTCTGAAACGTCCCTATCGTCTAGAGGCCTAGGACATCGCCCTTTCACGGCGGTAACCGGGGTTCGAATCCCCGTAGGGACGCCAATTTTCAGAAGTAGATTTTATTAAGTCCCTATCGTCTAGAGGCCTAGGACATCGCCCTTTCACGGCGGTAACCGGGGTTCGAATCCCCGTAGGGACGCCATTAATTTCAATTGAAATAACATGGTTTAAAATATATTTCTGTACTGTCCCTATCGTCTAGAGGCCTAGGACATCGCCCTTTCACGGCGGTAACCGGGGTTCGAATCCCCGTAGGGACGCCATATTCGAGATGATACATCTCATAAAAAAGCCCAAGCATTTAAGACTTGGGCTTTTTTTTATAACTTAGTCACCCTAAAAATCGAACACAAAATAAACAACATTATCATCTTTGCAGGTTATGGTGGTTTAAACCCTTAATAACGCTTGGAGAAGATGATGTTGGACAACACCGTACTTAATCCCCTAGCATCCCCATCACAATTAAATACAATTAGTCCTAAAACAAATAAAGACTGGGTTGAGTTTTTTTTAGACCCTAAAGTGAATCGTGAATGTAAAACAGAATATGCTGAAACCTATGTTCTTTCACTATTCGATCAACTCAATACGACTCATTTATCGTGGATTGATCAGGTAGACCAAGTTAGGCAACATATACAACACGAACATGATCAAACTTGTTCTAAATTTCAAAGTTATCTAGATCAACGAAAATCAGGCCTTGGGCGTGACTACTTTCCAACCATCTCTCATGCTTTAGAATTTTTATATAAAGTTGCTCCAGTTAAGTATGTAGATGGCTCATGGCTATATTCATCTCTTACGCACCCCTCTCTGTTTGAAAGCAAAGATCTAAGCTATATCTACTTAGAAGAACTTGGGTTGGGAGATGCTAAAGCAAATCATGTTTGCATGTATCAAAGCTTACTACGACATTTCGAGCTTGAACCGTACATTAATTATTTAGATGATATTTATTTTGAACAAGCCGCTGTTCAACTTGCTCTCGCATATATACCACATGATTTATTTCCACTGGTAATTGGATTTAACTTGGGTTATGAACAATTACCACTACACCTGTTAATCACCAATTATGAGTTAGCAGAACTTGGAATTGATCCTCATTATTTTAATGTTCATATTACAATTGATAATGCACACAATGGACATGCTGAAAAATCAATACAGGCATTTATTGATCATTATCATCAAGCTCAAGATAAATCAAAATATCTTGAATTGGTTAAAATGGGTTTCCAAATGAATGATCTTGGCTTGAGCTCAACAAATATCATCCAAGAAATTGATCTGACTCAAAGCGTTTATCAACTTCTGCAAAGAAAAGCAGTTGTCGGTCAACATATCCATAACCAAAAATGTCAATTTAATGGCAGATCAATTAACGAATGGCTCGCTCAACCTGAATTAATATCTGAATTTATTCAAATCTTAATTGATAAACAATGGATTATTAAAAACAGGCCTGTCGAAGAAAGTCGTTTTTGGAAACTTATTCACGATAGTGATGGCAAAATGTTTGGTGTGTTTAATGCAACTGAGAAAATGCTGATCAAAGACTGGATTCAAGGGGAATCATTAACTGTTCGTTTAAAAAGAATGCCTGTAACAGGAGATCAAAACTGGCTATCAAAATACAATAATCAACATGAACTTGAACAGATCAAACATCAATGTCATTCATTAGATGATATAAACGATAAACTCGCATTATTAATTCCATATCTATCACCTTACTATCATCCACGAGCGATCGGATTATGGTCAACCCAAGAAGTCTCTAAGTTACTTTTCCCTTTTCAAACACTTGCGCTTTAGTTTTAACTCGCCGCATAAAATAAGGAGCCATAAAGGCTCCTTATATGTATTGATTTATACTATGCAGATTTTCTTGAATTAACTTTGCCCTGAATGATAGCCTTCACATTTCCTTTTGCATAATTCAGAAAAACTTTTAAAGGTGAAAGTTTTGGATTAGGTTGATTACCCTCACCAATCGCTTTGAATTGTGCCGCATACCAAATAATTTCCATAATTGCCATTTTATCAATAAATGGAATCCCTGTTTTAATTGGTTTTACTGCATATCTAACATCGTGTCCTGCAATCAAACGATCAGTTAAATCCGTTTCTACAGCGAGTGGGCGTGCAATTCCAATAAAGTCACATGCACCACTTTCTAAAGCATCATTCATCCCTTTAACGGTTCTGAATCCACCTGTAACCATCAGTTTGCATTTTACTTCTTGACGTATTTTCTCTGCGAAATCTAAAAAGTAAGCCTCACGTGCAATGGTACTTGCTTTACGCTGTTCAGCTTTAGCACCTGCCATTGCGGGCGCTTCATACGTACCACCTGAAATTTCAATTAAATCGATACCTGCATCATCAATAGCTTTAAATACTTGAATCACTTCTTCTTCAGTAATTCCACCACGTTGAAAATCTGCGGAATTCAATTTCACTGAAACGATAAAATTCTCGGATGTTGCAGCTCGAACAGCTTTATAAATTTCTAATAAGAAACGCATACGATTTTCAATGCTTCCACCCCATTGATCATTACGCTTATTGGTCAGTGGCGATAGAAATTCACTTATTAAATATCCATGAGCACCGTGTAATTGAACACCTTCAAAGCCCGCTTTTTCGCAAATCGCTGCAGAGGTTGCAAACCTTTGGATTAGATCTAGGATTTCCTCATGCTCGAGAGCCCGTGGAGTAGCAAAGGTAGTAGCCAACATAGCACTAAATGGAACAGCAGACGGTGCAACAGTTTCTTTATTTAAGCCTTTAGGACACTGTCTGCCCGGATGAGACAATTGAACAAGCTGGACCATACCATAACGTTTACCTAGGTCAGCCCATGCCTTTAATTTAGGTAAATCTCGCTCATTTTCGACCACGACGACACCAGGCTCATTCTTCGCACGTAGATCAACCATCACATTTCCTGTGATTGAACCCCCTAAACCTCCTCTTGCCCAAGCTTCATACAAGCCTGTGTGCAAATGATTTGGTTCACCAGCAGCATTCGCTAGAGCTTCACTCATTGCGCCTTTAATAATGCGATTTTTGAAAGTTGTATTGCGAATTTGAATCGGCTCAGCAATTTTACTCATCTTGAAGTTCTCAATTTTGTGCTTATCTAAACCTAAAACCAATTAGGCGTGACTTCCCTGAATTTCAGTCTAGAATTGACAATCCTTCTTGTCAAATAACTTTTATAAACTATTTTGTATAAGATGTTGCGTATAAGCATGAATCGGTGCACGGAATAAACGTTCTGTCTCTTGAATTTCTAAAACTTTTGCATCTTTCATCACCATAACTCGATGGCATAACGCTTTCACAATTTTCAGATCATGACTAATAAAGATGTAACTGATCCCTGTTCTCTGCTGTATATCTTGAAGTAATTTCACCAATTTTATTTGTGTATTGCGATCTAATGCAGATGTTGGCTCATCCAGAATGAGTAATTGAGGTTTCAGAATAAGTGCTCTGGCCAGCGATACTCTTTGTCGCTGTCCACCCGACATTTGATGAGGATAACGATCAAGAAATTCTTTTGTGAGATTAACCTCTTCAAGGGCTTGAATCGCGAGATTTAATTTTTCACTCTTTCTCAATTTTTTTAATCTTAACCCTTCAGTTAATAACGACAAAACATCCATTCTTGGATTGAGACTCGAAAAAGGATCTTGAAAAACGAATTGAAAATCTTTTCGATGCGCTCTTAATTGCTTGTCAGACAAGTGATTGAGATTGATACAATTTAACTCAATGGTACCTGTTGACTCTATGAGTCGTGCAAGCGCGAGTGCAGCACTGGTTTTTCCAGACCCACTTTCACCTACAATACCAAGCGACTCTCCTTGTTTAAGCTGGAAACTTAAATCTTCCACCGCTATAAATTGAGTTTTAAATACATTCAGAAAATTCAGCTTAGGTGGATACCGCACTCGAAGATGTTCAGTATTTAAAAGTTCTTTGGCCTGTTCACTGATAGGTGAAATCGAATCAAACTGCTGATTAAGGAGCAGTCGAGTCAATTCATGGCGAGGCTGCAGGAATATTTGAGAGACATCACCCTGTTCAACTGTGACACCTTTAGACAAAACCAATACCTGATCAGCATATTGTTGCACCAACCTTAAATCATGACTAACCAAAACTAAGGCCATATCTTTTTGATGCGCTTGGTCTTTAATTAAATTTAAAATTTGCTTCTGTAGTGATACATCAAGGGCTGTTGTTGGTTCATCTGCAATTAAAATTTCAGGTTCCGAAATCAGAGCTGTTGCGATCATCACCCTTTGACGCTGTCCACCAGACAACTGATGTGGATATCGCTTGAGGATGTCTGATGAATTACCCAACCCTACATCACAAAGCACTTCTTCTATTTTTTTTCGAATGTCTTTTCTCTTAAGCCCCTTCGACCATAAAGGTTCTGAAATAATTTTTTCAATTGTATGTAATGGATTAAGTGCCGTCATTGGCTCTTGAAATATCATCGCGATCTTATTGCCACGTATTAAGCGCAACTGATCTTCGTGTTTTAGACGCAGATCTTCATTTTGAAATATGATTTCACCACTTAAGTCTAGAGCGCGATCTTGAAGACCTAGAAGACTTAGACAAGCTAGAGATTTTCCTGAACCACTTTCACCAACAATCGCTACTGTCTCACCCGCATTTAGCTGAAAAGACAAATCAGTTAAGATTTTTTGTTCATTCAACTGAATATTGAGCTTGTTGACTTCAAGTATTGGTTTAGCCTCTTGGATCAAATGCATCTCGAGCTGCCTCTCCAATATAAATAAGAATAGATAACACAACTGCTAGACTAAAAAATCCAGATAAAACCAACCACGGTGCTGATAGATTATTCTTACCCTGCAGTAAAATTTCACCAATTGAAGCTGTATCAGGTGGCAAACCATAGCCCAGAAAATCCAAGGCTGTAAGTGCGGTAATATTAGCGGTAAGAATGAAAGGAAGCTGTGAGAGTGACGAACTTATAGCATTGGGTAAAATATGTTTGATAATAATTTGACTATCTGTAGCACCGAGTGATCGAGCAGCTCGCACATAGTCCAAATTTCTGGCTTTCAGAAACTCTGCACGAACAAGACCAACTAACGCAGTCCAACCAAACATCAGCATAATTAAAAACAGCCAATATACGCTTGGTGTAAACATGCTCACTAAGATCATCACAATAAATAACATTGGTAGACCACCCCACACCTCTAACAGTCTTTGACCGATCAGATCCAACCAACCGCCAAAGTAGCCTTGGATAGCACCAATGGTAATTCCTATGAATGCAGATCCAATAGTAAGTGCAATGCCGAACAGCAAAGAGATACGAATACCATATATTAATCTTGCCAAGACATCACGACCTTGATCATCTGTGCCTAACCAATTCACGGAGGTCGGTGGAGATGGTAAAGCTTCTGCCAATTCATAATTAGGTGTTTGATATGAAAATGGGATGATAGGCCAAATCTGCCATCCTTGCTCATTAATCAATTCTTGAACAGCTGGATCTTTATAATCAGCCTCAGTCTCAAAGACACCACCGAATGTTGTTTCAGGATAAGGCTTAAAAATTGGGAAATAAATTTCTTCTTTATAATAAATAAGTATTGGTTTTTCGTTGGCAATAAACTCTGCCCCCAAGGATAAAATAAAGATCGCGATAAATAAAATGAAGCTGAAGTATCCGAGTCGATGTGACTTAAATTTTGAAACTCGTTGATCGAAAAGTGGAGACATTTTTATGCTCCTCGACGATCAAAATTGATTCTTGGATCAATCAATTGATATAGAACATCACTGAGTAATCTCAAAATTAGACCGACCAATGTAAAGATAAACAATGTTCCAAAAATCACGGGATAATCACGCTGCTGAATTGCCTCAAATCCAAGCAAACCCAAACCATCAAGATTAAATATAATTTCTACAAATAGATTGCCAACAAAAAAAATTCCGATCAGTGCTTCAGGTAATCCTGCTATAACGATCAACATCGCGTTACGGAAAACATGATTGTATAAAACGCGTTGCTCGGTCAAACCTTTAGCACGAGCTGCCGTCACATATTGTTTATTTAATTCTTCCATAAAAGAGTATTTTGTTAGATATGTAAGGGTCGCAAATCCACCTAATATAATAGTAAGGACAGGCAATGTAAGATGCCAAAAATAATCTTTAACTTTATCAATGAAACTGAGTTCAGCAAAATTCTCAGAGACCAATCCTTGTAATGGGAACCATTGTAAATAGGATCCCCCCGAAAAAATCATAATAAGTAGAATACCAAATACAAAAGTTGGCACTGCATAACCAACCGCCAATATTAAGGAGGTCGTTTGATCAAACAGACCGCCATGTTTATTCGCTTTTCTAATCCCTAGAGGAATGGCGATACTGTAGATCAGTAAGGTACTCCATAATCCAAGGGAGATCGTGACTGGCATTTTTTCCAAAATTAATGTTGCTACTGATTTATTTTTAAAAAAGCTCGTTCCAAAATCGAGTTGAAAATATCCTTTTAGCATTAGAAAAAAGCGCTCATGCACAGGGCGGTCAAATCCATATTGCGCTTTGATCTGCTCGACCATTTCAGGACTGAGTCCTCGTGTACCCTGATAATAACTCTGGACTTCATTGATATGAGATGTCGAACCAGACACAACACCAATGCCTTGAAATTGTTCAGCTCTCTGTATTGCCTGTTCTACAGGTCCACCAGGAGCAATTTGAACGACGGCGAAATTGATCAGCATTATCAAAAATAAGGTGGGAATGATCAGCAAAAGTCGTTTAAGTATATAAAGACCCATAAATTTAACCTTTAACGTGAGCCTTTACTTCGACCAAGATAAGCAGACACTTTGCGAGCTTGCTGTTGATCTACCCACCAATAATCTTCACCAACAGCGAGTTTGGGTTTAATCTGTGGTTGTTTATACATATTCCAATACGCATACCATTCACGATCATTTCCGTAAGTAAGTATCTGATAATATCCTGCACGTAATAAACGATCCAAGATACGTGTATTTAATATTAATTTTTCTCGATCGGGTGCATGAATAATACGTTGTATAATTTCATCTATAACGCTATTTTTCACACCAGAAAAATTATAATTTCCCTCTTCATCTGCAGCATGACTGCTCCAAAATTGCGCTTGCTCATTCCCAGGATTTAGTGATTGAGGCATCACCATCGTGGTTAAATCAAAATCATATTGACGCATCCGCTGTAAATATTGAGGCATATCGACTTGCCGAATCGAAACTTGAATACCCAGTTTTTTTAAATTTCGAATATAAGGCATGAGCGTCCGTTGTAAGCCCTCTTGATGAAGAAGCAATTCTAATTGAATTGGTTTTCCATCACGCGCATGCAAACTACCATTTTTAAATGAATACCCCTGCTCAATTAAAATTTTCCGAGCAGTGAGTAAGCCTTTACGATTGTAACCTGTACCATCAGTGACGGGATATTTCCACGCTTTTAATACCCCTTCTCGTTGTAAAGGATGTAACCGAGATAAATAAGGTTTTAATATTGTTAATTCTTTTGGACTTGGTACTGACTTTGCTTCGAGCTCACTAAACTGAAAATGACTTTGTAAACGTTGATATTGTTGATAAAACAATGCTTTATTTTGCCATTCAAAGTCATAAGCATAGGTCATTGCTTGTCTAAAATAGATATCGTTTAGCGGTTTTTTTCGTGTGTTAAAAACGATACTTTGTGTCGGAGCAGGGTTTTGTAAAGCTACACTATATTTTTTAACCAATCCTGAGTTAAATGCTGGAAAGTTGTATTCCGTCTTCCATTTACGAGCAAATTTCTCTTGGTGAAATGTATATTGTCCAGCTTTAAATCCTTCAAATGCAATGTCCGAACTACGGTAATAAACATATTTAATTTGATCAAAATTATAACGACCGCGATTTACAAGTAAATCCTTAGCCCAATAATGGGGATTACGGTGATAGGTAATACTACGACCAGCATCAAGATTTTTAATTGTATATGGCCCTGATCCTAAAATGGGTTTGAGTGTTGCTCGACTAAAATCTTTAGATTGCCAATCTTTTTTAGAAAAAATTGGCATCTGTGAAAGTATTGCTGGCATTTCAGTATTTCTTTCTGATTTAAATACCATTTTTACGGCATGTTTAGACAGAACCTGAATTTTATCTAAATCAGACAAATACATCTGTAAACCGGGATTGGTTTTAGTTAAATACATTTCAAACGTGAATTTAACATCCTCAGCCAGTACAGGAGATCCATCACTAAATCGAGCACGTGGATTTAAATGAAAAATCACAAATTGTGTTCGGGTTGGATCAAACTGAATTTTCTCAGCCAAAAGTGGATAAAACACATTTGGTTCATCTAATGACTTGGAAAATAGCGTATCGAACAAGTAATTTGTACCTTCAACCCAACTTCCTTGCCCATTCATACCGTTTAGATTATCAAATGTCCCATCAGCCGCTTTCACCAACTTTCCACCCTTTGGTGCGTCTGGGTTGGCATATGGCATCGCATCTAAATTCAGATATTTCGGTTTTGACTGTAAAGCAATATAAGGCGTCGTTTGAAGATTTGCCCATGCACTGATATGAATGGGCAAGAAGAGGAAAATAAACTTTGCTTTTGACAAAGTTGATGAAATGCACATCTCGATATGAAATTCCTGATTGCTTAAGCAGACTTAAGAATGTGGAACTTTAATCGTAGCACCAATCTGTAAAGGTGTGTTTGGTTTCAAACCATTCATTTCTGCAAGCTGATCAATGTCTATACCAAATCGATTCGCAATTCTGTACAGGGAATCACCACTACGGACTTTATAATCTGTGACCACTTTAGGAACTTGAATAATTTGGCCTCTTTGCAATCCAGCACGTAGGTTTAACTTATTGAGATCTGCAAGTTCTTTTGCAGTCATGTCAAATCGTGTAGCAATAACATGAAGAGACTCGCCTGATTTGACAGCATAATCCTCTGTATCACGCGATTTTGATTGACGGACTGGTGTTTTTTCTGTACTTGCAGCCGTCTTTTCAACATCGCCACTTACTTTTAATTTTTGACCAATTTGAAGGACTGATCTCGCATTTAGATCATTCTGCGTAAGTAATGATTGAAGCGGCATATCATATTGTCGCGCAATACTTGCTAAGGTCTCTCCACTCTTCACAGTGTGAAACTCCACTTTCTCAGCAACCGAATTATTTCGTGTCGAACTCTGCTTAGTGGAAGCTTTATTTTCATCTTCTTTCAAATTCAGCTTTTGCCCAACTTGTAAACCAGCATTCGTTCGCAAGCCATTCATTTCTGCTAACCGTGCAACAGAAAGATTATATTTGCTTGCAATGGCATTCAGGCTATCGCCTGATTGAACAACATATTGCTCTGGTACTTTAGATCCCGCTGGTACTTTAATGGTTTGACCAACCATCAATCCTTTTTCAATATCCAAATTATTCAGTGTCGCCAACTCAACAACGGTTAACTTATGCGCATTTGCAATGTTGTACAACGTATCTCCTCGTTGTACGCGGTAAGTTTCAGTCTGAATTTCAGGTACAGTTTTAGCATTACTCGCGCGAGTTGTTGATGAAGCTGTAGCAGATTGCACTTCTTCTAAAGGAACATTAATTTTTTGACCCGCGTACAGGCTACTATCAGCTTTCAGTCCTGAGCTTAATGACGCTAACTCTTGAGTCGAAAGTCCATATCGATCAGCGATTAACTTTAAGTATTCGCCACGTTTGACCGTATAAGATTTCGTTTGAACCTTAGTTAGCGCTTGTTCAGTTTTGCTTGATTTAGATGCTTGAGACTGGGTTAAATTTAACTTCTGCCCAACCAGTAAATTACTATTGATAGTTAGACCATTCAATTCAGCCAGTTGTTGGACACTTAAATCAAACTGGTTTGCAACACTAGTCAGACTATCATTTGCTTTTACAATATAACTTGCTGGCTTTATATCCGTTTTCTGGGCAGATGCTACTGGTTTAGCATCGTACAGATATAGGGTCGCACCTACATATAAGGTTGCATTTGGATCTACTTGGTTCCATTTTGCAATATCTCTCCAACTTACGCCGTTTTTCATTGCAATAATTGCCAGCGTGTCACCAGGGAGTACCGTATACGTACTACGTTTACCCTTAGGTGGTTCTACAACCACTTCACTTTCAGTTTTCTTAAATGCCTTACCTTGATTAAGCTGGGCTTCCTCAGAAGTAGGCAATGTACTTTCTGCTACAGATTTAGGATAAGCAAAGCCAACTTTAACTTCTGAACCTTGTCCTGCTGCCACAGACTGACTTGTCTGAATCGCAGTTAATTTAATCTTGCCATCTAAAGGATCGACGATCTCAGTACCTTGAGGTGCAATGGCACTAATCTCTCTAACGACTTCCGCTTTTTCTGCTTCAGTGGCCTGTGGCTCAATGACCGAGGCAATAATTTGATCAGAACTCGTAGTTGTTGTGGTTTTTTCAGATGCAATTGAAGCTAAGATTCTGGCTTTTTCTTCAGCAGTGATTTCGGGTTCGACACGTACAGGTTTAACATTTTGCGCCGGTGTAACAGCAACAGGTATACGAGGTGCGCTTGGCACCACTGCCGAAGCAGCAAAAGCTGCCAATGCATCAGAACCAGAAGGAGTCCTACCCTTCGAAGTTGAAATTGTTGTAGAAACTGAAGCTGTTTGAGTATTATTAACTGGCTTCACTGTTTGAGTTGCCAATACGGAAGCATTTGAAGCTTTTGGTGTATTTACTGTCGTTGTAATTGTGGTTGCTGGCGTAGATGTAGAAACAGGGCTTGAAGCGCTCGCCCATAGACCTGTACTGCTTGGTTTGAGTGCTTTCAGTTTACGATCAATATTTGGATTTAAATCTGCTGGAATTAAAATTCGCTGTGGACTTTGAGGATCAATGATATCACCACGATGCCCTGGATTCAGTTGATAAAGTTCTGCACGACTTAAGCCTGTCAGAGAAGCAATTTCGTTTAAACTCGCACCTGCTGGAACTGGAACTTCTCTAAAGTGAGGACGATTCGCAATTGGTGGTAATCTGACGCCATACTTTTCAGGGGATTTGATAATCTGTGCAACCGCAAGGAAACGTGGAACATAGTTCATTGTCTCTTGAGGCAAACGTAATGACCAATAATCTGTAGGCAAGCCAGCAGCCTTATTACGGTTAATCGCTTGTTGAATACGTCCAGGACCAGCGTTATAAGCCGCTAAAGCTAATTCCCATGAACCGAATTGGTTATATAAACTTCCTAAAAACTCGTAGGCTGCACGTGTAGACTCAACTACATCACGACGTCCATCATACAAATTGGTCTGTCTTAATCCATAAATACGACCTGTACTTGGGATGAATTGCCACATCCCTGCAGCTGCCGCTGAACTCGTTGCAGCTGGATCATAGGAACTCTCAATGACGGGAAGTAAAGCAAGTTCAGTAGGTAATCCACGGCGCTCTGCTTCCTTTACAGTATGATAAAGATAACGAGAAGCTCGAGCGGATAAACGATCCAGATAAGGCTGACGCGTAATAAACCAACTTCTTTGAGCATCAATCCGTGGATCCCACTTTGTTTCATCCATTTTAAAACCAACGGTCATACGTTTCCAAACATCGCCGTGTTTTAAAATAAGTAAACGATCACCTTCAACTGCACGCATATCAGTTGCAGATAAAAGATCTTCAAGTGAATCTAAGCTACTGGCATCTAACATGCCGAGTTGATTCGACTTTTGCGTCTTTGCAGAAGTGGGACTCGCTGTACAGCCAGTCATTACGCCTAATCCGGTTACTGCGGAAGTAATTACTGAAATTTTAAATAAAAAAGTTGCAGATGGCTGCCACACTGCGGTGGTTGTTTTAGACATACAAATTCCGAAAGACGCATAGTAAATTTATTGTATATAAGCCATTTTAGAGGAGCTCGTTGTTCAGGCAAGTCTCTTCTTGATGAGTAATTGCTTATAAATGTTACAAGACATTAAAAAATATCCAGTTATCGCACTGATGTTTCGCATTTACGTATACAATAAAATTTCCGAACTTGATGTTCAACACTTTATTCGATTGATTGGTTCAAACTATGTCTGAAATAACACTTTATGTTGATGGCGCATGTCGTGGTAATCCTGGGCTAGGTGGCTGGGGTGCTTACATCATCACTAAGGATACAGAACATAAAATATGTGGTGGTGAACCAGACACGACCAATAATCGTATGGAGTTAACCGCTGCAATCGAAGGAATCAAATTTTGTCCTGTTGATGCAAAGCTTATCATTTGGACAGACTCAAACTATGTAAAACGCGGTATTACTGAATGGATCAGTGGTTGGAAAAAGAAAAATTGGAAAGACGTAAAAAATCCTGATTTATGGCAAACTTTGGATCAAGTTTGTCAAGGTCGAGACATTGAATGGAACTGGATTAAAGGTCATGCAGGACATCCAGGCAATGAAATGGCAGATCAGTTAGCTAATCAAGGCGCTGACCAAACGGCTGAACAATTTAAAAATTCCCTGCAAGCGAATGATAAAAAAAAACAGTCTGAAGATTGGTTGCTCAATGATCCGTTTGGTTTAGATCTCAATGATCAAGATGAAGAAGTTGAAATTGATTTAGCAGAAAATGATGATCAAGCTGAATACAGCACGGACGAAGTCACCTCAAACTCCTCAGATATTATTAAGGATATTATTAAGACAGTTGATGCACAGGACTTAAATTCTGAATCTGTAGATCAAAGCGTTCCTCAGTTAGCTGAAAAATCGCATCCACATATTGTGGTCACACCTGCTCGTTTAAATTTACAGGGACCACGCCAACTGATTTTAGATACGGAAACTACAGGTTTTTATTATCAAGATACAGACCGTATTATCGAGGTAGGTGCGATTGAAATGATCAATCGTAAACTGACAGGAAGTTCAATTCACATTTATATCAATCCCAAAAAACCAGTCGGTGAATCTGAAGCAATTCACGGTATTTCTGATGATTTTTTGAAAGATAAACCTATATTTGAAGAAATCGCTGCTGAACTGTACGAGTACTTAAAAGGTGCAGAAATTATCGCACACAACGCAACTTTCGATATGAACTTCTTAGATATGGAGTTCAAACGTGCTGGCTTTGGTACGCTTTCAGAAGTCTGCGCAGTGACCGATACACTTGCAATGGCAAAAGCGAAACATCCAGGTCAAAAGAACTCATTGGATGCATTAGTGAAACGCTACGAAGTTCCACAGCGTGATCGTACCTTCCACGGCGCCTTACTGGATGCAGAAATTCTGTCAGATGTTTATTTAGCCATGACAGGTGGTCAAGTTTCATTTGATATCGATGCACTCTCAGCGCATGATCATCATTCTGAAACTGGACAAAATCAGTACCAAAAAATTGAGGTAGATTTACCAATCATTTATGCTTCTGATGAGGAATTAGCAGCACACCAAAAATGGATCGAAGATTACCAAGAAAAAAATAGTGAGCCGTGTTTATTTGCTAAATAATCTACCATCTGCTTGATTCATTTTGTAAAGTACGATCAGTTCGGCTATATTCATTTAGAGCAAAAACTCCCCTTATCTGGGCTCTGAGCAAAATTAACGGCCAACATAGGTTTCGATCGATGTCTTATCAAAGTTCAATTTATTTTGACCCTACAGCATTACTTATTGTTAAAAAAGAAATTGATCAAATCATCGATCAGGTCGAAAATACAGTATCAGAGCTTATCGAGGATCAAACACTTCCTTTTGGGATAGATGACGCATTCATTCGACTTGAGCAATCCAATCAAGTTTTTGCCATGATCGAGCTTCCTCATCTCGCACAACTTGCACACTACTGTGCGCAAGTCATGTCAAAGATGATGCAAAATCCAACTGCAAAAAACCTGAAATACGCTGCCGCATTAAGTGATGGCACAACAATGCTAAAACGATATATCGAATTTATTTGCTTACGTGAAGTCGATGTCCCCCAATTTCTCTTAGATACACTTAACCATCTAGAGCGAGTATTGAACATCCCTTGTACAGCATTGGGTAATGGAATTCAGACCGCTCAGAAACAATTAACTTTAACACCGCAAGCATCATCGAATCAGATTAATTCATCTGATTATTGGAATACACTATATAAAGATTGTTTAATAAAAATAGTGACGCAAAATGAAACTGAAGACGATTTTGATCGTTTTAAACTCATTGTAGATCATATAGCACTGCTCTCTCTTGAAACACCGAGTCAACAATATTGGCTTCTGATGCAAATCGCATTTAATCAACTTGACCAACTCATTCTCAGTGATGCACGCCTAAAATGGTTGGCTAAAGTTGGCAGTCAGATCCGAGAGTTTTTAAATGCACCCCAGCATTTTCAGGTCGATGAAAATGACTTTGCTAATGCTTTAGCGATTTGTATTAGCCAAGAAAACTACGATTCACAAATGCTTCGTGAGTATTTTCAAATCTCGGACAACATTTTGACTGATGTTCAACTACAAATTTTTAGTCGCCATCTGTTTGGACCTGATCAAAGAACAATCGATGCCGTTGCTCACTTGATTACAGAAGAATTGAATCAATTAAGGTTAGATATTGAAAGTCACTATCAAAGTTTTACTGACGATCAAATTTTAGATATTCGCTTAAAGCTCTATCGTATGGCAAATATCTTTTTAGTGATGAATCTTAATGAAGCTTATGCAGAAATGAAACTGCAAGCAGAGCATTTTCATCGAACCTATATTCAACAAAATGCCGATTTTGCTCAACGATTAATGAACAGCATGCTGTCGGCTATGAACTCTATCGGGATTTTGAAGCGAAATTTTGCACCAACTCGCATTCAACTTGATGTGAATAATATGAATATATCACTGGATCGGTTAGATGATGCGCATGAAACGCTGCAAAAAGAAGCTCGAATTCTCTTGCAAGAACTAGGCGATAAACTTTTTCAAAACAATGATGCTCAAGACACAAATGATTTATTAAACATCACAACCAATTTAAGACAATTAAGCGGTGCTGCTCTATTTCTTGATGCTCAAATATTAAGTAATGCGCTAAAAAATAGTGCTGAGGCGGTTGAACACTATTACGATATTCAGAAATCACTCACCCACCAACAACTTCAGCACATTCTAGATGTGCTTGCCAGTCTAGAACTTCATCTTGATGGCTTGAAGTATGATTATCCTATTCATAAATCAGTATCTGAGACTGCACTCATCAGCAGTCAAAAAATTAAAGCGGTTGCCTAATGTCTGAACTCTCTGTTGCTTATATTTTTAAACAACATCAACTTCTCGTCGATGAAAACTTCCAATTACCACGTGTTGAACGTTTAGAGAGTGATCTGATTTTCAAATCTGGTGATCAGGTAATTGCACGAGATCTACATATTGAAGAAGCGATTCCTGAAGGTTATCAACTTGTGCCAATCCGACAGTTGATCACTCAATGGTCTAAGCAACAATTTGAACAAGCGAGCCGAGCAGTTCAATTATTAGAATGGCGTCGTAATCATAAATTTTGCAGTCATTGCGGTACAGAAACGGATGTGCACCGTTCAGAATATGCCATGATCTGCCCAGCATGTAATTATCACCAATACCCTCGTGTTCAACCTTGTGTTATCACCGTAATCACACGAGGTGACAATGAAATTTTGCTGGCGAAAAATGCAAAAAATAAATCCAATATGTATGGATTAATTGCAGGTTTTGTCGAAGTTGGTGAAACTTTAGAAGAGGCTGTGCAACGCGAAACCATGGAAGAAATTGGTCTAAACGTTAAAAATATTCAATATCTTGCCAGCCAACCTTGGCCATTCCCAAGTAATTTAATGATTGCTTTTCGGGCCGAGTATGATTCAGGTGACATTGTGCTTCAAGAAGATGAAATTAGTGATGCCCAATTCTTTAAATTTGATGATTTACCAGAAATTCCATTTGCAGGAAGTATTGCGCATGCCATGATTCAACATGTCATTCACAATACTCCTTTCAAATCTGAATAAATCAAATCCGAATCGTTATAGATTTATTTGAAGGACTCTTCTAAAACTTTCAGGATGAGAGATCGAGTTTTGAAGAGTCGACCAAATAATGTGGCAGTTGTTGCCATGATTGATACATGTCCAGTACCAGGCACCCGAATGAGCTGGCTATGATTCTCTACAGCTAACAGTGCTTGATGCATCTCTTCAGAATTATGATCTTTTACCAACGTATCTTGATCTGCTAGAAAAATATAGTGCTGAATATTATTTTTCTCTACAAAATAGTATGGCATCACCGCTTTGAAATTTACTGCTTTATCGAATGCATGTTCAGATAAATGATCACCTAGATAGTTAAAGTGATAGGGTCCAGCCAAACCAATCAACGCTTTTATTCGATCTCGTCCTTCAAAGTCAATGAATGAAGGATGGTAAATCAGTGACATCACATTAAAAGCACCAGCAGAATGTCCGATAAGCGCTATTTGATCTGCACAAATACCATATTTATCATCACTTTTGATTAAATATTGAATTGAATCTGCAAGGTCAGTTACGTAACGAGGAAAAATATGTTCTGGCGCCAGATGATAGTTTATTACGGCGAGGTTATATCCAGCACGTGTCAAACTTTCTCCAAGAAACTTATAATCGTCCTTACTTCCTCTACTCCATGCACCACCATGCACGAATATAACTAAAGGTTTAATCGCTGGCGCTTGGCAAACATAAAGATCCAGTCGTTGCCGAGATTTAAGACCATAAGCAATATTTCTTTTTACAGAATAGCCTTTATTTGAGGTCAATTGATTTAATGCCAAACCACCCAAATTATATGGGCGAAAAGCATTCAGTTTTTGATTCAATTGGGTCAGTTTTAACTGAACTGATTTCGGAAAAAATTGCGTAATCTTATTCGACATTATTGGTAACTAACACCAGCATCAGGATCAATTGCAACGGGTGTCTCAACATAAGGTTGAGTACTCACCGCTGAAGGGTTCATAAGTGATGATGATTGAACACCTGCGCCTACTTGAGCAGATTCCACGTTATCAATCAAAGTAACAATTTTCGTGACATTCCCTACTCGTTGTAAAACTTCAATGAGATCTTGCTCTTCAGCTGTATTTAAGCGTCCCATCACATATAACACGCCATCTTCAGTATGAACCAAGACTTTACTGTCTGAAACAACTGGCGCACGCATAATTAAGCCACGTGTATTCGCTGTCGCAGTCGCATCTTGCATGATGGTAGAGTAACCAATTTGAGGACCAACTGTGATGTAATTATGAATAGATTTCACATCACTCATCGCTCGAACGTTATCTTCTGCTAACTGTTTCAAATGCGCATCAGGCACTTGACCTGTTAACAAGACATTACTGTGAAAGCTATTCACATTGACTCGAGATTGTTTAAAACGAGCATCCAATTTGTATAAATTGATCTTTGCTGTACGTTCAATTGAAGAGTCAATAAATACCTGACCTAAAGAACGAGCTCCACTCACCACCCCAACTGGTTCTGCGCCAGTTCCACCTGAAATAAAACTTGCACAGCCTGAAAGACTAGCAACACACGCCATCGAAATTACAATACGCTTCAACACTCAATCCGTCTCCTCGTGAAACTTGAATTTTTTCTATTGTTGGAAATGGCTTAGCTCATTCGGTTCATAGATTAATCAAGTCTGCATTTATTGTAAATGCATTTTCAATCCACTCGAGATCATAATCTATATCAGAAATTTCATGCTGTAACGGTTTTGCAATTTTTTTATGAAAATCAAAACAAAACACATCAAAACGATAATAAAACTCTGTATAGCTTGGAAATTTTTGAAGAAATGACATTGCTGTTTTCGCAATTTTAATTTGCTTGCTCGATGATATTGATTCTAGGGCTGAAGCATAGGTTGTTTTTGATCTGGCTTTGACCTCAACAAATATAAGCTCAAGATCACGTTGAGCAATCAGGTCTATCTCACCATAACGAGAATGAAAATTTCGAGCCAGCACAATATAACCCTGTGAGATCAAGACTTTTTCAGTTTGGTCTTCAGCCCATATACCTAATTGTTGAGAACTCATCCATTTAAGTCCTCTTAAATATTTTTTAATCTAAACCATGTTTTCTCGAAGCACGCAGGTTTTCTTTCGATCCGATGCTCTTTAAAACTCAAATGCCCAGTCTGACCTTGAATTGATATTTGATCAGGATTCTTCGTTTTCAACATCAAATCCGCCAAACGCCAAACATCTTGACCGAAGGCATTAAGACGTTGGAATGCAGCAGTATTTTCAGTCGTTTGATTAGGTTTTTTTAAAAATTGAACCATGACTGGTACATCACAGAATTTAGTTCCCTTCGGAATATCCAAATTATGATCAATAGCAAAAGCCTGAACATACAAACGTTTTGAAGGCTTATTCTTCAATGAATTGATCCACGCCATACTGCCTAAAAGTAACACCCCTTCATTTGACTTTATATGAGGCACTTGTTGGATTAGAGAAAACTTACCATGAAAATTTTTAAACACGGCATTTACAAAGCTTAAACTCTCGGACTCAGTACCAGACTCACGCAAGATATAGAGATGCTGAACTCGATCCCTTTCAATCTGTTTAATTAAAACTTGAGCATCATCAGTTTTCGATAAACTAAACTGCCACACTTTCACATGTTTTGAAGGAACTTCATTCAGTGCTAAAACAGGAATTTTAAGCGGTTCTTTCATTATTGCTTCGACATCCTGTCTCGCTAGTGGACCAATAATAAGTTTGGTGTTTTGACTGACTTGCGTCTTTAGGATCTCTTTTAATCGTTTTTGATCCGAATTGACATATTTGATTGGCATTTCACTTTTAGACTTTTGATAAGCCTCATCAATACCATTTTTAATACTATTACTTGCTCGCGCCATAGGGCCTGAATCAGGTAAAATAACCAATACTTCCGCTTGGGCTTGGAAAATCATTCCACATAAGCCAATACCAATGAATTCTTTTTTTATTCTTAATAGATCCAACATGGAGAAACCTTATGAGTGCTCAGTTATTTGTTGTAGCGACGCCAATTGGGCACTTAGATGACATGACTTATCGAGCAATTGATGTTTTAAAGTCTGTCTCTCTTATCGCGGCAGAAGACACACGTCAGTCCGCTCTTTTAATGAAACACTATAATATCTCAACTCCGCTAACAGCGTGCCATGATCACAATGAAAGTAACAAAATTGATATAATTATCGATAAGTTAAAAAATGGTGAAAATGTTGCACTCGTCAGTGATGCAGGTACACCATTGATCAGTGATCCTGGTTTTAAATTGGTTCGTGCAGCTCAGGACCATGGTATTCGTGTCGTTCCTGTTCCAGGTGCATGTGCAGCTATTGCAGCATTAAGCGCTGTAGGTCTACCCAGTGATCACTTTAGTTTTGAAGGATTTCTATCTTCGAAACAATCACAACGTCTTATTCAATTAAATAAACTGAAAGACAACACGCATACCATGATCATCTATGAGGCACCACATCGAATCCTAGACTCTGTAACGGATATGGTCTCTGTGTTCGGGGCAGACCGTGAAGTCGGGTTTGCACGTGAAATTACCAAAACCTTCGAAACAATCAAAAAAATGACCCTTGGAGATTTACAATCATTTATTGCAAATGATCATCACCAGCAAAAAGGTGAAATTGTACTGGTCATTGCTGGAGCAGCCACTGAAAAAGACATGCAGCAAGAAGAATTAGACAAATTACTCAATCGTTTATTGCAAGATTTATCTGTAAAAGCAGCATCTCAACTTGCAGCTGATCTCACCGGAATCAAAAAGAAAGTCGCATATCAACGCGCGCTAGAGCTCAGTGGTGCGAATGATTAAGCAAAATAAAAAAAGCACCATATTGATGGTGCTTTTTTTATTAATCTTTTATTGATTCATCAGGTGGAACTTCAGTAATACGACCACCACGTGCTAGAAAAGCAGCAACTTCATCTTCCAGTGCCTGACGTTGTTTGAGTTTAGCTGTCACTGTTAATGTTTCAGCTTCAGCGACATCGGCATCAGATACAGTAACGTCACTTACGGCCGCACCTTTTTCTGCTGCTTGTGATTCATTTTCGTCTACAACACTGTCTTCGTTGTCATCAAAATCATTTGCGTCTGTCATTTCAAACTCCCCATCAATGTTTTCACGCACCTGATTGGAACGTGCTTTGATTTTTAGAGAAATGTATCAAGCTCTTTATCGTTCGCATAGTATCTAAAGCACCTCATTTGTATATTTTTTAATCATATTGGTAAAAAAATATATACTGATGATTCTTTTTAGATCAGATTTCAATTCACTTGATATCTTGTATTACTGAGCTGACTCAAACCATTCGCTTGCGACATAAACGCCGATTTTAACGCACTGATATTTTCAACTTGTTTCAAACCAAAGTTTCTCGCCCAAACAATAGGAAAAACAGGAGCAGATTCCATCCACCCAATCATAGACATACTATGCATCATGGCATCGTTTTGAAATTTACGGCGATGCTCATATTTCAATAAAGTTTGCTCATGAGCCCAAACGCCACGTGCGTAGTCCGAAAGTAGCGCATCGCATAGAATTGCTGCATCAAGACAACCAATATTCACCCCCTGACCAGCAAGTGGATGAATAACATGGGCTGCATCACCAATTAGCGCTAAGCCATCTTTAATATAACGTTGAGCAGCTCGTGCTTTCAGTGGGAATTTTGCTCGAGGCGTTGCGGCTAATACTTTGCCCAACATATGATGACTCTCTCGTGTCAGTAATTGTACAAAATCTTCATCTGAGAGTGACGCAAATTCGTCTACATAATCATCTGGTAAAGTCCATACAATGGATTGCCAATGACCATATTCTTGATCTTCTAAACTTGCCATTGGGAGAAAAGCCAGTGGCCCTGTTTCTAAGAAAATTTGACTCGCAACATGTTGATGCGCTTGTTCCGTCTTGATCGCGCAGCTAATACCCGCCTGATGATAATCCAAAACATCCAAATCAATCATGGCTTGTTCACGTACGAATGAGTTTGCACCATCCGCACCAATTAAAAGTTTCGTTTTCAATCGAGTTTGATCAGCGAGATGAAGAATCCAACAGCCATTTCCTTGCTCAATATGTTTCACTTGAATCTGAGTACGGTAATCATCAATCTGGTCGATCATCATGCTCTGAATCGCAAGGTTCAAGATACTTGGTTCGACCATTGAACCTAATATTTGTGCTTGATCAGGTTTAGAATGCGCTGATGTTCCAAAATTGATTTCACCAAAGCCATTTTTGTTCCACACCTGCATTCCCGTGTAGGGTTGTTGACGAGCCAACTTATCCCATACATCAACATGCTTAAGCAAATGAATAGTGGCTTGACTCAATGCAAGTACACGAGGATTCAATGATTTTAAGGTCTTCTCGTGATCCAATATCGGTGCTGCATCAAGTACAGTCGCTTGAACTCCACCTTTAGCCAGCAATAAAGCAGCTAATCCTCCGACTAAACCACCGCCCACAATCACGACATCTAAAATAGCATCATTCATGCTTTTAACCCCATTGCATAATTGGCAACGAGTGGCTTAATACCTGGAATATTTTCAAAGCACATTAGACCTGTATTTCGCACAAATTTTAGGATTGGATTTTGATTACTAAAGCCTCGCACCACAGAATCACAAAACTTGATCACACGTTGCTGATCTTTGAGTCGAGATTTTTCATACTCTTTCAGTACAGCAGCTTCACCTAAATCGGCATTTTTGATGACTTGTTGTTTTAAATATCGGGTCAATACATATGCATCACGCATACACAAATTAAAACCCTGACCTGCGACTGGATGAATCGTATGAGCAGCATTACCCATAAGTACAACACGTCCTACTGCTTGTTTTTCAGACAAAACTTGAGATAAAGGAAAACTAAATCTACGTCCAGTTTTCTCAAATTTTCCAGCTCGATCGCCATACGTTTTTTGAAGAGCATCTAAAAAATGCTGATCATTTTCATCACCTAACCACTCTCCCTCAGTGCCTTTAGGCACTGGCCAAACAACAGAGCGACGGTATTCCCCAGGTAAAGGCAACAATGCTAAAGGACCAAGTGGGCTGAAACGCTCAAAACCGACATGGGAGTGAGGTTTGGATGTCTGCACTGTAGTGACAATCGCCACTTGATCATAATCATGCACTGATGCACCAACACCGAGTGCTTTTCGACAGAAAGAATCACGTCCATCTGCTGCTATAACCAACTTGGATTGAAACTGCAAATGTTCATTCGCTTTTGATGCTTCAAGATAAGCTAAATTCTCATCCTGTTTAAGCGACGTCACTTGAACACCATCAATTAACTCAATGAGTGGATTTTTTTTGACTTCTGATAACAATACTCGTCCAAGCCATGCATTCTCAATCACTTGACCAAAGCTTTCTACTTTCTCTTGAGCCGCAATTAAACGTGCCTTACCGAAGCTTCCTTCTTCTGTGATATTTACTTCTAAAATAGGCGTTGCATATTGTTGCAGTGAATCCCAAATTCCCAATTCTTGATAAATTTGCACGCTTCGACGTGACAGCGCACTATTACGGGCATCAAAACTTGAATGATATGGTGCAAGGTTAGCATCATCATAGTTAGGATAGCTGATCGCCTCTAACAATTTCACTGCAATGTTAGTTTTAGCCAGCATAAGAGCAAGGCTTAATCCGACCATTCCACCACCGACAATGATGACTTCTTGTTGCATGTTTTGATCCTTATAAAAGCAAGCAATAGCTGCATACACATAAATTCTTAATCAAATTCATCTTACAATAAAGTTTTTACTTTTTATAATGAATTAGCGTTATTGAAGATGAAGCCATAATTCATTTTTCAATATTGAATATGGCATTTAAAAAAAAGCCGATGTTTCCATCGACTTTTTAGATTTGTGAAAATGGTTAACTCGCCATCAAGGCTTCGATATCTTCAATGGTTTTCACTACTTTAGCAGTCAGGTTTCTCGGTCCATCTTGCGTGACAACAATATCATCTTCAATACGAATACCAATCCCTCTCCATTTTGGATCGACAGTTTCATCATCAAGAGCAATATATAATCCTGGCTCAATGGTCACCACCATACCTTCTTGATATGTTCGCCATTGTCCATCGACTTTATATGCCCCTACGTCATGAACATCCATGCCCAACCAGTGACCAGTTCCATGCATATAAAATTGACGATAGGCTTCTGTCTCAATGATTTCATCGAGATCACCCTGCATGATTCCAAGATTAAGCAAGCCTTGCACTAATATACGAACAGCAACGTAGTGTGGCTCTTTATAAGAGTTACCAATTCTAACCGCATCTATTGCAGCGATTTGTGCATTGAGCACTATATTATAAAGCGCCTTTTGTTCAGGATTGAATTTACCATTTACTGGAAATGTCCGAGTGATATCTGATGCGTAAAACTCATACTCACAAGCTGCATCTATTAAAACTAAATCGCCGTCATTAAGTTGTTTGTTATTTTCAACATAGTGCAATATACAAGCATTTTCACCACCACCCACAATACTGTTATACGATGGTACACAACCATTTTTACCAAAAATATAATTCAGTTCCGCTTCTAAAGCATATTCCATCATTCCTGGTCGTACAGATTTCATCGCTTGCGTATGTGCTTGAGCAGAAATATCAGATGCGATTTGCATTAACTCTATTTCTTTTGGCTCTTTGTGTAGACGCATCTCATCTAAAATTGTATCTAACTGAATCAATTGTGTAGGTGCAGCGGTACCACGTCGGCTTTCACCACTTGCTTCTGCAATCCATTTTGTAATTTTTGCATCAAAACTGGCTTGTTGACCAATTCTATAAAATAATCTTTCTTTTCCTTGAAGCTTTGCGATGATTTCTTCGTCTAGTAGATCAATCGCATAAGCTTCATCCGCATCATAATCATCGACTGCACCATCAATCCCTGCACGGTAACCTGTCCAGATTTCCATCTCTCGATTGCGTTCACGACAAAATAAACTGTAAGTATAACCTTCTTCTTCAGTATCAAATGTTTCAATTACAGCAACTGCTTCAGGCTCTGCAAATCCCGTTAGATAAAAAAAGCTACTATCAGCGCGATATTTATAATCAGCATCACGATTTCTAAACATTTCTTCACGTGTTGCAATAATTGCAATGCTTCTTAGGCCTATTTCAGCGGCTAATTGATCACGTCGTTTTTGAAAATCTGATTGAGTAAGTTTCATATCTTTTCTGCAGCTTAGGCTATTTAATTTAAGAAAATACAGTACTACTTATATGTTAAGTAGTACTCTTGATTAAATGTAATCAACTTGGTCGATGAGGTGTAAACATCTCAACGACACTTTGCTCATTTTTTTTCGAAATTGTTGGTTTTACATGTTTCAGTAATGAGCTTTCTTCAACAGCAATCTTGGTTCGTCCAACAGATAAACTCACTGGAATTAATCGAACAAATTCATAAAGTTCTTGATAGCTAATTTCACCTTCTTCATCATTATCAGAATCTTCAAACTCTACTGCTGCAATATCTTGCAAGTGTTCAATCAACTCAGCTTCGTCAGTACGAATATGACCAGACGCTAATCCAAACCCCAATACTACTCCAGCACACCAATCTGCTAAAGCTTGAACACGCTCAGACAATACATGTTCATCATCAGGCAAAATGGGTAAATAATCTAATTCATCTTCTGACAAAGCATGCGAAACATCTTCAGATTCCTCAGCAAGTAAATTGAGTGCAGCAGGTTCTAATTGAGGCACATTCAATGTAGACAAAATTTGTAACCACTCCTCATGAGATGGCGGTTGGGTTACACAAACAATACCTGTAAGTAAACCATGTAACTCACTTGGACTAGTAATTTCCTCAATTGAACCGAAATGTTGGTTCCAATCTGTCCAACCTGAAATATCGTCTTGCATTCGTTTTTCCAATCTCTATACTTCTGTATATATTACCTTTGATTGCGAAACTACGCGACCTCGTTATGTTAGAACAATTACAGCGTTTACAAACGCATTTAGGCACGCTTAAACATCGTTTGTCCGAAACCGAACAAATGAATAGTTCTCTTGAAGCTAAGCAGAAAGAACTTCAGGAAACTCATCAAACTCAAACTGCTCAAAAAAATAGCGTCATCACTCAAAAGCAAGAACAGATTGAAAGTCTAAATGACAAATACAATCAATTGGATGGTATTTATAAAACTTTAAATCAAGATGCTACTGCTTTAGCAGAACGTTATAGTCGTTTAGAAAAGAGTTGTACTGATTTAAAAAATAGATTTCAGGAAATCTTGGCTGAAAGGAATGAGTTGAGAGTCATCAAAGAAAAAATGTTGGCTGAACAACGTCAAGCTCAAAAAGAAATTGATGAATTGAAGGCTGAAAATCAACGTTTAATCAAAAAAAATGAACTCGCTAAAACTAAGGTTGAGCAAATCATTCAACGATTGGCCATTTTAGGTACTGATCAAGATCATCATGCCCAAGAAATCCAACAATTAGAAAATCCGGCTGAACAAAATGAGGAAGCATAATTATGTCTGAAGTCGTTACAGTCGAGTTAAGATTAATTGAACAAACATTTAGACTTTCAACCACTCAAGATCAGAAAGATGATTTACAACGTGCTGGTGATTTGCTAAATGAGAAATTTCAAGAATTTCGTAGAAAAGCACCTAACGTAGAACACAATAAGCTGGTTATCATGGTGGCTTTAGAGCTTATGCAAGAAGTTTTAACAATGAACAAATCCTTACAAGAATATTCTCATTGTGAACGCTTACTTGCAACAATCTTGGAAGACGTTGAAAAAACTGTATAAATTTGATCTAAGTTTGCACAGTCAGTTTTACTGAGTGAATTATCACGCAAATAATGGCGATACTTAGGTTTGCCAATCTCACTCATTTCGTTATACTTAATTTAACTCTGGGATGCTCGCCAGCGGGTCTATTCCCCTGCCGATACTTAAACTTATGGATTGTGTTCTGTATATTTAGAGCGTATGCCCACCCTGAGTGGGAAACCCAGCAAGTATACGTCGCGTCCACCTTGAACTCATCGGGTTCAGGGTAACGACACATGCAGCGGCATCTCCGGAGTCTTCAATTTCTCTATATTTATAATTCAACGTTTTCTTGTTTTATTTTTTCAATTCATACCATAAATTCTCAACTTACTCCTTTACTCAAAATATAAAAATTTATTGAAATAAGTCACACTATATTTTAATTTTTCAAATTAATTTATAATATTTATGTTTAATGTTATTTAATTAACTTTTTTTTAGTTTTATTCTAAATAAATATTTAAATTATATTTAACAATATAAAAATAAAGCATTTAATTTGTAAATTTGGTTAATAATGACCTAGAAACTTTTCCAGAATTTAAATTATCATTCCTCTTAATAGAAATTACATAAAAAGTATTTCATTTTAATGTCTTCTTATTGTTTAAAGACTTCATATTAATAGTCAAACATCATAAACAATGAGAATAGATTTATATTTAAAGGAAGAGAATATGTCTAAATTAGCAAAATTGGCTGGGGTTGCGAGTATTGCTGCATTACTAAGTGCATGTGGTGGTGGAAGTGACTCGAAGCTTGACACGCCAAATGGTAATTATATTAAACCAGGCGATGTGAGCTCTACATTTATACCTTTTAAAGATAAGGATTTTTTAACAAAACTTAAAGAAAAGCTTGGTTTTTCAGAATCTTTGAATGTCATGGATGATCGATTTAATCAAGCATTAGGGCATATGATTGGCGAAACATTGGGTGATGGACCCATTACTCGTACAGGTAGAGTAATTGAATTAACAGATCAAGGAACAAGTGCATTTACAATTTTGAGAAATTCAATTTGTACTGAGCTCACTAAAAGTGGAACTACTCAAACAATCAAGCTAAAAAGTGGTAATGATTCTTGTGCAACTAGTTTCGGCAAGGAAGTCGTAACATTTAAAGGAGGATCTATTTCGCTTACTGAAACATTAAGCTCTACCACAGTTGAGTTTAATAATGCGCTTTATACACCGTGGACTGATACATCTAAACTATATTTAGTCACTGGTAAAATTGTAAAAGATACAGTTGGTTCTAATGGCGCAATTTATTCTGTAAAAGATCCTTTAAAATTCCAGATTGTAGATAAAAATAACCCTAGCACTACATTGGAATATATGGGGCTACAGGATTATGAATACCGTTTTTTTGATGAACAATTACAAAGTGTGTCAAGTAAAGGTACAATCGTTGGCCAACCTAAAGATGCTAATTTTTCATATGCATTTAACTTCAGTGTAACTCAACCATTCGAAAAAGAGTGGTGGAGAATTTACCCGAAAGCAGGCGGTAAGTTAGAAATTATTGATGAGTACAATCAAAAGATTGTCGTTGAACAAACTAAAGATTATTCATCATCCGCATCAGTTCGCTTTAACTCAGGCGTGCCAACTAATGTGTCTTGGAGCGATATCGTTAAAAAGAAATAGGCATAAAGCCCCCATCTGGGGGCTTTTTTAACCATTTAATTTCATGTGTTGCGCGTTCTCTGACATTCTAAGCTGCTCATAATGCACTGGATCATATGCGCATGCACTTATCAACAAAGTAGAAGTAACTACTGCGATAAAAATTTTCATCTCACATTTACTCTTAACCTAGATGTGAGTAATTTAAAGCATGGCTAAAGACAAATAAAACCGATTAAAATTATAAAAACAATCTATTTTTTAGATTATTAGTTACTCATCTTGAAGCGCACACTCATAATTCTTAGGATCATCACTACATCGTATCTTTTTAAGTATAGACATCATTTCAGGATGATAATGCCCTTCTTTCATCATCTGAATTCTAGCTTCGCGCATAATTTTCAAATATCCAGGTTTCTCAGCATCTCTTATATTCATCCAAAATTTAGGATCAATTTTAGATTCAGTTTGATCAATAAACCTATAAGCCGGTGTTAATTGCTTGGAAATAATCTCCCTTGCTATAGGCCCCATTCCAGCAGGAAATTTATTTCGATGCATAATCAATGTACCCGTTACTTGAACGAGTGGAAAACGAATAATTGCGCCTCGTACCTCGCCCTTGCTTGTCATTCCACGATAGAGTTCTAAAGGTTCAAATAAGATTGCAGGCGCTGCGATAATATCAACTTCCTTATTGTTGAATTTCCCGCCTACCGAAGTTAAATCCACTGTAACTGGTTGAGCACCAACATTTTGGACTAATTTTTTTTGGGTTGCGTCAAAACTCATTACAGCGACTTTTTTCCCAGCCGCTTTAGATAAAGTATCAATTTTACGATCATTTACCATTATATAAGCAGCACCTAAAGGCACAATACCAACAACCTCATAATCCTTATTGACCATTTTCGAGTCAAATTCAGGTCTTGCTAACAGCTGAATCACTTTAGTCAGTTGTTTATAGTTTTGAACTGCACCTATTGCATCAATACTTCCAACAAAAGAGTTGAATTGCTTGGCACGTAAATTACTTATTCCAGCACCATCACAACGTTTACTTCTAAAGTCTTCAGTTAAAACCCGTTCATCTGTATAGACTTTTAAATTAACTTCAGTGGATGTTTTTTGCTTTAATTTTGGATAATTCAAATCTATCTGCATTTGTAGCTTAGCCGTACGATTGACAGTCATTTGCACGCCGAAATCTTGAGCAACTTTAGCAATTCGTGGTAATTCACTCATATAGCTCGTCGCTTGCTCAAATGCTTCACCATGAGCACCGCTCGGTGAATACACACATAAGGTGACTTGTTTCGGAATCTGTTGCCAAACTTTTGGATCATTCAGTAGTTTTTTTATTTTATTCACAGAATGGCTGGACAGTGATAAATCCAACTTAGATCTAGTTTGAGCATTTACATGATTTGTGATTAGACCAGAAAGACTAATTACTGTCGTGAGCATAACCATACGATAAGCATGCTTGCTCTTTTTAAATAGAATACCGTATTTTTTATTTTTCATTATCGTTCCCTTTTCTATTTTTTATGATCAGACCTTAATTGATCCGATAGAGTTCAGCTTATCGGCTTCAATTTAAAATTAAATTGACCCTAATCTTTTATTTGTTACACCTAGAGTAAATGAAAAATATACTATCGAAAATATTCAAATCAGGTTGATTAAATCTGAGTAAAAATCGATAAACTACTTACCTTACACATGCACTTAGATTGGTATAGTTTGAAATGCAGTTGCAAACACAACTTTTAAGAAAAACTCTACGCTCTCGTAGAAGACAACTCTCAATTTTTACGCAACGACGTTCTGCTTTTCAGGTTTTGTCAAAAATCCAATCTCACTCTAAATTTAAATCTGCACAAAAAATTGGGATTTATTTAGATGCATTCGGTGAAGTTCAAACACATATCCTAATCATGCATTGCTTTTCGAAGCATAAAGTCGTTTATCTCCCAAAAGTCTCCAGACTTGATTCAACTTTAAAATGGGTTCCAATTTCAAAGCATCAATATCTAAATAAACGTTTTACTAAACATAAATTAGGCATGTATGAGCCTATGCATAGATTGGGGCAAAATGTAAAACAAATTGATTTACTGTTGATGCCCCTAGTAGCCTGTGATTATCATGGAACACGTATGGGTATGGGAGGTGGCTTTTATGATAGAACTTTAAAGCATGCGAGCAATCAACCCTATCGCATCGGTTTAGCGCATGACTTTCAATTAATCTTAGATCCTTTAAAGCGCCAACCTTGGGATCAGCCATTAGATGAGTTAATCACCCCTAGAAAACGATTAAAATTCAAACGAAGAATATTAATTCACCCTAAATCCAACTGAATTTATCAAGATTAGTAGAAATAAATCGAATTTTATCGATTTTCACCCTTGTATTTTTTAAATTACACATCACTATAAAAATATGGCAACACCGTTGTCACTCATTAGGAGTGCTCATGACTGATATTATTATGAATGAAGAAAACTTAGAACTTCAGACCCCTAGCGTGTTACCGCTATTAGCTTTGCGTGATGTTGTGGTTTATCCACACATGCAAATTGCGCTTTTTGTCGGCCGTGAAAAATCGATTAAAGCAGTTGATGTAGCTCGTAACAGTGACAATTTAGTTTTTGTAGTAGCTCAACAAGATTCTCTTACAGAAGAAATTGATCACGACAATTTATATCAATACGGTACTGTCGCGAAGATTGTGCAAGTCGTAAATCATGAGAACGATGAAAACTGCATTAAGGTTTTAATCGAGGGTATTTATCGCTCTAAATTGATTAATATTTACGATCAAAACGATTATTTAGAAGCTGAGCACAGCCTTAGCCCAATGACGATCCGTATGGAATCGGCAACTCAACAAACTCGCCTCGAAGAATTACGTGGTCTTTTCAGCCAATACGCTGAAGCAAAACTACGTAATGCGCGTGAGTTAATTAATGCTGCAAATAAAATCGATGATTTATTGCAACTCATGTTCTTCGTCGCAACACGCGTGCCGTTAAATATCGAAGTGAAACAAAAATTCCTCGAACACGATGAATTTGAAGCTCATTTACAAGAGTTAATGACTTATTTGCTTCAACAGTCTGAAGAACAACAGATTGAGCAAAATTTACATGACAATGTAAAACGTCAAATGGAAAAGAATCAGCGCGAATATTTTCTAAATGAAAAAATGAAAGTTATTCAGCGTGAACTTTCTGACATGAATGGCGGTGCTGAAGATGATATCGCAGAGATTGAAAAACGTTTAGCTGAAGCTGATCTTCCTGAGCATGTTCGTAAAAAAGCAGAAGGTGAATTCCGTAAGCTCAAAGCAATGCAGCCTGCATCGAGTGAAGCTGCGGTCGTTCGAAATTACATCGAAACTATTTTAGATACACCATGGAATAAGGCGAGCAAAGTAAGTATTAATCTTGCTAAAGCTCAAGATATTCTTGATGCTGATCATTATGGTTTGGATGAAGTTAAAGAGCGTATCGTTGAATATCTCGCTGTTCAATCACGTGTAAAAAAACTACGTGGACCAGTATTGTGTCTCGTAGGTCCTCCTGGTGTAGGTAAAACCTCATTAGGTGAGTCTGTAGCTAAAGCAACAGGTCGCGAATTCGTTCGAATGGCACTTGGTGGTGTTCGTGATGAGGCTGAGATTCGTGGACATCGCAGAACTTATATTGGTGCGATGCCAGGTAAGATTGTGCAATCACTTTCTAAAGTCGGTGTAAAAAACCCTTTATTCCTACTCGATGAAATTGACAAAATGGCTCAAGATCATCGTGGTGATCCTGCATCTGCCTTGTTAGAAGTGCTTGATCCTTCACAGAATCACAAATTCAACGATCACTATCTCGATCTTGATCTTGATTTATCTGAAGTCATGTTTATTTGTACTGCAAACAGTATGAATATACCTGAAGCTTTGTTAGATCGTATGGAGGTCATTCGCCTTCCTGGTTATACAGAGGAAGAGAAAATCAATATTGCTGAGCGTTACTTAGTACCTAAAGCAATCAAGAATAATGGCTTACGTGCTAAGGAATTAAGTGTACACGAAGAAGCAATTCGAGATATCGTACAACGCTATACACGTGAAGCTGGTGTTCGAAGTTTAGAGCGTGAAGTCTCTAAAATCGCACGTAAAGTGGTTAAAGAAGCGGTTAGTAAAAAAGCGAAAAATCTTCAAATTGAAGTTAATTCGGCAAATCTACCTGACTACTTAGGGCCGCATAAATTCGATTTTGGTATGGCGGAAGAAGAAGCTCAAGTCGGTCGTGTTAATGGTCTAGCTTGGACTTCAGTTGGTGGTGAACTACTGACAATTGAAGTTGCAGCAATGAAAGGTAAAGGCAAATTTGTAACCACTGGTTCTTTAGGTGATGTTATGAAGGAGTCTATTACTGCAGCGATGACCGTAGTGCGTACACGAGCTGATGCTTTGGGTATCGATTCTACTCGCTTTGAAGAAACCGATATTCACGTGCACTTACCTGAAGGCGCTACGCCTAAAGATGGTCCTTCAGCTGGTCTTGCTTTGACGACAGCATTAGTTTCAGCGTTTACTGGCATTGCGATTCGACCTGATATTGCAATGACTGGTGAAACTAGCTTGAGTGGCCGTGCAATGCGTATTGGTGGTTTAAAGGAAAAATTACTGGCTGCACATCGTGGCGGTGTAAAAATGGTCTTTATTCCACAGGAAAATGCACGTGATTTAGTCGAAATTCCTGATAATGTGAAAGAAGGTTTAGATATCAAAGTTGTAAAATCAATTGATGAAATTTTACCACTAGCATTAACCTCTATGCCTAAACCATTAGTAAAAACACCCATTGTGAAAGCAGTTGACGAATCAAAATCTGCACGACACTAATCGGTCTTTTAAGTGAAGAAAGAGAGCTTAGGCTCTCTTTTTTATAAGATGTCAATGGATGCAAAATTAACAACCCATTATGTTTTAACTTTTGAATTTATAAATTCATCACTTTGAAATGTATAATATCGTGAAACTTCTAGTGACACATTTTCATGAAAATTCGTATCTTGACCATTGGTCAAAAAATGCCAGCATGGGTTCTTACTGGTTTTGAAGATTATTTCAAAAGAATTCAACCTTTTGTACAAACTCAAATTGTTGAGCTTCCTATGGCGAAACGCGGAAAGAATGACTCTGAAGCTGATATTTTAAAATACCGTAATATCGAAGGCGATAGCATTTTAAATGCACTGAAAGGAAATGAACTTTTAATTGCACTTGAAGTGGGAGGAAAAGAGTTTAGTACAGAAAAATTAGCTGAAACCATGAAAGGTTGGATGCTTGAAGGGAATGATGTTGTACTCGCGATTGGTGGACCTGATGGACATTCTGATGCAGTTCGTAAAGCTGCTGCTTGGCACTGGTCTTTATCTAAATTAACGCTACCCCACCCTATGGTTCGCATTCTGTTGATTGAACAACTTTACCGTGCCATGAGCATTAATCATAACCATCCGTACCATCGTGCTGGATAATCGTTCCGAATTTGCAACATGATGTTCAAATTTAAATGGTTACTCTGACTTCTAAAATTTGCGATGATCACCTCATACACCTAAGAATGGAACCAACCTCATGACTATTCAAACGCTACCTGGCTTATTCATCTCACATGGCTCTCCAATGCTGGCTTTGAATCCTGAACAGGTTGGTCCAGCTTTACATCGCTTGAGTCTCAATTTGCCCAAACCTAGAGCGATAATCGTCATGTCTGCACATTGGGAAAGCAATGCACTCGAAGTAAGTACGGGGGCTAGACCTGAAACATGGCACGATTTTCGAGGTTTCCCAGATGAACTGTATGAAATTCGCTATCCTGCCCCTGGTGCTCCAGATGTTGCTGAACAAGTTTTAAATTTATTCGCTGAGGCACAAATTACTGCACATGCCAATAGTACACGACCTCGTGATCATGGCGTATGGATGCCTTTATTACATATGTATCCAGAAGCTGATATCCCCGTAGTCGAAATCTCTTTACCCATGACGATGTCTGCTGAAGCGATATTTAAAATTGGTCAAGCTCTCGCTCCATTAAGAGATCAGCAAATATTATTAATTGGCTCGGGAAGCATTACTCATAATTTAAGAGAGCTTGCTTGGCATGGTGAAACGAGTGAAGTTCCAGAATGGGCATCAACTTTTAGAAACTACGTGGTGCAGCAGCTCACTCATTCGGATTATCCTGCTATTTTAGCGTGGAATACGATTCCTTTTGTTCATCGTAACCACCCTACGATAGAACACTTTGCACCTTTATTTTTCTCTATGGGCACTGGTGATCGTTTTAGCATTGTACATAGTAGTTTTACCATGGGTGCTTTAGGAATGGATATTTATCGCTTTGATTGAGAGAAAATAAAATATCATTTTTTAAATGACCATCACGAAATAATCATCGATCAATGGATACATTTTGATACTGAAAAGTGCAGAATGTATCCATAATTTTTTAGATCTCCTGCGTTATCCTTCCTCGGATCAATACAATTTAGAAAACTTGTTATGAAATTAAAATTAATTGCCTTGGCTATTTTGCCTATCACACTTGCTGCGTGTCAGACTTCCGATCTACAAAAAGCTGGGGATTTAGCTGTGTCTGTGCTTCAACAACAAAATGCTGATCAAACTCTCTCTGCATACCAATGGCAAGCCAATCCACAAAATGCGCCTCAACCAATCACTTTAAACTTCACCACTGATAAAAAACTTTCAATTCATACGAGCTGCAATACTTTATTTGGCGGGTTTGAGCTAAAAAACAATACTATCGTAGCTGCTCAACTTGCATCTACCATGAAGGGATGTAATGGTTTGGCTGCCGAACAAGAACGCTTTGCTGGAAATCTATTTTCCCAAGCTGCTGTTCCTTTCGTGCTTAATTTAAATGATCGTGATAATCCAACGTTGACTTTGGTACAGCCGAATGGTGAAAAGATTATCTTCACGGGTAAAATGACACCTGAAACCAAATACAAAACTCAAGGTGAAACCATATTTCTTGAAATTTCGCCAGAAACTAAACAATGTACAGGTGTAGCTCCCCAAACTTGTCTACAAGTCAGAGAAATAAAATACAACGATAGTGGTATTAAAACGCAAGTCGATAAAGACTGGACTTTATTCTACGATCAAATTGAAGGTTTTTCTCATAGTCCGAATGAACGTCAAATCATTCGTGTAAAACGCTATGAAATCAAAAATCCTGCTGCAGATCAGTCTAAGTATGCTTATATTTTTGATATGGCTGTAGAGCGAGAAGCTGTAAAAGGTTCTCTATAAATAATAAAAAACCGAGGCTAAGCCTCGGTTTTTTATTCTTGAATATATTCTTAGAATACACCCTGAGCTAACATCGCATCAGCAACTTTTACGAAACCAGCAATGTTCGCACCATCTACGTAATTCACAGTACCATCTTCTTGAGTACCAAATTTTACGCAGTTACGGTGAATTTCTTTCATGATTGCATGTAAACGCTCATCTACTTCTTCGAAAGACCAACCTAAACGAAGCGCATTTTGAGACATTTCAAGACCAGAAGTTGCAACACCACCTGCATTGGATGCCTTACCTGGAGCATAAAGAATTTTTGCTTCAACGAATTTTTCAACTGCTGCAAGTGTAGAAGGCATATTTGCACCTTCAGCTACGCAAATCACACCATTTTCAAGCAATTTATCCGCATCATCAGCATCTAATTCATTTTGTGTTGCACATGGAAGTGCGATATCACACTTAATACCCCAAGGACGTTGCCCTTCAAGATATTCAAAGCCATGTTTCGCTGCAAACTCTGAGATACGACCACGTTGAACGTTTTTAAGCTCCATTACTTCAGCTAAAAGCTCTGGAGTTAAACCATCTTTAATGTATACAGTACCAGCTGAATCTGAAAGTGAAACAACTTTTGCGCCCAAATACATTGCTTTGTCAGCAGCAAACTGTGCAACGTTACCCGAACCAGAAATTGTAACTACCTTGTCTTTGAAACTGTCGTTACGAGTCTTAAGCATTTCCTCAGCGAAATACACTGTACCGTAACCAGTTGCTTCAGGGCGCGCTAGTGAACCACCAAAAGTTAAACCCTTACCTGTAAATACGCATGAAGTGTCATTGCTGAGCTTCTTCATCATACCCGCCATGTAACCAACTTCGCGGCCACCAACACCAATATCACCCGCAGGAATATCTGTGTCAGAACCTAAGTGACGGTATAACTCGATCATGAGTGCTTGGCAGAAACGCATGATTTCGCCTTCTGATTTACCTTTAGGGTCAAAATCAGAACCACCTTTACCACCACCCATTGGTAGTGTAGTTAACGCATTTTTGAAAGTCTGTTCAAAACCTAAGAATTTTAGGATTGAAAGGTTCACTGAAGGGTGGAAACGCATACCACCTTTGAATGGACCAATTGCTGAGTTGTACTGAACACGGAACGCACGGTTAACGTGTGTTTGACCTTGATCATCAACCCAAGAAACGCGGAATTGAATCGCACGTTCAGGTTCAACTAAACGTTCTAATAAACCATGAGCTGCATACTTAGGGTTCTTTTCAATAAAAGGCCATAAGCTTGTCATCACCTCTTCAACAGCTTGAAGAAATTCTGGTTGATGTGCATCACGTGTTTTAACGTAGTCTAGGAAGTCGTTAAGGCTGTTGTATTTCAACGCTTAATCCTCAGCAGAAAATGGATCAAAATTGGTCAAAATTTCAATATATTGATAAGTTTTGGCGCAAAGTATTAAATATCTTTTACAGGCACTGTACAATAGTTTTCATAATTTTTTTTAATATTTTTTTAATTTCAATTACTTAATTATAGTATTTAATAATTTTAAATTATCAAATTCATTACTTTTAATTATGTATTGATGCTTATTCAGCGCTTTTATTGCGCAATAAATGACCCATAACAGCGCACCCCAAACTAATACTAATCATGTTAAAATCATTCATATTTCGCACCTATGATCGATCTCCTTTTCGCTTGATTAAGTTTTAACGTACATGCACGCACAAATCTCATTGATACAACAAGTTGATGCTTTCCTACCTCAAACCCAATGTGGCCTATGTGGCCACCGTGATGGTTGTTTACCTTATGCTAAAGCTATTGTAGAAGGAGAAGACGCAAATAAATGTGTACCTGGCGGTCAACCTGTTGCTGACGCAATTGCTCACGTACTGAATCGCCCTAAGCTTAAAGCTGAAGAAAGCGTTTGGCCAATTCAGTCTGATGGTCGTCCACAGCGTATGAAAGCAATCATACGTGAAGACGAGTGTATTGGTTGCACTAAATGCATCAGTGCTTGCCCTGTTGATGCCATTATTGGATCAGGAAAATTAATGCATACTGTGTTAACTGATCTTTGCACTGGATGCGAATTATGTATTCCTCCTTGTCCAGTCGACTGTATCGATCTCGTTGAAGATTTACAGCCCATACCAAATGAGCAAGCCCGCATCCTAGAACAAAACGATCTTAGAAATCGATATTATGCTCATATTCAACGTGAGGAAAATCGCAGACTTCATCGCAAAGGTCCTGTCGTTAAAGCTGAAATTGATACTGCACTTTTTGCTCAATTTTCAAAACAATTACAATCCGTACCTACTATTCAAACAATAGAAAAAACAGCACTTCATAAGACATTAGATGCAAAATCTACAATCGAACTTGCCAAATTACGTACACAAATTAAAAAGCTTGAAAAACAACTTTCTTTACGTGAGAGCCTCGATAAGCGAGAGCAACTCAATACTTTATATGAAAAACTCAATTCAATTGAGGGTGTTTAAATGACCGTTAAAACACCTAAGACAGTAAAAAACATGACAAAAAAGCAAATTCAAATTTTTTTTGAAAGATTAAGAGCTCAACGCCCAAACCCTAAAACAGAGCTGAATTATTCTTCACCCTTTGAATTGTTAGTTGCAGTGACATTATCAGCACAAGCCACTGATGTAAGCGTAAATAAGGCCACAGATAAGCTTTTCCCTGTAGCAAACACACCTGAAGCAATCTATGCCTTAGGTGTAGAAGGATTAAAATCTTATATTAAAACGATAGGTCTCTATAACTCTAAAGCTGAAAATGTCATCAAAGCTTGTGAAATATTGATTAAACAACACAATAGTATTGTTCCTAACAACCGTGCTGATTTAGAAGCACTTCCAGGCGTAGGTCGAAAAACTGCAAATGTGGTATTGAATACGGCTTTTGGTCAACCAACCATGGCAGTTGATACCCACATCTTTCGATTAGGTAATCGTACTGGACTTGCTGTAGGAAAAAATGTACTCGAAGTTGAACACCGTCTAGTGAAAGTGATTCCAAAAGAGTTTATTGTAGACGCTCATCATTGGTTAATTTTACATGGACGTTATTGCTGTATTGCGCGGAAGCCAAAGTGCAACGAGTGTGTTGTAAGTGATGTGTGCAATTGGCCTGAACGTTTCGAATATGGAGCGATAAGACAGATCGATTTAAAACAGATTTAACGATCAATAGATTTTTTTTGATCTTTTTTCTCTTTATCTAATTTCATCTGTTTTTGACTATCGCGAAGTAATTTAAAACTTATAAATACCAAAAAAGACAATACTGCCAAGCATGCAAGCATCAATAAAATAATGGCAATATTTTGCACTTGTTTACCTTCACATCATAAAAAAAGAAGCCCTAATATGACTTAGGGCTTCTTTTTTGTCAAAGCTGAATAATGATTATTTAGTTTGATCTAAAATTGCAAAAAGTTCTTTTTGAACTTCTTCAATAGGACGAAGTCCATTCAGCTTATCATACGTTGGCGCATTTTCACCTGAAGCTGCACGCCCTTGGTAAAAGCCAACCAATTGTTCAGTTTCAGTATGATATGA
This sequence comes from Acinetobacter sp. ANC_7553, assembly GCF_056779895.1. Lineage (NCBI taxonomy): Bacteria > Pseudomonadati > Pseudomonadota > Gammaproteobacteria > Moraxellales > Moraxellaceae > Acinetobacter > Acinetobacter sp. ANC_7553. Next base: position 248,681 of record NZ_JBWYIV010000002.1, on the reverse strand, counting down.
ACCTAAGCGCTTACGAATTGTTTCTTCTTGGTCATCTGGACGCTGAACTAAATCTTCACCAGTTTCATCATCTTTGCCTTCCACTTTTGGTGGGTTGTAGACGATATGATAAACACGACCTGATGCTGGATGTTGGCGACGACCCGATAAGCGTTTAACGATTTCTTCATCAGGCACATCAATTTCGATCACGTGATCAATATCAATGCCTTCTTTTTCCAAAGCTTCAGCTTGAGGAATCGTACGAGGGAAACCATCAAAGATACAACCATTTGCACAATCTGGTTGTGCAATACGCTCTTTAACCAGACCAATAATCAGTTCGTCAGAAACTAGACCACCATTGTCCATTACAGATTTTGCCTGTAGACCGAGTTCAGTTCCTTCACGAATTGCAGCACGGAGCATATCACCGGTTGAAATTTGTGGGACATTGTAGCGCTTGCAGATCAACTGAGCTTGAGTACCTTTACCTGCTCCAGGTGGTCCGAGTAATATAATGCGCATAAATAAACATCCTCATTTTAACTATATCGACGATACTTGGTTAATGTCTTTGGTAGGCACCAATCCAGCATCTATTTATAAGAAAGCCACAAATAAATGAATCAGACCCGCGAAGAAACCTGTTACCCCACCTAGCACAATTAAGATCCATTCGTCTTCCTGGAATGCAGGACGTAATAGATTTTGAAACTCGCGCGGCGTTAATTCACGGATACGTTCTTTAAACATTTGATAGATTTTCTGTGCACGGCTCGCATTAAAAGCTGGGTCGCATACAGGCACCATCGTAATTTCAATTGAGCGATCGATCAAGTCTGTCTTGAGTTTTGCATACTCTTTTGGACCTAAAGACAGCTGTAATGATGTACGAACCAATGGTGTTTCCATGATTTCATTGATATGACGTTTGACAATACGGCGTGTTTTGTCTTTTTTTCCACCATACATCATTTCCATCATAATAGATTTCAATGTAATCAAATCTTCAGTCACTACACGGGCAAATACATCTGATACTTCTTCTTGGCGCTTCATAAACGCACCTTGAATATTATAAGAACCAATGCGTGGAATAACAGGTTTTATCCAAGGGAATTTACGATCTTGAGTTAACTCAAAGAATTGTGGATAACGAATATAATGTGGCTCAACTGGATTAAATACCATCCAAATTGCAATCCAATTCGTTAAAAAGCCCCAAATTGCTGCCCAGAATGGTACGGTCCAATGCCAAGGCACGACAAACCAAACGATCATTTGGAAGATACCGAAGAACATACCGATTAATGCACTGATATGCCAAATGAAATTAATTTCTTTTTGACCCACTTTTAAGAACATATTAACCATCAATTGACGGTCGCCTTCCATTTGACTCACTACCATCGCACGCATATCCACGAGCGACTCAACATTTAAAGTTAATTCAGTTACGAGCTCTTTCAAAACATTTGGAAGTTGCTTATGTGCTTGCGCATAAATACGTCGCTTGATTGAGTAAGGTAAGTTTTCCCATAGAACCGCATTGCGATCCATCATCACTTCATCAATTAAGTGCTCTAACTCAAAGCCAACCTGTTCACCAATGATACGAGCAGTATCCTCGGGATCCATCGCATCTAAGAACTCTCGTAAGGAGCCAAGTTTTGATAGTGTATTGTCGGTAATAATACCCGATATACGTCCTGCCTTACGTGGAACAATTCCTTGCCATCCCACCGGAAGCGGACCTAAGTGAAAACCCCAAAACTTAATTGGATAAAACACCATCTTGAGTGCCATCCAGACGTGAGCCCAAGTCACAAATGCGGTTACTGGGATAATACTCAGTACTGCATAAAAATCAGGTCGATTGACGAAGGCTTGCCACAAATCACTCACATATCCAAACATTCATGACTCTCATATTCATATATCTAATTGCAGTCGAACTTGAGGTATAAAACCATAAAGCTTTCTAAAATCCTACACTTAAGGTGTAGGCAAACTGTAGTTCTGGTTTAGTTTCAAAAATCACTTGGTTTCCTTGCGTGATTTCCTCTCCTGCTTTTATCCCTACACTAAATGTACTAATTCTTTCTTTATTCAGCATGACATAAGATAAATCTATACCACCACCGAGTTGAGATTCCTTTTCACCATTGACTGTTTTTGATTTTAGATGACCAGCAAATGCACCTAAATAAAATCCATTTAAGTCCTTAGTTCCGAGAATTATTGGGTAACGAAAACCGACTTGAGCACCCACATCGTGGTCGTCATTTAAGAAAGCGCCAAGCTTTCCGTATCCAATACCGTATGGAGTGACGTATTCTAAATTCCCATGCGCTAACCGTTGTGTAACACCAGCACCCACATTTATTTTAGAAAATTGTTCTGGTTTCAATTTTGCTTCAGGATAAAACGATGAAAAATCTGCGTATGCTAAATTCCCTACCCACATCATGACAGCAAAGGAAACGATTTTTCTCATTATTTTCTCCATTCTCTCAAACTGAGAACAATATTATTATTCATCCATAGTGCTTCGACTTTAACAGAATAATTTTCGTTCTTATATACAACAAGCTTTAAAATTAGTGTCTATTTGGTCAAATTTTAATTTTTATAACATACGAACTATTTATTAATTTTTCAAATTTTATAGTCAATCTGAGTTAAAATACTTTGATATAAAGTCAGCTTTTACCCGCAAAAAAGTAAAGATCTATGAAGCAGCAGTTCCCACTGAAGAATGTACAACAAGAAAAGCGAATTTTTCGTAGTCGAGTGGTGTTTGCTATTTGCGTGGTAATCTTTTTTTTACTTGTTCTATTGTCTCGATATGCTTATTTGCAAATTGTGCATTACGACCAATTTAAAGATGCATCGGACAAAAACCGAATTCGTTTACAACCGATTTCCCCTGCCCGCGGTTATATTTTTGATCGTAACGGCATTCTATTGGCTGACAATTATCCAGTTTTTACGGCTACATTAAGTAAAGCGGATGTGCCTGATATTGAAGACACGGTAGAACGCCTTAGAAAGATTATTGACTTGAGCGAAGAAGACATCGAACGCTTCATGAGTCGTGTGAAAACCGCAAAAAAGACTGAACGTGTAACGCTTAAACTAAACTTAACTGAAACAGATATCGCTAAATTTAGTGAAGTAAAGTTTAAATTTCCTGGTGTTTCTATTGAAACCCAAATGACGCGTTATTACCCGCATGGTGAATTATTTGCCCATGTTATTGGGTATGTCGGTCGTATTAACGATAAAGAACTCAAAAGCATTGATAAAGATGCTTACGCAGGTACAAACCTGATCGGTAAAATTGGTGTAGAAAAATTTTATGAAGACCTGTTGCATGGCTCACCTGGCTTTGAGTCTATTGAGACAGATGCTTTCGGTAATGTCTTACGGAAATTAGGGCGTAAAGATTCTGTACGCGGTAATGACCTCTATTTATCACTTGATTATGGTCTCCAAACAGTAGCTGCTGAGCAACTTGCGGGGCGTCGTGGTGCAATTGTTGCAATGGATCCACGTACAGGTGAAATTTTGGCACTCGTTTCGAGTCCAAGTTTCAACCCAAATTTATTCGTGACTGGTATCAGTCATACAGACTATAGTGCGCTGCGTGACAATTTAGATCAGCCGTTGTATAACCGCGCAGTTCAAGGGACTTATCCACCAGGTTCTACCATTAAGCCTATGGCTGCATTAGGGGGTATTCACTACGGTATTGTCGATTGGTCAACTGCTATTTCAGATCCAGGTTATTTCCACTTACCAGGAGATTCTCACAAATTCCGCGACTGGAAAAAAACGGGGCATGGTGTAGTCAATATGCACAAGTCCATTGTTGTCTCATGTGATACTTACTATTACGTTCTTTCTTACCAGATGGGGATCGATCGTATGAACACATGGATGCGTCAGTTTGGATTTGGTGAGAAAACGGGTGTAGACCTTCCTAGCGAAAGTACAGGATTGTATCCTTCGCCAGAATGGAAAATGCGTACTCGCAATTCTAAATGGCTCAAAGGGGAAACAATCTCAGTCAGTATTGGGCAAGGTGCGTTCACTTCTACCCCCTTGCAACTTGCGATGGCAACTGCAATTACTGCAAATCATGGCGCCCATGTTACACCGCATGTATTACGTGAAACCAAAGGAACAAAGCAATTCAAAGTCCACAATGCACCAGATTATAAAATTGCCTTCAATGGTACTGATGAAGATTGGATTAAGATGCGTGATGCCATGGTGGATGTGATCCAATCTGGAACAGGTAAAGGGATTCGTGGTGGACTGCAATATCAAATTGCGGGTAAAACAGGTACCGCTCAGGTCAAGAGTATTGCGCAAGGTAAAAAGTATAACGAAGCTTTATTAACTGAACGTCAACTCGATCACGGCTTATTTGTAGGCTTCGCCCCTGCCGACAACCCAGAAATAGCGATTGCAGTGATATGGGAAAATGGTCGTGGAGGTTCAGGAGCAACCGCGCTCGCACGTCCTGTATTAGATTATTGGTTACTCCATCGTGATCGTAAGCCAATAAAGCCGATGAATCATGTTGTCAGCGGCGGCTTAATGACAGCAGGCATTAAGCCTGGTGAATTACCTAGCGGATCTAGTAATTTATCAGCCGATCCAAATGCACTTCCTCGTGAACTCCAAACATCACGTAACAGCAACAGTGCAACGAATGCAACGAATGCAACGAATGCAACGAATGCAACGAATGCAACGAATGCAACGAATGCAACGAATGCAACGAATGCAACGAATGCAAACACTGACACTCAACGTAACACGAGTCAATAAATGAAAAATCAACTCCGCATCATTGGTGGTGAATGGAAACGCCGTGTATTACCTTTTGCCACTATTGAGGGTTTAAGACCAACACCAGATCGTGTACGCGAAACTTTATTTAATTGGTTAATGTGGGATATTCAACAAGCGCAGGTGCTAGATGTTTGCGCTGGATCTGGTGCATTAGGTTTTGAAGCGCTATCTCGAGGGGCAGCTCATGTCACGATGATCGAACCTAATTTAGAGCAAAATAAATTTTTAAAATCAAACTTAGCGCTTTTAAATGTGAATAATGCAAAACTGATTCAAAGCACTGCCCAAATCGCGCTAAAACAACTCTCAAACAATCAATTCGATGTAGTTTTTTTAGATCCTCCCTATAGTTTAAATCTTTGGGAGGAGTTGGCTTCATTGATTGACCCAAAACTCAAAACAGATGCATTTATTTATGTCGAAGCCGATCAACCATTGTCATCACTTAATCTACCTTCTTCATGGCACCTCATAAAAGAAACCAAAGCTGGAACAGTTAAATCAGGCCTTTATCGAAAAATAGATTAGACATTTAAAATGTCTGATTCCAAAAAATCCGAATCAATCTGCCTCGATCGTAGGGAAACGAGGATAAAAACTCGTACCCTATCGTTTGATTCTGTTTCAGCAAATACTCAACACCATATCCAAACGTAATGCTTAATTGTTCCAGATTTGATAAGTCAAAATGACCTGTATCAAGTTTATTCTTCAATTCATTCCGATCAAAAGCTGTGAAATTAAAAAACTTAATACGTTCGGATTGAAAAATTGAATGCGTCAATACATCAAATCTCGAATATTCTTTCTCATTTAATTCTGCAATCTTGGTCTGTTCACTATTTAAATCTTCTATGGCAGGCTCATAGTGAAGTTCTTGCTGAGCTTCAAAAAAATTAAAAATGAGATTTTGATCTTTCGTATTTTCATCATGATCCAAGGAGTTCGCGTGAACAGCAGAAATAGAAAAAATCATCAAAGCTTGTAAATAAAGTTTAAAATTTTGAATCATATTAATTTTACGTTTCTATATCTTATTATTATGCATGAAAAAAGCCTCCACTCAGGAGGCTTTTTTACTTAAAGGATTAAGCTAAACCTTTTTCTTTGAGTACTTCTAACATCGTTGAACCAAGTTCAGCTGGGCTACGTGTATATGCCATTCCAGCACGCTCAAATGCAGCAAATTTTTCTTCTGCTGTGCCTTTACCACCTGAAATAATAGCACCAGCATGACCCATTCGCTTACCTTTCGGTGCAGTCACACCAGCAATATAACCAACAACAGGTTTGGTCACATTTGATTGGATATATTCTGCCGCTTCTTCTTCAGCTGTACCACCAATCTCACCAATCATAATAATTGCATCTGTGTCTGGATCATCTTGGAACAGTTTCAAAGCATCAATCTGATTCATACCAGGGATTGGATCTCCACCAATACCAATACACGTTGATTGTCCTAATCCTAACTTCGTAGTTTGTGCAACAGCTTCATAGGTCAACGTACCAGAACGCGAAATAATACCGATTCGTCCTGGCTGATGAATATGTCCTGGCATAATACCAATCTTACATTCACCCGGCGTGATAACACCTGGACAGTTTGGACCCACTAAGCGAGCACCATTTCCATTGGTTTCTAGATAGCGTTTCGCTTTCAGCATATCAATGGTTGGTACACCTTCAGTGATAACAACAATCAGTCCAACGCCAGAGTCAACTGCTTCAACGATAGAATCCAATACAAATGGTGCAGGAACGTAAATGACCGATGCATCAGCACCAGTCTCTTTCACTGCATCTTTCATTGTATTGAATACAGGTAGATTTAAATGAGTTTGACCGCCTTTACCTGGAGTCACACCACCCACAACCTTAGTACCATAAGCCAAAGCTTGTTCTGAGTGGAATGTACCATTTTTACCCGTAAAGCCCTGTACCAATACTTTAGTGTCTTTATTAATTAATACGCTCATGATTGATACTCCTTATGCTTTTACTGCAGCAACAATTTTTTCTGCGGCATCAGATAAGCCGTTTGCAGAAATTAGTTTAAGACCAGATTCATCAAGTAATTTTGCACCTAGTTCTGCATTATTCCCTTCTAAGCGAACAACAACAGGCACTGTTACATTTACTTCTTGAACCGCTGCAATAATTGCTTCAGCAATCATGTCACAACGCACAATACCACCGAAGATATTGATCAGCACACCTTGTACTGACTGATCCGCTAAAATGATCTTGAATGCTTCAATTACACGCTCTTTGGTTGCGCCACCACCTACATCCAAGAAGTTTGCTGGTTGACCACCATAGAGTTTAATGATGTCCATGGTTGCCATTGCAAGACCTGCTCCATTCACCATACAACCAATATTACCTTCTAAAGCAACATAGTTAAGGTCAAACTCAGATGCCTTGAGCTCACGCTCATTTTCTTGCGATTTATCTCTTAAAGCAGAAACTTCTGGCAAACGATATAAAGCATTCGAATCAATACCGACCTTGGCATCAACACACAAAATTTCACCATTTTCACGGACTGACAAAGGATTGATTTCAAACAATGCGAAATCATTTTCTACGAACGCTTGATAAGCTGCAGACATAATTTTAACAAATTGATTAATCTGTTTATCTTTCAGCTCTAAAGCAAAAGCGACTTCACGAGCTTGGAAAGGAAGTAAGCCAACCAATGGATCTACTTCAACTTTAATAATTTTTTCTGGAGTTTCTTCAGCGACTTTTTCAATTTCGACACCACCTTCAGTAGAAGCCATGAAAGTAATACGACGTGATGAACGATCAACAACTGCGCCTAAATACAATTCACGCTCAACTGGATAGACATCTTCTGCAACGAGTACACTGTTAACTGGTTGCCCATTTGCATCCGTTTGATATGTAACTAAACGAGTACCAATAATTTGCGAAGCATATTCTTTTGCTTCATCAGCTGACTTAACGACTTTAACGCCGCCAGCTTTTCCACGCCCACCGGCATGTACTTGTGCTTTCATAACAGCGAATTTGCCGCCTAGCTGTTCAAATGCTTTTACTGCTTCCTCTGCATTTGTAGCGATGATGCCTTCCTGAACTGGCATACCATATTTTTTTAACAGCGATTTCGCCTGATACTCGTGTAAATTCATTGTTTTACCTTTTACTACTTTTCACTTTTTATGACACACCAATATTTAAACTTCCTTCGCAATAAATATTGGCATTTATTAAATTTAGTATTCTAGTTTTAGATGATTATTCAAACAAAAACAACCACCAAATGCAAAAAGAGCGGCCTCAGCCGCTCTTTTTTGTGTTATTTACGTTTACGCTGAATCGCGTGAATCGCTCGCCCATCTACTGCTAGCGCAGCTTCATGAACTACTTCAGAGAATGTTGGGTGACCAAATGTCATTAATTGAAGATCTTCAACGCTTGATACAAATTCAAGTGCGATCATGCCTTGGTGAACGATATCGGACGCAGCAGGTCCAATCACGTGCATACCAAGCAAACGATCCGTTTTAGCGTCAGCAACAAATTTCACGAAACCAGCATTTTCTCCAGCTGCCATCGCACGACCATTCGCTGCGAAACCAAATTGACCTGTTTTAACTTCGTGACCTTTTTCTTTCGCTTGTTCTTCTGTTAAACCAACCCACGCCGCTTCAGGGTGTGTATAAATCACAGAAATAATCGTGTCATAGTTCACTTGAGCTGCGTGACCATGAATACGTTCAACAGCCATTACGCCTTCTTCCATTGCTTTATGTGCAAGCATTGGACCACGTACTAAGTCACCAATTGCATATACACCTTCAACAGAAGTTGCACACCAATCATTTACTTCAACCAAACCACGTTCAGTTAGTTTAATGCCAGAATCTTCTGCTAATAAACCTTCTGCATACGCTTTACGACCCACGCAAACGATCAATTTGTCGAAAGTCTGAGTTTTGTCTTCGCCACCTTGAGTGTACTTTACTGTCACTTCACGACCATTGATTTCTGTACCAGCTACTTTTGCGCCAACACGAATATCAAGACCTTGCTTAGTTAATACTTTTTGGTAATCTTTTGCCAAAGCTTTATCAGCCATTGGTAAAAATGCATCCATTGCTTCAAAAACAACAACTTCTGCACCCAAACGACGCCATACTGATCCAAGTTCAAGACCAATGACACCTGCACCAATTACACCTAAACGCTTAGGTACTTCTTGGAATTCAAGCGCGCCAGTAGAATCAACGATAAGATCTTGATCTACAGGAGCAACAGGAATATTTACAGGAACAGAACCGGAAGCAAGAATGACATATTTAGGTTCTAAAATCTGAGTTTCGCCCTCATGTGGAACAAACTCAACTTTTTTACCAGCTAATAATTTACCTGTACCCTGCAACCATTCAATACCGTTACCTTTCAACAGGCCATCAATACCCATTGTAAGTTGGTTAACGATTTTATCTTTACGAGCAAGTAACTTTTGAAGATCAAATTTTACTTCGCCCGTTGTAATACCATGATCATCTAAATGATGAACAGTATCTTCATAACGATGTGAAGAGTCTAAAAGTGCTTTAGATGGGATACAACCCACGTTCAAGCAAGTACCACCTAAAGAGGGTTTTCCTTTATGAATACGCTTTTCAATACACGCAACTTTGAAACCCAGTTGTGCTGCACGAATAGCAGCTTCATAACCACCTGGACCACCGCCGATTACTACTAAATCAAATTGTTGAGACATTCTTCTCTCCAAAAATGGGCCTAGAGGATCGCTCTAAGCCCATGGATTTATTCTTTAGAATTAAAGATCAAGGATAAGTTTAGCTGGTTCTTCTAACAATTCTTTGATTGTTACAAGGAAACCCACTGCTTCTTTACCATCAATTAAACGGTGGTCATAAGAAAGCGCTAAATACATCATTGGTAAGATTTCAACTTGACCATTTACCGCCATTGGACGCTCTTGGATTTTATGCATACCCAAAATTGCAGTTTGTGGCGTATTTAAAATTGGTGTTGAAAGCAATGAACCGAAAGTACCGCCATTAGTGATCGTGAATGTACCACCTGTCATGTCTTCAATGCCCAGCTTACCATCACGTGCTTTGAATGCGTAATCACGGATACCATTTTCAACTTCAGCATAGTTCATGCGATCAGTATCACGTAATACTGGAACTACTAAACCACGGTCAGAAGATACCGCTACACCGATGTCATAGTAACCGTGATAAACGATATCATCTCCATCAATTGAAGCATTTACAGCTGGGTAGCGTTTAAGTGCTTCAGTTGCAGCTTTAACAAAGAATGACATAAAGCCTAAACGAGCACCATGACGCTTTTCAAAAGCATCTTTGTACTGAGCGCGCATGTCCATGATTGGCTTCATGTTGACTTCGTTGAACGTCGTTAACATTGCTGTTTCTTGCGTTGCAGCAAGTAAACGCTCAGCCACACGCTTACGAAGACGTGTCATAGGAACACGTTTTTCAATACGCTCACCTACAGCTACGCTTAATGGTGCAGCAGCAGGAGCAGCAGGTTTAGATTGGTGATTCGCCACATCTTCTTTAGTGATACGGCCACCACGACCTGTACCTGAAACTTCTGATGCATTAATACCAGTTTCAGTTAATGCCTTACGAACAGCTGGAGCTTGATCTTGAACAGGAGCTTGAGCGCGTTCAACAACAGGAGCAGCACCCGCTTCTGTAGCAGCAGCAGCTTGCTCAACTTTCTCTTCAGATTGAACAGCTTGAGTTTGAGAAGCACCTGAAACAGCACCTGCTTCAAATGTAGCAATTACTTCATCAGAAAGAACTGTGTCGCCTTCGCCTTTAATGATATTTGCAATCGTACCATCTGCAGGAGCAACAACTTCAAGTACAACTTTATCCGTTTCGATATCACAGATCACTTCATCACGTGATACCGCTTCACCTGGTTGTTTGTGCCAAGTTGCAATTGTTCCGTCTGCAACTGACTCTGGGAATACCGGTGCTTTAATTTCGGTTGCCATTCTTAAGATTCTCCTGATTATTCTGCTACGATCGCAAGCGCTTCGTTAACGAGTTGTGCTTGTTGTTTTGCATGTAAATATGGTGAGCCACAAGCCGGTGCAGCAGATGCTTCACGTCCTGCATAGCTGATTTGAATTTGTTGACCTGACTTCATAACACCTTCGTATAAACGTGGTGCGATGAATAACCATGCGCCTTGGTTCTTCGGTTCTTCTTGCGCCCAAACAAGCTCTTTCATATTTGGATATTGTGCAAGTACTTCCGCTAAACGTGCTTCTGGATATGGGTACAATTGTTCAACACGAACAATAGCAGTGTTGTTCAATTCATTTTCACGACGTTTTTCAAGTAAATCGTAATAAACCTTACCACCGCAAAGCACTACACGAGTCACATCCAACTTATTAATGTTATCAACTTCATCAATCACGGTTTGGAAAGTACCGTTCGCCAATTCATCAAGATTAGATACCGCTAATTTGTGACGTAATAATGACTTTGGAGACATGATAATCATTGGTTTACGAATTGGGCGAATCGCCTGACGACGTAAAGCATGGAAAATCTGTGCAGGAGTTGTAGGCGTCATCACTTGCATGTTTTCTTCAGCACATAGCTGTAAGAAACGCTCTAAACGTGCAGATGAGTGTTCTGGGCCTTGACCTTCAAAACCATGTGGAAGAAGCATCGTTAAACCACAAACGCGCTCCCACTTTGTCTCACCAGAAGCAATGAATTGGTCAATAACAACTTGAGCACAGTTCGCGAAGTCACCAAATTGTGCTTCCCAAATAATTAAGCTCTTAGGTAGAGTTGTTGCATAACCATATTCGAATGCCAATACTGCCATTTCAGACAATAATGAGTCATAAATCGCTGTACGCGGTTGATTTTCTTTAATATGGCAAAGTGGAATATACGTCGAACCGTCTACTTGGTTATGAAGCTTCGCATGACGATGCGAGAATGTACCACGACCAACATCTTCACCAGTTAAACGAACAAGATAACCCTCGTCCAATAACGAAGCATAAGCTAGAGTCTCAGCTGCACCCCAGTTCAATGGCATTTCACCAGTTTGCATTTTAAGACGATCATCGATCACCTTAGAAACTTGACGCTGCATCACGAAGCCTTCAGGAAGCTCACGCATTTTGCGACCAAGTTCTTTTAAACGCTCTTCAGGGAAAGTAGTATCCCAAACGTCAGTGTATTCATGACCTAAGTATGGCGTCCAGTCAACGAACATTTTTTTATTCGGTTCAAGTACAAGTGCATTCGCAACATGTTTACCTGCTTCTAAATCAGCACGGTAATCTTCGATCATCTGATCAGCAGTCGCACGATCAATTACACCTTCTTGTACTAATTTGTCAGCATATAATGCACGAGTTGTCGTTTTCTTATTAATGACTTGATACATCATTGGCTGAGTTGCTGCTGGCTCATCTGCTTCATTGTGACCGCGACGACGGTAACAGAACATATCGATAACAACGTCTTTACGGAAAGTATGACGGAAATCATGTGCAAGTTGAGCAACAAACAATACAGCTTCAGGATCATCACCATTCACATGGAAGATTGGTGCCTGAATCATTTTCGCGATATCAGTACAGTATTCAGTAGAACGTGCATCACGTGGATCTGATGTTGTAAAACCAACTTGGTTATTGACAACAATATGAACTGTACCACCTACCGTATAACCACGTGTTTGTGACATTTGGAAGGTTTCTTGGTTCACACCTTGACCAGCAAATGCAGCATCACCATGTACGATTACGGGTAATACGTCATCACCACCAATGTCTTTACGACGAACTTGACGAGCACGTACTGAACCTTCAACTACAGGCCCTACGATTTCTAAGTGTGATGGGTTAAATGCCAATGCCAAATGAACTTCGCCACCTGGAGTCATTACGTTTGACGAGAAACCTTGGTGATACTTAACGTCACCAGAACCTTTCTTGTGAAGTGATTTACCTTCAAATTCACCGAAAAGATCTGCTGGGTTTTTACCCATGATATTGACAAGCAAGTTGAGACGACCACGGTGTGGCATACCGATCACAACTTCTTTACATCCCACAGAACCTGCGCGTTGAATAACAGCATCAACCATCGGAATGAAAGATTCACCGCCTTCCACACCAAAGCGCTTAGCACCAACATACTTATTGCCTAAGTATTTCTCTAAGCCTTCAGCTGCAGTTAAACGTTCAAGAACATGTTTCTTTTGTTCTGCTGAAAAACCAAATTGACCTTTCACACCTTCAAGACGTTGTTGAATCCAACGTTTCTCTTTAGTGTCAACAATGTGCATATATTCAACACCAATAGAAGCGCAATACGTCGCCTCCATCGCATTGACCATTTCACCTAAAGTTGCTTCAGTTTTGCCAATTGCAAGATTACCTGTATTGAATACAGTATCTAAGTCAGATTTGGTTAAACCATGAGCCGCTAGATCAAGATCAGGCACTTCTTCTCGTTTTGCCAAACCTAATGGATCTAATTTTGCTTTTTGATGACCGCGGTTACGGTATGCAGCGATTAATTGTAATACGCCAATCTGACGACGCTCGTGCTCAGAACTAACTGAACTTTGAACGACAGGCTGAATACGGTTTGAGTTACGACCCAATAAAAGGAATTGCTCACGTACATTGCTGTGTGGTTGATCCCCTTTTGGGAACTTACCAAAGTATTCTTGCCAATCAGCACCGACTGATTCTGGAGCAACTAAATACTGCTCATAAAGTTCTTCAATATACGCTGCACTGTCAGCGGAAAGTTCAGTGTCAAGACGCAATGCGTCAGCAACTTCTTGCATTTGTGGACCCATTTCCTATTGCAAAACATTACAGGGAGCTTTCTAAGCTCGCCCATGATTGATAATGCCAAATCGGTAAATTGACATTCACCCATCTGGTACAAAAGACCATGGGGCGTATAGCATTAGAGAGTTTCTAATACCAATGACGAATCATAACGCCCTCATTGGCATCATCACTCATCTTTATACTCGATAAAATTACCGAGCAATTTTTGCAAATTGACTTAGAAAAAATTAAAAATATTAGTCTTTTCTAAAACAACTTTTCAATTTTATTATTCCTGCTTTCAGCTTAACACCAAACCACCAAAATGTTGATTTAATGTACAGATTGAATAATATTCATGCTAAAAATTTTGTTCAAATCCTATCATGAACTTCACTTCAAACTGATTTTATTGACACATACCATTCATAAATTAGCTAAATACAACTATAAACCATTGAGATAATATAAGGTGCATTTAGATAAATTCTATTAAAATTCATAATTATTAGACTAAAGCCTAAAATTATAGATTTAAATACATGCAACTTGGATCATAAAACCGATATCTTAACATTTTAAAAAGATATTTGCAGATGCAAAACGTTTTCATTTATCCCTAAAGTGCATATTTTTTTATGATTGGGGCAAATCTAACCACTTCAACCAAAATATCTCGAAAACTAAATTTAACACCAAGTTTTGATTAAAAAAAAGCACACCAAAGTGTGCTTTTTTTGGAACAGCATTAACCAGCTTGATCTAACAACATGCTACGAATGTGACCAATCGCTTTTGTTGGATTTAGACCTTTAGGGCATACTGATACACAGTTCATGATACCTTTACAACGGAATAAACTGAAAGGATCATCTAAACGAGCCAAACGGTCTTGAGTTGCAGTATCACGCGAATCAATAATGAAACGATATGCATTCAACAATGCTGAAGGCCCCAAGAATTTATCAGGGTTCCACCAGAATGATGGGCAAGACGTTGAACAACATGCACAAAGAATACATTCATACAAACCATCAAGATGCTCACGCTCTTCTGGAGATTGTAAACGCTCTTTAGGTGGTGCAGGTTGATTATTAATCAAGAACGGTTGAATTTTGTCGTACTGATCATAGAACTGATTCATGTCTACAACCAAGTCTTTGATTACTGGAAGACCTGGTAATGGACGAATAGTAATTACTTCTGGCAAATCGTTTAGGTTCCAAAGACACGCTAAACCATTTTTACCATTGATGTTTACACCATCAGAACCACAAATACCTTCACGGCATGAACGACGGAACGTTAAAGTTTCGTCTTGAACTTTCAATGCAAGTAGCGCATCAAGCAACATACGGTGCTTATCAGTCAACTCAAGCTTGAATGTTTGCATGTACGGTGCTTTATCCTTATCAGGATCGTAGCGGTAGATATTAAATGTACGAGTACCTCTACTCATCTTACTTCTCCCAATTAGAATGTACGTGGTTTAGGTGGAATAGCATCAACTGATAAAGGCTTGTAACGTACTGGTTTGTACTCAAGACGGTTATCAGCAGAGAACCATAAAGTATGCTTCATCCACTCATCATCACGACGGCCGTAAGGATATGCTGGATGATCTGGAGATTCTTCAAAATCTACAACAGTATGCGCACCACGACATTCTTTACGTGCAGCTGCAGAGATTAAGGTTGCTTTTGCAACTTCGTATAAGTTTTCCACTTCAAGTGCTTCAATACGTGCAGTATTAAATACTTTTGATTTGTCTTTTAAGTGGATATTACGGATACGAGGCTCAAGTGCAAGAATCTCTTTCACACCTTTTTCAAGAAGTTCAGTTGTACGGAATACACCTGCATGGTCTTGAACGATATCACGAATTGCATCAGCAACTTCTTGCGCATTTTCACCTGAAGTTGACTCATCTAAGCGACGGATACGCTCAACAGTTTGCTGAAGCACAGTTGTTGGAAGCGGCGCATATTCATCACCGTGATGCTTAGTCACATAGTCAATGATATGTTCGCCAGCAGCTTTACCAAATACAACTAAGTCAAGCAATGAGTTTGTACCTAAACGGTTAGCACCGTGTACAGACACACATGAACATTCGCCAATCGCATAGAAACCTTTCACTGGTTTAGTGAAATTGCGATCCGCACCATTGGTAGAATAAGTATCGCTGTCTTTGTCGTAATGTGCTTCTAGCGGAGTAGTTTCACGCGATTCAGGAACAACAACTTGACCATGAATGTTAGTTGGAATACCACCCATTTGGTAATGGATTGTTGGCACAACAGGAATTGGCTCTTTTGTGATGTCAACGTTCGCGAACTTCTTACCAATCTCAAATACAGATGGAAGACGTTTCATGATCGTATCAGCACCCAAGTGCGTCATATCAAGAAGGATATAATCACCTTTAGGACCACAACCACGGCCTTCTTTGATCTCTTGGTCCATAGAGCGTGATACGAAGTCACGTGGTGCTAAGTCTTTCAAAGTTGGAGCATAACGCTCCATGAACGGTTCACCGTCTTTATTACGAAGGATTGCACCTTCACCACGACAACCTTCAGTTAACAATACACCTGCGCCTGCAACACCTGTTGGGTGGAATTGCCAGAATTCCATATCTTGTAATGGAATACCTGCACGAGCAGCCATACCAAGACCGTCACCAGTGTTGATATATGCGTTTGTAGATGCACGGTAAACACGACCAGCACCACCCGTTGCGAACAATGTTGCTTTCGCTTGGAATACTGCAATTTTACCTGTTTCTTGGTCAATTGCTGTAACACCAAGTACATCCCCTGCTTCGTTACGGATCAAATCAAGCGCGATCCATTCTACGAAGAATTGTGTACCCATTTTCACGTTGCTTTGATAAAGCGTGTGAAGAAGTGCGTGACCTGTACGGTCGGCAGCAGCACAAGCACGAGGAACAGCTTTTTCACCGTAGTTCGCAGAGTGACCACCAAATGGACGTTGGTAGATTGTGCCGTCAGCGTTACGGTCAAATGGCATACCTAGATGTTCAAGTTCATATACAACTTGTGGCGCTTCACGAGTCATAAACTCAATTGCGTCTTGGTCACCTAACCAGTCAGAACCTTTTACTGTGTCATAGAAATGGTAGTGCCAGTTATCTTCTTGCATGTTACCAAGAGAAGCACCAATACCACCCTGTGCAGCTACAGTGTGAGAACGCGTTGGGAATACTTTAGTCAATACCGCAACTTTCAAACCAGCTTGAGCAAGTTGGTAAGAAGCACGCATACCAGAACCACCACCACCAACGATGACAGCATCGAAAGTTTCGTGTGGAATATTTGTATAATCTTCTTTAGGGTTTATAGCGCCCATGATTGTTTCCTATCAATTCGCCCAAAAAATCTGGATTGCCCAGATCGCATATGCAAATACAGCAATAATGACTGCTGAAGTCAGTACTAGGCGTAAACCTGATGCTGATGGACCCATTTGACGAGTCGTCACATAGTCAGTGAATACTTGCCACATACCAATCCATGCGTGTGCAACAAGAGATAAGACTGCCAATAAAGATAAAATCTTCATTGGTAATGTCATCATAAAGCCGTACCACTGTTCGAAGTTGAAACCACCATTACAAAGGATCCAACCAAACACCACAACAGTATAAACAGCTAAAACTACAGCACTTACACGCTGGATAAACCAATCGCGAGAACCTGAACCCGTTAAACCAGTAGCACTTTTCATTAGAGTACGATCCATACAAATGATGCAACGATACCAATTGCAGATAAAATTAATGCGATTGTTGCTGCTACACGACCACTTTGTAACTCTTCAGCGATACCCATATCAGCAAGCAAATGCTTGATACCTGCGATGAAGTGGTAGATTAAGCCAGCGACAAATACCCATACGATGAAGCGCACGATAAAGCTATCAAAAATAGCTTGAACTTGTGCAAAGCCCTCAGGAGAAGACAATGATTTGTCTAAGATCCATAAGAGAACTGGTACGAGTAAAAATACGATGACACCTGAAAGACGGTGTAAAATAGATGCAATAGCCACAGGGGATTTTAAGTTTACGTCTAAAACTTGACCCATGGACAAATTGACAGGTCTGTTGCTTTTCACAGCGGGCATCCTGTAGTTAAAAACTCCATCCGGAGTTTGTTGGAATTAATTCGAAGGAAAGCTGGCATTTGTTAGACAAATAAATTGTCTAAACCTTTATACGACACGGAATTATAAAACGTGCAATTTCAAATTACAAACCTACGAAGCAGGCGTCAACCATAAAATATTTTTAAATAAGAATCATTTACATCTACTTTCTTACAGTTAAGTCATCTCTCCATTTAAATACAAACACTAAGCCATTAATATTTATATCAATTTATTTTAATTTAGTGTTACTGAACTCAAATGTTCGATTTGTCTTAATTAGACTAAAGCACAACTCACTACAAAAATATATTTTTTTAAGAAATATAATATTTATTTTATTTTTCAAAAACTTAAAGAAAATTAATTCTCAAATAATTTGTACTTTTAAAACTAATTAGAAAAATGAATATTGCTCACATGGTCATTGTTTTTTTATCTAATTGAATTGAGTAATTTCAAATGTAAAAAAGGATAAAAATCATATGCACTTATAAATTAATTACAAAATGAACTTCATTTTCTAATGTTGAGCTCATCACTTAAAATGTAATGAAACATCATAAATTAGACACTTTTTAATCAATTAGTAAATAAAGTGAAAAAAAATATTTCATTGTCATTATTGGTCTATTTATTCAGTCTATCATCTTAAAAAAACAGACAAATTCTATAAACAATCGCTTTTCACAACCTTTAACATATTGATAAAAGGTATTAATAATCAAGCATTACATGGTTTAAATCATCAAAATATGCACGTTTTTGTCTTTTTTTTTATGCCACTACCGTTGAAATTGTCTTATTATACGGCGGCGCTAGTGAAAAGCAGATAAATTCCTACTGATTAACTGAGTTTAGAACCAGTCACTTTAGGTCGTCATTTTTATCCATAAGTATAATTGACAATTTTTGACTACTCACTAAGCTTAGAGCAAATTTTGAAACCGTCTAACTCACGGATTACAACAGATTATTTCGGGTTAGATAAAACATTCACCAGGACAGGAGATCTATTGAATGTCTGAAGCAACTGGCAAAAAAGCCGTATTACAGCTTGATGGCAAAGAAATTGAATTACCAATTTACAGCGGCACATTGGGCCCAGATGTAATCGACGTTAAAGATGTATTGGCCGCAGGTCACTTCACTTTTGATCCTGGTTTTATGGCTACAGCGTCTTGCGAGTCTAAAATCACATTTATCGATGGTAATAAAGGTGTTCTATTACACCGTGGTTATCCAATCGACCAACTAGCTACTAAAGCTGATTATTTAGAAACTTGCTACTTATTATTAAATGGTGAGCTTCCTACAGCTGAGCAAAAAGAAGAGTTTGACGCTAAAGTTCGTAACCACACCATGGTTCACGATCAAGTTAGCCGCTTCTATAACGGTTTCCGCCGTGATGCACACCCTATGGCGATTATGGTTGGTGTTGTTGGTGCGTTATCAGCGTTCTATCACAACAACCTTGATATCGAAAATGTTGATCACCGTGAAATTACTGCGATCCGTTTGATTGCTAAAATTCCTACCCTTGCTGCGTGGAGCTACAAGTATACTGTTGGTCAACCATTCGTTTACCCACGTAATGACTTAAGCTATGCAGAAAACTTCTTGTACATGATGTTTGCTACTCCAGCAGATCGTGATTACAAAGTTAACCCTATTCTTGCAAAAGCAATGGATCGTATCTTCACGCTTCATGCTGACCATGAACAAAATGCTTCTACGTCTACAGTACGTTTAGCTGGTTCTACTGGTGCTAATCCGTATGCATGTATCGCTGCTGGTATCTCTGCACTTTGGGGCCCTGCTCACGGTGGTGCAAACGAAGCTGTTCTTAAGATGCTTGATGAAATCGGCTCTGTAGAAAACGTTGCTGGCTTCATGGAAAAAGTGAAGACTAAAGAAGTTAAACTTATGGGCTTCGGTCACCGTGTTTATAAAAACTTCGATCCACGTGCTAAAGTAATGAAAGAAACTTGTGATGAAGTTCTTGGTGCTTTAGGTATCAATGATCCACAGTTAGCTTTAGCAATGGAATTGGAGCGTATCGCACTTTCTGATGAATACTTCATCAAGCGTAACCTTTATCCAAACGTTGACTTCTATTCAGGTATCATCCTTAAAGCGATTGGTATCCCAACAGAAATGTTCACTGTAATCTTCGCACTTGCACGTACTGTTGGTTGGATCAGCCACTGGTTAGAAATGCACAGCGGCCCATACAAGATTGGACGTCCTCGTCAACTTTACACTGGCGAAGTTCAACGCGATATCGTTCGTTAATTCGAACTGCGTCGACAGTCAAAAAACCACCCTTTGGGTGGTTTTTTATTATCTGATTAACAACAAACTATTGTTTTCAGCCCTGATGAAATAGAAACCTCGTATATCTAGAATATCTACAAACAAAAAAAAAGCCTGATTAAATCAGGCTTTTTTGATCAGTGTTGTGAATAATGATCCAAATTTAATGAGCTTAACTGCTGTTTTAATTTTGCAAGAGACCATGGCCATGCTGCAAAGTTACGACCATTTTCATCCAAATAGTAACTCTTACAGCCACCTGCATTAAATACAGTGGTTTTAAGATGTTTTTGAACCAATTGATTATGTCGCTTAACAACGTCGTCTTTAATCACAAGCTTGTTAATATTTTGCTTTTTGATCTTTAGTAGGCCATCAAGAATATAATCTAATTGAGCTTCAGCAATACCAATAAATGAGTCATAAACCAGAATATTTGGTCCTAACACCAAAAATGCATTTGGTACATTGGTAATACTTGCACCTAAATAAGCTTCCGGTGAACTATTTTTCCAGCGATCTGCTAAGAGCTTCCCATCCATATCGTAAATGCGTTTACCAATTGGCGGATGCGATACCTCAAAACCCGTACCCCAAATGATGACATCTACTTCATGACGCTCACCATTGGCCGCAACGACCGTATTCCCATCAATCTCAACCAACCCCTCATTGATTAATTTCACATTATCTTGTTGCAATGCTGGATAGTAATTGTTGGCAAATAAAAGACGTTTACAGCCAATATCAAAATTTGGTGTGACTTTTTTTCTTAATTCATCATCTTGAATTTGCAACTTCAATAATTGTTTGCTTAAGAAATTCACAGGCTTCAGCACTTTCGGATTACGCAAACCAAAGTTAATGCCATTTAAAATTTGGGCAATACTGCTCCGCCAAGTGGATTGAATAACGGGAAATTTCTGGATCAGTGATTTCGCTTGATCATTCAAATTCATATCAGCTTTTGGCAACACCCAAGGTGCTGTACGCTGAAACACAAAGAGTTCTTTCGCTAATGGCTGAACCTGAGGAATAAATTGAATCGCTGAAGCACCTGTACCAATAACAGCAATACGTTTACCTTTCAGATCGTACTCATGATTCCATCTTGCAGAGTGAAACATTTCCCCCTTGAAACTTTCTATGCCCTTAATTTTTGGAAATGATGGCTCAGTAATCGGTCCCGTTGTAAAGATTACCGTTTTTGCTAGATACTTTCCTTGAGAAGTTTCTAACGACCACTGCGCCTTCTCGTTATCCCAACGTGCTGTTTTTAATTCATGATTAAATTGGATTTTTTCAGTCAATTGATGCTTCTCAACCACTTCCTCAAGATAACTTAAGATTTCTGGCTGCTTGGCAAACAAATGACTCCATTTGTGACTTGGCGAAAAGGAAAAAGAATATAAGGCTGAAGGAACATCACATCCACATCCTGGATAATTATTATCGCGCCATGTACCACCAACTCGGTTCGCTTTTTCCAGCACAATGTAGTCGCGATATCCTGCCTGATTCATTTTATATGCCGCAGCGATACCGGAAATACCTGCACCAACAACAATCGTGTCATACACCTTTTGTGATTGTTCGACTTTAAGTTCTTTATCTGCGTTATTTTTTTTCTTTACTTTTACTTCTGCTTTTTCAGATTGATCAGCAGTTTGAATTTTTAAATCTGCATTGCTCTCTAATTCGTTATCGAGTGTCATTCTTTTATCTCTCTATTATTTTACAAAACGCTTAAACCATGGATAACCTACACCTAACATTTTGGTATATAAGGTCGGTGAAGCACGCTTCATCAACCAAAATAATTTCGCGTCTGGTTGTGGAATCGTATAAAGAATGCCTTTATCTAAATTGTTTAAGGTTTTTTGTGCAACTTGATCGCTTGTGACAAATGCATGATTCTGCAATAAATCATCCGCTAAACCCGAGTAATTGGAAGGTAATCGCCCATTCTTCATAATATTAGTAGGTACTAAAGTTGGGCAAAGCACATTCACACGGATATTATCTTGATGTAGTTCTGCAGATAACGTTTCAGATAATGCAAGTACACTAGATTTCGTCACGTTATAAGCTGTCATTTCAGGTGCAGCTGTAAATCCTGCTGCTGAAGCAACATTAATAATTGCCCCATAACCTTGTTGTTTAAACTTCGGTACAAAAAAGTGGCAACCATGAATCACGCCCCATAAGTTGACATGCATACACCATTGCCAATCTTCTAGTGTCATCTCATCAAACTTACCACCTAACCCCACGCCAGCATTATTAATAACAAGTGTCACAGGATGATTAAAAAGGTTTTCTGCTTGATTCGCCACTCGCTCAACATCTTCCTTTTTTCCCACATCGCAGGATTCAGCAAATGCTTTTTGCCCTGTGGTCTGAGAAATCAGCTGAACAGTTTCTTCAGCTGCAGCTAAATTAATATCAGCACACACCACTTGACCACCACGTTTTGCAATTTCCAATGCAAAACTGCGTCCAATACCACTTCCCGCACCCGTTACCACAGCATAAGCCTGATGGCTCGGTTTAATTTTCTTCTTAAAAAAAAGCATGAACTATCCTTATTCTTATACCTTTAAAGCAGGCATGAATTCCTTCGTAAAGTATGGTGTTAAAATACCATCCACTGGATTTAATAAACGTTCTTTGTAGTACTCTAAAAACGCTGATGTATCATGATCATTCGGATGGAAGTCTGGTTTGAGATATTCGAAAATATGTTTGATCGAACTGCCATAAACACCATCTTTTAGACCAAAAATCAAACCTACACTTCGGTACATATCTTTGTAGTAACTTAAACTGATTAGATTTGATGGCTTACGATAAAATGGCACAACTAGTGATGCAGCAGAAATCAGCACTAAAATCGTAATAAGCGCTGGGAAAAAGCCTGCTATTCTTAAAGCATAGTTACTCGAAAGAAGTTGGAACACATCATATGCAATATCTTTATGCTCTGATTCCTCAAGCATATGCCACATCCAAATTGCGCGTTGTTTCTCATCTTGAGATTCGAAGAAAATATGCTCATGATTCATCATGTATTCAGCAAGCACTGCGGTAAAATGCTCAATCCCAGCCATAAGCGATAATTTCATTGGCTGAGGCAACCGATTAAAACCATATTCAAAAACGTGATGCGCCAGAAATCTAAACAATTTGACAGGCAAATCTGCCTTTAAAAAAGCGTCATTTAATTCTTCATGAAGTTTAGAATGTAAAGCTTCTTGCCCAATCAGCGCTGTCACTCTTTGCTTCAGTAATGGATCTTGAATAAAGTCACGATGATAACGCGCTGTATCAATAACGAGATCCTCACCATAGGTTAAAAAAATTGAAAGTGAGGCAAAGTAAGCACTTGCTAATTCCGCATTCAAATAAAATTTTGGATCAATCTTTTGATGATCAAAATCAAATTTCATATGACGAATTGGAATAGCTTTTGATTGATTCTCAGGATCAAATTTAGAATCGTTTAGAAATTTAGAAATTTTTTTTAGTGGCTGAGTTAATAACATGGCGAACCTTCTCTTTTATCTCAGTGAATAAATTCAAATAATGTGAATTCTTCGACGTTTCTAAAAAATTAAGATAAAAAGACGAAATAGCCATTTGCATAATAAATCTTTAGAGATGGCATAATTGCTCATTCATCAAGATTGTCTAACAAAATTATTAAGTTTTAATCAGTAAATACCATTTCATTATCATTAAAGGTCAACACGATTTTTAACAAGTAATGATTCCAATTAGTGATATTTTGAGTGTCACATAAACTTTAAGTAGATTAAGAAATAAGTATGATGTTGTGGATGCCACTTATTTTAAAATGGATAAAATTTGACGCTTTTAGATGTAGATCACTCACCCAAGGTGAAATCACGTTGAGCCAAAGTGTCTTTGGTGATCTTATAGATTATGACAGGGTGAAAATCATGAATCATCCGTTTCTACCGTGGCAACCCTCAGCGGTATTTATGGCACCAAAGGGCTATTTGCATATTCGTAACAAACATTTCAAAACTGACTATTCGAAAGAAAATAAAATCTATCAAGGAATTTTCATTCACGAGATGACTCATATTTTACAACACCAACAAGGACAAAATGTTTTGCTCAAAGGCGCTTTTCTGCAAAGTGCGTATTTTATTTCCTTCAAAAAGTATAATCCTTATGCCTATAAATTTGACCCTAAAAAAAATTTCAATGACTACAACATTGAACAACAAGGCGATATAGCTAGAGATATATTTTTGAAAAAGATTCCGAATATTATTTTGAATCAATAAAAATTGTAAAATTAAAAGAATATTTTTTATTCAAGCTATTGATTTGTGAATCAGAAACACCATATCAACTTTGACATCTGATTTACTGTGTCGCAAATCCATTACGATTTAATTTTTTATGTACAAACAATGGCAAAAGCTAGTATCTACTTTTATTTTAGATAGAATACATATGAATCGTAGTTTTTGCTGTGCAAGAAATAAGATCTTTTATCATGTTTTAATGATGTAAATTTGAGCCATTTGGCAGTTATGTAATATCACATACACACAGCTGAATAATTACTCCAATAAAATCAGCACGTGCTGTATATAAACCTATAGGATAGGACTTGGTTTAAATGAATAGTTTTAAAGTTTCTCTTGCTCAATTCTCTCCATTTGTCGGCAATATAGAAGCCAATGTTCAACGAATGATTGAACTCGCTAATGAAGCCAAACAGCAAAATGCCAATATCATTGTGTTTCCTGAACTTTCGACCATTGGTTATCCTGCAGAGGATCTCCTACTTCGTCCAAGCCTAAGCAAACGTACAGCATCAGCTTTCGAAAAACTGGCTGAAGTGAAAGACATTGTGATGGTATTTGGTTTTGTTAATCAAGCTGATTCGGGTGCACGCTATAACTCTGCAGCCGTTATGAAAGATGGGCAAGTATTAGGTATTTATAACAAGCAAAATTTACCAAATTATAGTGTTTTTGATGAAAAGAGATATTTCGCTGAGGGTCATCAACACCTTGTATTTGAGTATTTAGGACATAAATTCGGTGTATTAATTTGCGAAGATGTCTGGACACTTGAGAGTGTTCAACAACTTGCCAAACTGAATGTTGAAACTGTTCTTGTGTTAAATGCCTCACCATACGAAGTTGGAAAGCCTCAACACCGTGTTGTTACGCTTAAAGAGTTAGCTAAACAATTGAATCTCAATCTTGTTTATGTCAACCAAGTGGGGGGTCAAGATGATCTTATTTTCGACGGAACAAGTTTCGTTATAAATTCAAACGGTGAAGTTGTACTTGAAGCACCAAGCTTCAAAGAAGACCTTTTTCATGTTGAATATGAAGCAGAGCTTAAATCTTTTAAAGCCACTATCAAAGCACCTGCATTAGATACGATTGCAGAAATTTACCAAGCTTTGGTTTTAGCAACACGAGATTATGTACAACGCTCAGGTTTCCCTGGCGTCATTCTTGGTCTCTCTGGTGGTATTGACTCAGCGCTTACTCTTGCAATCGCTGTCGATGCTATTGGAGCAGATAAAGTTCAAGCGGTTATGATGCCTTATACATATACTTCTCAAATCAGCGTTGAAGACGCGACTGAGCAGGCAAAACGTATGGGAGTCACTTTTGGTATTGCGGAAATTCACCCAATCGTCAACAGCTTTATGCAGACATTACACCCATTCTTCGGCAATTCTCCTGCTGATGCAACTGAGGAAAATTTACAAGCTCGCGCACGCGGCACCTTATTAATGGGTCTGTCGAATAAATTTGGTAATCTTGTTTTATCTACAGGTAACAAATCTGAATTTTCTGTTGGTTACTGCACACTGTACGGTGATATGGTCGGTGGTTTTGCTGTACTTAAAGATGTTTATAAAACGATTGTATTTGAGTTAGTAAAATACCGTAATAGTTTGGAAGATACGCCTGTAATCCCTGAACGTGTGATTACTCGCCCACCTTCTGCTGAATTACGCCCTGATCAAAAAGATCAAGACTCATTACCACCTTACGATGTTCTTGATGCAATTTTATATGCATATATTGAAGAAGATCAGAGTCTTGAAGATATTATTTCTAAAGGTTTTGATCGAGATATCGTGACTAAAGTCATTGGATTGGTTGATCGCAACGAATATAAGCGCCGTCAGGGTGCAATTGGTCCACGTATATCCTCTCGTGCATTTAGCCGCGAACGCCGCTATCCAATCGTAAATGGATGGAAAGCAGGTGTCTAACTCGACACAACTCAATCAATTTGCTCAAGCACTTATGCTTGAGCAAATTCGGTTTACGCAACAGTATTTATTAAATGCTGAATCTAATGCTGTACTAGACACGTTTGTTTCAGAGGCTTATGCTCAGTTCAATCGAATCAAACTAAAAGACATTGTAAATCTTGAACAACTTCATGCTGTTGTTTCAAAATATGCTTTTGAATTAAATCTTGGACCTGATTTACTAGAGTTTATTGGCGCAGTTGCACAACGTATTTACCTTCATTTAAAGGATTCAAATGCTTTAATCGGAGATTTAATTTCTGACCAAGATTTTGGGCTATGGCTAAATAAAATTCTTGAATTAGATCAAGTACGTTATGGTTTAAAACAACAAATTTTAAGTAATGAGAAGGCGCATGCAGTAAGTCTTCAATTAGCAAATCAAATTTTAGAAAAATATACACCTTGGCTGGATAGGCTTCGAAAAAATAAAGTTCAAAATAATACGGTCAAATCAAAGATTTTTAATTTTCTCCAAGATCAGCAACACACATTAGAGTTAAAACTAGAATCCCAACTTGCAAATGCAATATTGGTTCAATTAGGCGAAATTATCACACTGCCTCAAAATGAACTTTATGAAATCATTCAACATATTTGGTCAGATCTCCAATTTCAAAAAATTTCAGCTCAGCTTGAGCAGATTGAAGCCATTGATGTCGAAGATTTTTTTATTCTGGTCTATGAAACCTGGAGAAATTTACGCCAGTCCTCTGAGATTCAGTCCATCATTTTAGAAGTGGTTGATGAGTTCTATGAATATTTTGGTGATTACAGTTTACAAGCTTTACTCACGGCTGTTGGACTAACTCAAGAAGATTTAGTGATCGAAGCACATCGTTTTGCACCTCAGCTTATCAGCATGTTAAATGATTTTGGCGTTCTAGAACAATTAATTCAAAGTTTGATTCAGCCTTTTTATCAAGCACAATCTACACTTGATATTATCTCAAAACATTTTGAGAAATAAAAAAAAGACCATGCGGTGAGCATGGTCTATAAAAATGGTGGCTATGACGGGACTTGAACCTGTGACCCCCGCATTATGAGTGCGGTGCTCTAACCAACTGAGCTACATAGCCGTAAACTGTGTGCGCATTATCTTAAGTTATCGTTGTATCGTCAAGCATACGAAAGCACTAATGATCACCCTTTATACAAATAAACCTTATTTGAACAAAATTAATCCATAATTATATGATTTTATTGTAATAGTAAGGTTTCAATGACATCAAAATCATGCTCAATCCTCAATATTTCATTCTCATATGCTCTTTAAGCCTTGTGAGCGGATGCCAAACGATTTATCCCATATTTGTGAATTATCACGGTGTACGCATGGATGTCGCTCAATGGATCAATGCTCAAAACTTTATAACCATGCAACAAAAACGAACTCTAGTTCAATTAAGCCGTGCTCAACAAAAGCTCGTGCATATTGATGTCATTCCTGAGGATCATAAACTTGCCGTGAGTAAAGAGAATGCGGTTGCTCTTCATTGTGCACAGCTTTATTTGTCTGAGCAAAAAATTGAAAGCTTGCAAAATATTGTGTTTTCAAATGTAAATCAGACAGCCGTTTTAGCACAATTTGAACAAGAGTTTCCAAAAATTAAGTTAGATTCTCAGCTTATTCAGTGCCAATGAAAACTCAAGATTTCACACATAAAAAAAGACCACACTAGTGAGTGTGGTCTATAAAAATGGTGGCTATGACGGGACTTGAACCTGTGACCCCCGCATTATGAGTGCGGTGCTCTAACCAACTGAGCTACATAGCCGTAAACTGTGGGCGCATTATCTACTTGATTGATGTATCCGTCAAGTAATATCGGCACTGTTTGATCAAAATTTGTTGAAGTGAGCCGATAAGCCGGGTTCTGTCTAGAACGATCATTCCTCTAGGCATACAATCACTCATATGCTCAAGCGACCTACCCGAATCCAGTATGGGCCATACCTTAAGGATTCCTATTTGGTCTTGCTTCAAGTGGGGTTTACCATGCCATGAACTGTTACCAGTCATGCGGTGCGCTCTTACCGCACCCTTTCACCCTTACCATTCTCTAGGCTAAACCGAAGTTCAGTTGCAAAATGGCGGTCTACTCTCTGCTGCACTTTCCGTAGGCTTACGCCTCCCAGGCGTTACCTGGCACCTTGCCCGATGAAGCCCGGACTTTCCTCCCCTGCTTTAGTCACGAAGACCTCCACAGCAGCGATCGTCTGGCTCACTTCAAGTGGCGCATCTTAACAAACTTTGAGATCAATTGCTCGTGCTTTTTTGAGCAATTAGTTTTTTATACTTTTCCAACAATTCATCCTCAGATTCCACATGATTAGAATCTTTAGGAATACAGTCTACTGGGCAGAATAATGAACACTGGGGTTGGTCATGATGACCAACACATTCAGTACATAGGTTTGGATCAATTTCATAGATCAGTTCACCCATATAAATCGCTTCATTTGGGCATACAGGCTCACAAACGTCACAATTGATGCACTCATCCGTAATAATTAAAGACACTCTACCAACCTTGCTGATGCTTACGTTCAAATGCCTCAACAACTGCTTTTGGCACAAATTTCGTCACATCACCTTTCAAACGTGCAATTTCACGAACTAACGTGGATGAAATAAACGAGTATTGCTCTGACGGCGTTAAAAATACAGCTTCAAAATTTGAATCTAATTGACGATTCATATTTGCAAGTTGAAACTCATATTCAAAGTCAGATACTGCTCTTAAACCTCTGAGTACAGCTGTTGCCTTTTGCTCTTGAAAAAAATTCACCAACAAACCATCAAAACCAACAAATTCTACGTTATCTAAATGGCTTAATGATGATTTTGCAAGCGCAACTCGCTCATCTAAACTAAACACTGGATTTTTGTGATGACCAATTGCAATCGCAACTACAACTTCATCAAACATTTTTGCAGCACGAGAGACAAGATCAATATGACCATTGGTAATAGGATCGAATGTTCCCGGATAGATGACACGAGTTTTAGACATCCATTTATACTCTAAGATTATTATGTAGGCGCATAGTTTAACAAAAACTCAATTCACACGCACACTTGTTGACAGTGAAATGACTTCACCTCAAGCCAAGTTTGAGGCAAAATAGGCCTAATCTTGGAATATTTGTATTATGTCGAAATCGATTGTAGTTAAAAAAAATAATAGTGGCACTATTGCGCTCAACAAACGTGCACGTCACGATTATTTTATTGAGGAAAAATTTGAAGCTGGTTTAGCGTTACAAGGTTGGGAAGTAAAATCTCTTCGCGCTGGACGCATGAGTATCACGGAAAGCTATATTATTTTCAAAAATAATGAAGCTTATTTATTTGGTGCTCAAATTCAACCTCTTCTTTCTGCTTCAACTCATATCGTTCCCGAAGCAACACGTACTCGTAAGCTACTTCTTTCACGTCGTGAACTCGAGAAACTCCAAGGGGCGATCAATCAAAAAGGTTACACATGTGTACCTTTGGCGTGCTATTGGAAAGGTCGTTTAGTCAAACTCGAAATTGCGCTTGTTAAAGGTAAACAGTTACACGACAAACGTGCCACTGAAAAAGACCGCGATTGGCAGCGTGATAAAGCAAGAATTTTTCATAAATAAAAAAACCGCTCATATGAGCGGTTTTTTTATTAACAGAACCTTAAACTTCCATAACAGTTTGGAGCAAAGGTTTGATTTTTAAGTTGTAGATCTTTTAATGGAAAATTTACATTGGTATTCGGCAAATGAACATTTCCAACACCAAGTTTGTCACCAAACAGACAATCAAGTGCATTACAAGATGGAGGATTTCGACTGATATAATCACTGATTGGTCCAACCACTTGTTTTAACACATCATTTGTAATATCAATACGCTTCTCAGGTGTAACATCTCCAATATTGATCGAATCATTAAATGCCATCCACCAACCTTGCTGTGCAGCAACATCAGCATTTGGCCACCAGATCTCACTATTTTGAACAGAGAGTGAGAATGGATTGTTTACAGGGATTTTATGAATTAAACCTAGATTTTGATCTACCGTAATGTTGGCTTTTAAGCCCGTAATGTTACCACTGACCTCTTTTTGCAAATTCAGCAATCCTACCCCTAGCACTTGGATATTAGCCTTGAGATCACCACCAAAATTCAACTGATTAATATTGGCAACACCTGTCAGCTGTGCAGAACTCATTCGAGTACCAGAGACCGTAGTTCCATTAATTTGAATTGGTGCCGTCGTTTCTTGTAATGCTAAATTGTAATTATTCGATTTAAAATCGAGTGTCAAAGTAGGTGCGATAATACAAATTAAACAAATTCTTGCATTCACTTTTCCATCAATAGTTTGACCAGTATCAGCATAAGTCATACTTCGAGCATTAGTATAGCCCATACCCTGAGTGGGATTAATTTTTAAATAACCACTGAGTGAGTTAATACCATTCGGTTTGTCAGAGTTTTCATCACCAAGCGTCAGTAAACCTAATACTTTTTCAGCACTGAGACGCAAACCCACAACTTCTCGAGTTGATGCAGATGTTGGATTTTTTACCGCGAACTCTAAAAATGGATTGGTTAACTTGGCTGAAGAACCCGCACGACCTTCTCTAGTGTCTGACATACCGCTCAAACTCAGATTTTCGATATCAATATCACATCCACCTGCTCCATTAATACCACCACAGCCAAGTTGTAAATGCTTAATATTTGCATTGAGTTCTATATCTGCTTCCATTCCAAGCTTATAAAAGCCAACACCTTTACCTCGCATATTGTTTGCCCCATCATTGGGATCAATATAACTCATACTTAACAAAGCTTGGCCATTTGTCGCTGATAACTCTTCATCACTCATCATTTTTAAATCATTATGAATGTTATTAGCCGTTGCATACAAAGGAATCAACACTAAGCATGATGTTGATAAAATCAATTTGATAGAACCAAGTAAACTCTTCAACATTAGAGTCTCCATATTATTTTTATTCAGGCTTAATCCATAAGCAACATCATTACTATCTATAAATTAATGAAAAAAATAAAGAGGCTTAAAACTTGCTAAATGAATTAAAATATAGAAATTAAAATAAAATTGAATATTTTCTAGAGACTTACATCACATTATTAATTTTTAAAATGTGATGTATATTCCAATTTATCCGATGAAATGCAAACTTAAAACTCAAGTATATCTATTATTTAGCAGAATTTTAAACTTCCATAACAGTTTGGGGCAAAGGATTGATTTTTTAACTGTAAGTTTACCAAATCCATATTCACTCTTGAATTTGTTAATGGAACCTCACCTAATCTAAAATTACCTGCTAAACAACTTGTTGCTAAAAAACCACATTCGATTGGATTAGCCTGTAAATAATTACTAATTAGCGGTACAACTTGTTTAATCACTGCATCTGTCACAATCACTTTTTGACTCGGAGTAACATTACCTATATCAATTGGGTCCTCGATTGAAAGCCACCAACCTGTCTGAGCAGCAACACTCGCTCCAGTCCAATGTATATCTTGTTTTTGCATCGATAGAGAAAATGGATTGCTCAAAGGTAAGCGGTGAATATATCCAAGGTTCTCTGAAACTTTAACATCTACATTTAGGTTTGAAACATTACCCGTAATGTCACCAGATAGTGGTATAGGCACAAGCCCCCAGAGTTTAGCATTTGCAGAAATTTTACCTGACAATGCAATGTTATCTATTCGAGCAACACCTGTTAAATAGACATTTGATATTCTGTTACCACTAATAGTTTGGCCATTAATTTTTAAAGAGCCGCTTCCCTCAGCTAAATTTAAAGCATAATCATTAGACGTAAAGTCTGCACTTACGAAACCTGTTGTACTCTTTGCTTTTCCGTAAACTAATTCTCCAAGATTGTTAAAATTTACACCAGAACGAGCTGCTGTTGTCGCAGTTCCAACAGCGTCCTTAATCTTCAGATAACCACTTAAACTATTGATACCATTTGGTTTTTCAGAGTTCTCACTACCAAGCGTTAATAATCCTAGTACTTTTTCTGCACTTAAACGAACACCAACCATTTCACGTGTTGAAGCTGAATCTGGGTTTTTTATAGCAAACTCTAAAAATGGATTGGTTAGTTGGGCACTTGATTGGACGCGTCCTTCACGAGTTTCTGCAACCCCTGACAAACTTAAGTTATCGATATCAATATCACAACCGTTTGCACCATTTACTCCACCGCATCCAAGTTGCAATCTTTTGATGTTAGCATTTAAATCTAATTGGGCTTCCATTCCCATTTTATAAAATCCAATATTTTGACCAGGATTCTTATTGACGGAATCTGCAGGTGAAATATAGCTTAAGCTCATGAGTGCTTTACCTTCAACATGTGAAAGTTCAGCGTCAGTCAGTTCTTGCATTGGAGCAGCATACGCTAATGTTATTGAAGTCAATCCATAGATGACAGGAATACAAAAATTTCTTGATTTCGCTAATCCTATTAAGATCATCATTGTCTCCACAATTTTTTATTTTTATGTCTTGTCTAATAAAAAGACAATGTAATATTCACTATTATATAAATTTTTTCTATCAAATTGTGATTGATCTAACATTTTTTGTATTTAAATAATTCATATTTCAAAAAAATGGTCTAGTTATGAATCACTTATATCAACTTAGCAACTTGTAAATTAATGTATTTTTATTTAAATCTTTCATTTAAATAAACAACAGATCGAAGTGATTAAATAAAATCTCAAACATAAGTAAAGATGATGAGCTTTAAGAAAGTCATCACTTAAATACCCAGACGATCTGATCGAAACTAAATAAATTCTGTTCACTCCATGAAGACAAATGTCGCCATACGTCCAGTTTTGGAATTACGGCGATGAGAATAATATGTTTGATCCTCCGTGTAGCTACATCGCTCACCTCCAAGAACCTGTTCCACCCCTAAACTTTTCAATATATGGCGAGCAATCGCATACAGATCTGCGTAATACTTACCCTCTAGATCTCCCTTTTGAAATGCTGAGCTCAATTCTGGAATCCTATCGCAGAATGTGTGCATTACTTCCACACCCACTTCAAAGCATGGCTGACTAATTGCCGCACCTAACCACGCCCATGAGGGTTGAGTGCTCATGGCATTGACTGTATTTTCAATAATACCATTTGCCAATCCTCGCCAACCTGCATGCAAATTAGCGACTTCAGTACCATCTTTATTACCGAGAACCACTGGCAAACAATCTGCCGTCATCATCATTAATGCATGATGTTTTTGTTGTGTCACTAAACCATCGCCATTTAGAGCGTGTAAGCTCATGTCATCATTTACAACATGACAAATTGTACTGTGCGTTTGGTTCATCCAAGTCAATCGATTCACCCCATAGACCGAGAAGTCATTTAACAAGTACATTCGATGCTGATGAACACGTTCTGGCTGATCATTTACATGCAACGCCAAGTTAAAACCTTCTAAGTCAGTCTGTGGTGTTTTAAGTGCGTGAGGGTGACTTAATTCTGTTTGTCCTACCACAACACCTTCGGGCAAACCTTGCACAATTTGCATGTCAACTTTCCTTTAATTTAGTAAGCCTTATTTTCCGTACGAAGAGTATCAAGTAATGCTGTGAAATCTTCAGGCCATGGTGCTTCAAACATCATTTCTTCACCTGTACGTGGATGTACTAACCCCAATTTTGATGCATGAAGTGCTTGACGTCTAAACTCTCGTAAATGAGTAGCAAGTTTTTCCGAAGCACCTGCAGGTACTTTGACACGACTGACATAAACTGGATCACCGACCAAAGGAAAACCAATATAAGTGAAATGAACACGAATCTGATGAGTACGTCCAGTTTCTAATTGTGCTTGAACACGTGTGAAATTTTGGAATCTTTCTTTCACATTATAGTGAGTCACGGCATCACGACCACCTGGTAAGATCGCCATTTTTACACGATCTACGGGATGACGTTTAATCGGTTCATCAATTTTACCGCCTGCAATAATATTGCCATAACAAATCAAATCATAAATTCGATAAACTGATTTTTTCGCCAACTGTTTACTTAAGGAAAATTGAGCTTCTAAATTTTTAGCTACAACCAAGAGACCACTAGTATCTTTATCGATACGGTGTACTAGACCAGCTCGAGATAATTCTGCTGATTTTGGAAAATGATATAAAAGTGCATTAACCAAAGTACCATTCGGGTTTCCTGCGCCAGGATGTACAACCATCCCCACTGGCTTGTTAATGACTAAGATGTCATCATCTTCATAAATAATATCTAAAGGGATATTTTCAGGTTGACTGGTGACTTGGGCTTCAAGCTCTACATTAAGCGTGAGTAGCTCATTCCCTTCACTTTTATATTTTGGTTTCACAACTTGACCATTTACCAACAAATGACCATCCTTCAACCATTGTTTCAATTTTTCACGCGAAAATTCGTTCCAAGCGAGCGCAGCAACTTGGTCTATTCGCTGACCAAGAGAACTCTCATCCACTTGAAATTGCAACGATAAACGTGTTGCAGTTGGGGCTGAAGTATGGTTATCTGCATCCTCAGAATCTTCAAGTAAATTGATGTCGATTTCTGGGAAATTAGAATTAGAAGTTTGTGCTGAAGTCATTTGCTCATTCGGACAAAAGTGGTTTAATAGTGCAATTGTAGCCTATTGCCCGTATAAACAGAGGAATTTTTATGTCGCTACCACGTTATAAAGTTACGATGCTTGCTTTATCGCTAGGCTTAGCAGCAACATTTGTGGGCTGTAGTAGTAATCCAAAGAAGGATGTTGTGGATACTGGACCTAAATCAACCGAACAATCTTATTTCGATAAAGCACAAAAAGCATTAGATCGTGGTCAATATAGCGATGCAGCACAATCATTAGAAGCAATTGAAACTTATTACCCTACAGGTCAATATACTCAACAAGCTCAACTCGATCTTTTATATGCTCGTTTTCAACAAAAAGACTATGAAGCTGTTATTGCGCTAGCAGACCGTTTTATTCGTTTAAATCCTCAACATCCTAATGTTGATTATGCTTACTATGTTCGTGGTGTGGCGAATATGGAGCAAAACTATGATGGTCTCATCCGCTATACATCACTCCAACAGGCTCATCGTGATGTCAGCTATTTAAAAGTTGCATATCAAAATTTTGTTGATTTCATTCGTCGTTTCCCAAGTAGTCAGTATGCTGTAGATGCTGCTCAGCGCATGAAATTTATTGGTCAAGAACTTGCTGAAAGTGAAATGAATGCGGCTCGCTTTAACTTAAAGCGTAAAGCTTGGCTTGCAGCAGTTGAGCGTGGACAATGGGTTGTGGAACATTTCCCTCAAACACCTCAAGTACCAGAAGCGCTTGCAACGATTGCTTACGGATACGATAAACTCGGTGACAAGGCAACATCTCAACAATACGTTGAAGTGCTAAAGCTAAACTACCCCCATCTTGTGAAGTCTAATGGTGAGGTCGATTTACGCGCAGCACGTAAAGATGGAAGTTGGTTAAATCGTGCAACCTTGGGTATTTTAGGTCGTGAGGCACGCAGCCAAACAACGGCAGAAGTATCAGCAGAGCAATCTGACAACACCAATACACAACCCGGTTTATTGAATCGCTTAAGCTTTGGCTTGCTTGGTAATAAAGATCACAATGTGGAAAGTGCGCCAGCAAATGAAAGTATGTACGACCCACAGCGTCAATAATCCATTCTTATGAATCAAAAAAGGTGGGATTACCCACCTTTTTTATTGCATGGATTTATTTATCGTCTTAAGTGTTTAGGATAGACTTAATTCAATCACTTTATTCCTCATTCTTTTGGCTTTTTAATTATGGCAATTCCACAACATACGATTGATCAAATTTTAGATCGAACTGACATCGTCGATCTTATTGGCCAACGTGTGAAATTAAAAAAGTCAGGTCGTACCTATTCAGGCTGTTGTCCTTTTCATCAAGAGAAAACACCTTCTTTTCACGTCTACCGTGATAAGCAATATTTCCACTGTTTCGGTTGCCAAGCCAATGGAAATGCAATTCGCTTTATGATGGATATTGATAATCGCAATTTCATCGAGGTGATTAAAGACCTGGCAAGCCAAACCGGTATCGAATTACCTAAAGACAATCAAGACAATAAAAAACTCTCATACAAGAGAGAACCTATTAAACCTAACCAAGAAAAGCAACCGCAGGCACCCATTGAAGCAGATGCAGCAGAAATCATTTCTCAGCCTACTTCAACTTTTGATGTAGATCCTTTTGAAGCATTTCAAAACTATGAATTCGATGAGTATCAATTTAATACAGATGACTTGAATTCAGTTGAGGTCGCACCTGAAGGTAATTTATACGATCTTCTTGAAAATGTTGCTTTATTTTATGAAAAACAACTTCCAAATAGCCAAATTGCGCAACAGTATTTTCAGCGACGCGGACTAAGTGATACCACGATTAAGTATTGGCGATTAGGTTATGCCCCAGAAGATTGGCAACATCTTGAAAAAGCATTTCCGCAAGATATTGAAGGATTAAAACTACTCGGTTTGATCAGAACCAGTGATTCTGGTCGTGATTTTGATCTACTACGAGAACGTGTCATTTTTCCTATACGTGATGCAAAAGGTCGCGTTGTCGGATTTGGTGGACGAGCATTGAATGACGAGATCAAACCCAAATATATCAACTCGCCAGACTCTGAAGTTTTCCATAAAAACCAACTACTCTATGGCTTATATGAAGGTCGTAAGCTCAAAGCCAATCATTGGTTAATGGTTGAAGGTTACATGGATGTCATCGCATTACAGCAAGCTGGCATTCCTGGCGCAGTTGCCACCTTGGGGACGGCGAGCAATGCTGATCACTTGAATCTATTATTTAAACAAAATAATCAGTTAACTATTGCTTTTGATGGTGATTCGGCTGGTCAAAAAGCAGCTCGACGCACTTTAGAAATTGCACTTCCCCTCTTAAATGATGGTCGTGAACTGAAATTTTTTATTCTACCTGCGGAGCATGATCCTGACTCATTAGTTCGTAAGGACGGTGTTGAAACTTTCAATCGACTTTGGCAACAATCACCACTCTTATCAGAGTTTGCTTTTTCTCTTCTCAGTCAACAATATCAAATTAATACACCTGAAGGTAAAAGTCAGGTCATGGCTGAGCTAAATCAACTCACCAATCTGATGCCTAAGCAAGGTTCGTATCGCTATTTGATTCGTCAATATTTCAAAGAGAAATTAGGATTCAATAAAAAGTGGCAGCCTCAAGTGAGTCTTGACGCTTCATTATCATTTAATATTCGCACACGAGATGAAGATTTCGCAGTGGCAATGTTATTGTACCATCCTTTTCTTTATATTCATTTTGAAGTATTACGCGCAGTGATTCCTGAAGATGAATTGCTTGCAAAAGTATTAAAAATCTTTAATGTCATTTTTGATGATCTGCCAGATGACCAAGAGTTGGCGAGTTATTATATTTTGGGTGCATGTAGCCCATTTCATCATGAACTCTCTGAGATTTTAAAACGTACCAATATTCAAACACTCACTGAAGCCCCTGAAATGGCTGATAAACTTGCCTCAGAATACTCGCTTTCACTTCAAGAAAAATATCTGAGAATCAAATTTAAAGCAGCAAAATCATTAAATGAGTCTAAAAACTTAAGACAACAACTGAATGAGCTAACCAAAAAAATTGGACTACGCTTACTACATGAATAAATAAAAGCGGTCAGTGACCGCTTTTATTTTTTTAGTTTTCGCTGAGCACTAAAAATATCTTCTAAATGTTCTTTAATCGTTTCATAGACATCAGGATTTTCATCTTTAGCGACTTCTCTGAGTAAGATAGATGTAGGATGTAATAGCTTTTGCGTCAAACGATGCGCCATTTCCTGCATGACAATGGCTGCATCATCGCCAGAGGCTAAACGATCTAATGCATGGTTTAATTCAAATGCTTTAACTTTATCTCCATGAGCACGATACTCACTAATTGTCGCTCCAGCTTGTGAAACTTTCTGCTGAGTCACCAATTGTGTTGCTAGTTGATTGACCATCACTTCGGCTTCAACAGCGGCTTGGCGTCGCTGCGCTAAGTTTTCATCAATAACACCTTGAAGATCGTCCACCCCATAAAGGTAAACACCATCCAAAGTTTCAACCTTAGATTCAATATCGCGAGGAACAGCCAAATCCACCATCAACATTTGACGGTAACGACGTTTTTTGAGTGCTGACTTAACATCTTGATAGGAAATGACCTGATGTAAACTTCCTGTACAACTTGAAATCACATCAGCGCGATGTAAATTTTGAGCTAAATCAACAAAAGGAATAATTTCTACCGCAACACGATGTGATATTTCTTGCGCCAAAATTTCCGCCCGTTCCTGACCACGGTTACAAATTAAAATTTTAGCAACGCCCATTTCAGCTAAGTGCTTTGCAACCAAGCTATTCATTTCACCTGCTGCAACCACCATAACGGTTAATTGTTCAGGCTTACTAAAAACTTGTAGTGCTAACTGTGCTACCGCATAACCCATAGATACAGCATGACTACCGACCGCTGTTTCTGAACGCACTTTCTTAGCAGCATAAAATGCATATTCGAAAATACGATTTAAATTTTGTGAAACAACTTCAGACTCTTTTGCTAAATTAAGTGCAGACTTAACTTGCCCCATAATCTGAGGCTCACCAAGCATAAGTGAGTCTAATCCTGATGCCACACGCATCAAATGTGTCACAGCATCCGTATTTTCATAACGGTAAATATGATTTTGTAATTGTTTTACATCAATGCCATTTTTTTGAGCGAGCCAATCTAATACCATCTCCGCATTATCGGCGATGGCGTAGACTTCAGTACGATTACAGGTTGACACCACAACCATATCGTTCAGGTAATCATGGTGACTTTGTTCAGTCAACAATAGTTTTAACTTTTCAGGGTTAAAAGCAACTTGCTCTCGTAATTCAACTGAGGCTGTTTGATGGTTGACACCCAATACAAAGAAAGACATATCAGATCATCAATTCGCTAAATTTATGCTATTGTGCAATAACGGTGTCATAAAAAGCAGTACTTGGATAAAAAAATTGCGTCAAACAATGAGCCGCACAACCGGCATAACAATTCGACAGTATTCTACCACACTCTTGTTAGTGAGTAGCATGACTTACAGTGCTCATATTAGAGCATCTGGAGAATTTTACCATGCCAATTTAAATCATAAAGTTTTACAACAGGCGATGGTTGCAGAATTTGCTTTAGCTGCACATGACACACCGACTGCTTTACACAACTATACCGTACTTGCAATCCAAACCAGTTCAACAGCTTTAAAACAACGTGCACTTAACGTCGCACTCGAACAAAACGACTTACAAGCCGCTTTAGATATTGCAACCCATTGGGTCGTGCAAGAACCCAAAGATGTACCTGCAAAATTCTATCTTGCGCATATCGCATTAAAGTCACACGAATATGAACTTGCTGCTGATGTGCTCGATGATATTTTAAATTTAGATCCTGAATCAGATTTAGAACAAATTCTTGAAGGCATTTCTCCAGAATCCCCTGAGGATCGAGCATATTTATTAAACACTTTGCATAATAGTAAAACGCGTAACAATCCTTCAATTCTCGTTTTGATTGCGAGTTTACAAGCACAAAATAATGAAATCGAAAATGCCTTAATTACTTTAAATAAAGCGTTAAAAAAACGCCCCAAATCAACAGGATTTATCTTACTGAAAGCCAACTTACTCATGGCTTTAGGCGACGAAGAAGAGACGCTAAAATGGTTTGAGAAAAGTGCACGTAAAAATCGTAATAATTTAGAGCTCAGTCTGGCTGAAATCCGCTACTTAATTAAACTGAATAAAAATGAACAGGCTTTAAGCAAATTAAAACGCATTATCAAAAAATGGCCTGATTCGGAAGAAGCTCTTTTTATCGCTGGTCTAACCTCAATTGATCTCAAAGAATATGAGCTTGCTGAACAGTATTTGGTCGAACTACGTGCATCTGGACAGTATCAAAATGATGCTTATTTTTATTTGGCATTAAATGCTGAACGAAAACAACATTTTGAAACAGCTAAAGCTTATTATCGACTTGTAGATGGTAATTTATATATGGTTTCTAGACGAAATCTAATTTCAATCTATGACAAACAAAATCGCTTAAGTGATGCGCTGCGCTTTCTGACTCAGGAACGGGTGAATTACCCCCAATATGCGAGTTTCTTATATCAAGCACAAGCTGAAATACTCAAAAAAATGGGCAATAACAAAGCTGCTTTGGGCTTACTCAAAGAAGCTGCTAAAAACTTAACTGATGACCCTGAAATTTTATATTCTCAAGTCTTATTACTTGATCCATTTACGGATCGCGATCAATTAGATGAATTACTTAAAAAATTACTCACGATTGAACCGAATAGCCCAACATATCTAAATGCGTATGCATATACTCTGGCGTTGCAAAATCGTCGTTTAGATGAGGCGAGACAATATGCCGAACAAGCTTTAGACAATGCCCCAGAACAAGCATCTATCTTAGATACCTTAGGCTATATCTGCTTTCTTCAAAACGATTTTGACACTTCCACCCGTGTACTTGCGAAAGCATATCAACTCAGCCAAAGTCCAAATATCGGCATTCGATATGCTAAATCGCTTTACATGCTGGGTTCACTGGAAGAATTTAGCCAAGTGTTACATCAACTCCATCAAAATCATCCAAATCATCCTCAATTGGATCAACTCGATAGTTTATTGTTGCCACAAAATATCAAAAAGAGTTAATACTGTATGATCTTAAATTTAAAATCCTTATTGCTGATTGCCACAAGTAGTGCGCTTCTTGGGTTAGCTGGCTGTCAATCAATTCAAACTCAACCATCACTGCCAACAACGCAAAACCTTGAACAATCAAATCAATTTAATCTTCAGGGTAAAATTGGCGTTAAGACCCCCAAGCAATCAGGCAGTGCTTTTTTTACTTGGCAACAGCAAGATGAACAGTTTGATATCGAGTTAAGCGGAATTCTTGGAGTCGGTAAAACTCAAATCTCAGGTCAACCTGGTCAAGTGACACTGAACAGTGCCAAAACTGGTGAAATTACAGCCAACTCACCTGAAGAGTTATTGTTTCGTGCAACAGGTTGGGAAGCACCAATTACTTATTTAGTCGATTGGGTACAAGCTAAGCAAGCAACAGAAGAAGCTGAAATTCAAAAAGACGAATCGATGCGAATCAGTGAAATTAAAGAACAAGGTTGGCATATTCAATTATCTTACAACGGTCAATCTACACAACCAAACCGTTTGATTTTGAAGCAACAACTTGAAGATGGAACTGAAAATCGTATTACAATGGTGATTCAAAATCGTTAAGTTTGATTATTTATGATTCGTGTACCCTCCCCTGCAAAACTGAATTTGTTTTTACACATTACGGGGCGCCGTGAAAATGGTTACCATGAATTGCAAACCATTTTTCAGTTGATAGATCTTTGTGATTGGATGGAATTTACACCAAGCTCTAATCAATCTATCTCCATTGCAGGCTTATCAGAAGTAAGTCTTGAGCAAAATTTGATTTATCGTGCAATTATGATGCTGAAACCTTATGCCAAAAGTGAAAATTTAGGCATCCATGTCAACATCGAAAAAAATATACCGATGGGTGCAGGACTTGGTGGTGGTTCTTCAAATGCGGCTACCGCATTATTAATCATGAATCAAATTTGGCAATGTGGCTTAAATCGTGATCAATTAGCAGAAATTGGTGTACAACTGGGTGCTGATGTTCCCATCTTTATCCATGGTCGTAATGCATGGGCAGAAGGTATTGGTGAACACTTAACATTCATAGACTTAGATCAAAAACAATACATTGTGTTAAAACCTGACTGTTTTATCAGCACTCAACTGCTTTTTTCACAAAAATCGTTGACAAGAGACACGAAGACCTCTAAATTTTGCGCCTATCAGATAAAGCCATCTGATTTCAGAAATAACTTTGAACCTCTGGCAAGAAGTCTATATGCTGAAGTCGATGAAGCAATGCAATATTTAGATCAGTTCGGTGTTGCAAAACTTACAGGTACAGGTGCTTGTGTTTTTACTGAAGTAACGACTGAAATGAACATTGATGACATTCTTGCTCATTCACCTTGTAAAGCTTACTTAGTGAATAGTTTAGAACAATCACCATTGAATCAAATCATCGTTTAAATGATAGGGGCGTCGCCAAGTGGTAAGGCAGCGGGTTTTGATCTCGCCATCCGTTGGTTCGAATCCAGCCGCCCCTGCCATCTCATTCTATACATTTCAACCGCCAAGGGTGCTTCATGCCCAATCTTGTCGTTTTTAGTGGAACTGCGCATCCACAATTCGCCCAAAAAGTCGTTAGCCACTTGCATATCCCTCTAGGTGCTGCATCTGTAGGTCAATTCTCTGATGGTGAAATCGCTGTCGAAATCACTGAGAATGTCCGTGGTAAAGACGTATTCATCGTTCAGCCTACTTGTGCTCCAACTAATGATAACCTTATGGAAATCTTAGTGATGGCAGATGCATTGCGTCGTGCAAGTGCTGGTCGTATCACTGCTGTGATTCCTTATTTCGGTTATGCTCGCCAAGACCGTCGTCCTCGTTCTTCACGTGTTCCAATTACCGCAAAAGTAGTAGCAGATATGCTAACAACTGTAGGTATTGACCGTGTTGTGATGATCGATCTTCATGCTGACCAAATTCAAGGTTTCTTCGACATCCCTGTAGACAACATTTACGGTACGCCAGCGC
The DNA here is from genome assembly GCF_056779895.1 of Acinetobacter sp. ANC_7553. Lineage (NCBI taxonomy): Bacteria > Pseudomonadati > Pseudomonadota > Gammaproteobacteria > Moraxellales > Moraxellaceae > Acinetobacter > Acinetobacter sp. ANC_7553. The sequence continues at coordinate 205,281 of NZ_JBWYIV010000002.1, read as the reverse complement.
TTTTAGCTGACTTACGTCAACAGTCTCATGACAACCTTATGGTTGTTTCGCCAGACGTTGGTGGTGTTGTTCGTGCTCGTGCTGTTGCGAAACAAATGGGCGATATCGATTTAGCTATCATCGACAAACGTCGTCAAAAAGCAAATGAATCACAAGTGATGCATTTGATTGGTGATGTTAAAGATCGCGACTGCGTGATCGTTGATGACATGGTTGATACAGCTGGTACTTTATGTAAAGCCGCTGATGCATTGAAGACTTTTGGTGCGCGTCGTGTCGTAGCATATGCTACTCACCCTGTTTTATCTGGTAAAGCGATCGAGAATTTGAAAAACTCTGTTATCGACGAACTTGTTGTGACAGATACAATTCCGCTTTCAGAAGAAGCTTTAGCTCTTGGTAAGATTCGCCAAGTTTCAGTTGCGAGTATGGTTGCTGAAACAATTCGTCGTATTAACAACGAAGAATCTATTAGCGCAATGTTTGATTCTTATCTATAATAGAGCGCTAAAATTTTAAAGCCCTGCCTTTTGGTAGGGCTTTCTATCACTAGATCGGTCGCAGATCTAGTTCACTTAACTTAAATAGGATGTCTCTCATGGCAAACTTCGTATTAAATGCAGTAGCACGTGAAGAAGCAGTACAAGGGAAAGGTGCGAGCCGCCGCCTTCGTCTTCAATCTAAAGTTCCTGCTATCATCTATGGTGGTGATGCTGCACCTGTAGCAATTACACTTGAGCTTCGTCAGCTTGTTAAATTCTTAGAAGACAACGCTTTCTTTGAAGAAGTAATCGAAATTGATGTTGATGGTAAAGTTGAAAGCGTTAAAATCCAAGCTTTACAACGTCACCCAGCTAAAAACACTCCAATGCACGCTGACTTCAAACGCGCATAAGTGTTGATGGTGTAAATTAGTGTCTCATATTTCACTGATTGTTGGTTTGGGCAACCCTGGTAAAGAGTATGCTCAAACCCGCCATAATGCAGGCTTCTGGTATGTAGAACGTCTTGCAGAACAATATGGCATAACACTTAAAAATGACCCTAAATTTAATGGATTAAGTGGTCGTGGTAATGTGGAAGGACAAGACGTTCGACTTTTATTACCTTCAACCTTTATGAACCGTTCTGGTCAAAGTGTTGTACCCTTCGCAAAATTCTACCAAATCTCTCCAGAAGCAATGCTTATTGCTCACGATGAACTTGATATGGACCCAGGCATTATTCGCCTTAAAACGGGTGGTGGTCATGGTGGTCATAACGGTTTACGTGACATTGTTCCTCATACAGGTCCCAACTTCCATCGTTTACGTATTGGAATTGGACACCCTGGATCAAAAGACCGTGTATCAGGTCATGTTCTAGGTAAAGCACCCTCAAGTGAACAAACGCTCATTGATGATGCAATTCATCATGCACTAAGTCGTACAAAATTATTAGTGAATGGTGAAATTCAGCAGGCAATGAATCAAATAAATGCCTACAAACCGTAGTTGATAAATTTAATTTTTGTTCAACAATTTTTCTTGCCACGATGAAAATTTGAGGGCAAAATGCGCTTTCAAATGCTTCACCCAAATTAAAAAACTGTTGTTTCTAGATAATAAAACAATCTTAGAACAACTCAGGAGACGCTTCCCATGCTATCTCGTTTATTAAAAGCTAAAATCCACCGTGCAGTTGTAACACAAGCTGAACTTCATTATGAAGGTTCATGTGCAATTGATGGTGTATTACTAGATTTAGCTGGTATTCGTGAATATGAAGAAATTCATATTTGGAATGTAACTAATGGCAAGCGTTTTACAACTTACGCAATCCGTGGTGAAGAAAACTCAGGCATTATTTCTGTAAATGGTGGTGCTGCTCACCAAGCAGATTTAGGTGACATTATTATTATCGCGACTTTCGGTGATTTTACTGTTGCAGAAGCTGATGCACATAAACCACGTTTGGTTTATGCAAATCCAGATAACACTGTGAATCACACAGCAAATTGTATTCCTGTCCAAGTTGCTTAATGATTGACTAAAACTCGCTTACTTGAGCGAGTTTTTTTTATAACAAATTATCATAGAATTACTCTTCATCCACCAACTGCAAGCTCTGGCTAATCCCATCTGCTCTTAACCAAGCTAATTCATAACTGGCATTCGCCAAAGCTAGAACCCGACGTTCAAACTCAGTCCAGATCGGTTTAACATGTGGAGCTGAAATACCTAAACCACTCTGCTCTGCTAAATACTTGTTTTTTTCACAAATTTTAAGCGCATGATATAATTTTCGGCCTTTTGAAGCATTCTCCAATACTCGGATTCTTTTTGATTCAATGAATTTTTCCACCTCAGAAAGTTGAGCATGAGGAAGCATTGGAACCAAAATTTGATCCAGTTGTTGATCTAAACGTTTCCAAATACTCAGTCGTTGTTCCTCATTATAAGTATTCCATTGAATCACTTCATGATTAAAACGTCGACAACCACGACATACCGCATCACCAAACACTGTTGAACAACGTCCCGCACATGGTGTTAATGAAGGGATTCGACGCGCTGTATTCAAAACATTTTCCTCATATAAAACCATAAATTTTCTATGGCTTTCTCGCATATTTTCAAAAATCGCGTTAGAATACGCGCCTGATTTTATCCCTATATTAATACATTTGGAGTACTCCATGAACGCTACTGTAGAACAGCTTGCACCTGTAGAACAGCAAGCGACCACTGGTTGGGTTGTTGCGGCACTTTATCAATTTAAAGAAGTTGTAGATTCTCTAGCACTTCAACAAAAATTACTTGAGTTGGTAAAAACCATCAACCTATGCGGTACTCTTATTGTTGCCCATGAAGGGATTAACGGAACAGTTGCAGGTGACCGCCATGCAATTGATGTCATTCATCAATTCCTTTTAAATGAAGGATTTAATGACATGGAATATAAAGAGTCACACAGTGACGAAAAACCATTCCGTAAAATGAAAATCAAACATAAAAAAGAAATCGTGACTTTAGGTGTTCCAGTGAAGCCACGCGACTTAGTTGGTCACTATCTAGACCCTAAAGAATGGAACGAACTCATTGCACGTGATGACGTGATCTTAGTCGATACAAGAAATGATTACGAATACAAAGCAGGCACATTCAAAGGGGCAATTGATCCGAAAACTGAAACGTTCCGCGAATTCCCTGAATATGTAAAAAACAATCTTGAACAGCATAAAGATAAAAAGATTGCCATGTTTTGTACAGGTGGAATTCGTTGTGAAAAATCAACTTCACTACTTCTTCAAGAAGGCTTTAAAGAGGTATATCACCTCAAAGGTGGTATTCTTAAATATTTAGAAGAAACCCCTCCTGAAGAAAGTTTATGGGAAGGTGAATGCTTTGTTTTTGATGGTCGTACTGCGGTTACACACGGAGTGGAAGAAGGTCAAAATGTGAAGTGCCATGCTTGTGGTTGGCCATTAACCCCTGAAGAAGTAGCATTACCAAGTTACGAACATGGCGTATCATGTGTTTATTGTATCGATAAAACAACAGAAAAGCAGAAAGAAGGTTTCCGTATGCGCCAGTCTCAGATTATTGCTGCAAAACGTAAACGCCTCTAAATAAAAAATATTTTATTTAACTTACAAAAGCGTTGTCTACATTACAGTGTAGATGACGCTTTTTACATTGAACAAACAAAATTTCAATTCTGATATATCACCATTACAAAGTTATTTTATAACAACACAAAACACATGAAGTCATTCAGATAAATTTAATACGAAGGAAATAAATTTAGCTCAAGGATGAAAGTCATGAATCGAGTGCCATTCAAATATCTTCCTGTTCAACGAAATTTTGCTCACCATAATCATTTAGATCGTGTATCAGCTGTACCGACACATTTAAAATTTATATATATCGATTCACTTAATTCTGATGTTAAATTGCATATACGTAACCAATCCCATTATTTTATCGTAACGTTAGGTGCTTGTATCGGCGCAATTATTGCTTTGGCAATCGGTTTTCAGATGAGAAACTCAATGAGTCTTATCTTCATCATTAGCATAGCTCCCTTTCTCTTCAGCTATATCCTACGAGAAGTCTATGTTCATACACTTATACAAATTCAACATCCTAAACTAATGCATTAACTTAATTTCACTGTATTTTTTCTTAAAAACATCTAGCATAGGTTTAACTTTAAAATACAAATCACTTATGAAAGATTGGATCATTTCAGTGATGGAGCAATTGGGCTATTTCGGCATTGCTCTATTGATGTTTCTCGATAATGTTTTTCCACCTATACCCTCAGAGATTATTATGCCTTCAGCTGGCTATACCGCTTCTCAGGGTCAATTACTTTTGATCGGTGTCATTATTTCAGGAAGTATAGGTTCGCTCTTAGCTGCCGCTACGCTGTATTGGTTAGGACGTAAGATCTCTGATCAAAAGCTCTATGCGTTTGTTGAGAAATATGGCAAGTATTTATTTATTAAAGTAGCTGATGTTGATAAATCATTAGAATGGTTTGAAAGATATGGACATCGAATCGTTTTTTTTGGACGTATGGTTCCAGCAGTACGATCCCTGATTAGCATACCTGCAGGCATGAGCAAAATGCCTTTTGCAAAGTTTATGTTTTATAGTGGTTTAGGCACGGTTATATGGACCACCTTTTTAGCATATGTGGGTTATTATTTTGGAAATAATACTGAAATGATGCACAAAATATTTAGCCAAGTAAGCTATCTAATTATTGCTATTGTGATCAGCATAATCATTTGGATTGTGTACCGCAGACAAAAAAGAAAGAACTCAAAATAAAAAAAGCACCTTACGGTGCTTTTTAATTAGTTCGGCGTATGATACATCAAATACAATTCATTCAAGTTATCTGGAATTTCTTCTGCAAGCTCATCCATCAATTGACCGTTACGGCGGAAAGACTCCATTTGAGGATCTTCTTCGTCAACTCCACTAAACACCATAATTGGCAGAGTGAGATCAACCAATTGCTCTTCAAACTCAGGTGTGAACCATGCATCTTCATTTAAGAACATTGCATCGACAAAGCCTACACTCCAATCCCCAAGGCTTGACTCTACATCTGCTTCTTCAATTTCAAAAGGAAATTCAATACCTTCTTCATTGGCAAGTTTTTGACGTAAATCTTCTAACCAAAGTTTAATTTGAGCTACGATCTCTGCAGGCACTTTCTTTTGATTATTGTCAAATAATTCATCCAACCAACGATCAAATTGTGGACCTACAGCTGTCGCACACAAAAAACCATGAGTTGCAGCAAAATCTAGACCATGCTCATTTTGGTCGCCATCTAAGTAGTCACTTAACAAGTCTAAATCTAATGCACTCATTATATTTCCAAAGGTTGTATCTTAATTTCGTAGAATAACATTTTAGATCAGGATACCCAATCTAATTTAGTCTTCATCATCGTCGAAATCATCATCGTCAAAATCATATTCAAGATCTTTCAATTCACGATCTAAACGACGCTGTGCAAGTAAGTCATCAATCAAGCGACGCTTTTCTAATGATTCTTTGGCGCTAATTTTGCTCGTAGTTTCATCAAAACTAACATCATCATCACCGTAGTTATCATCTAGTTCAAAATCTGTAGAAGACACTAAAACTACCTCATGTGTGAAAAAATGAATGGGGCTAGGCGCTATTTATCTTTGTTCAGAATACTTGTCAAGTTTTATTTTATTTTTCGCTGATATTTATACAAATTTTAGTTTTTTTTGGACAAAAAAATATGTCATTATTTAATCAAGGATCAGAGCCTTATTGTTGGTTTAAAATAAAAATCATGATGTGCTTGAAATGAACAATTTTGACCCAATATTGACTTAAACAACTTAATTCATTGGTTTTCAAAACCAATTATACTGAGTTAATACGATACTAAAGATAAGTTAATTGTGCTAGAATGCACGGTTTTTCCCCGCCACAGATTCAACGAGAAGAGAGCAAAGATGAGCGATATGCATTCCCCTACTTCACAAGTAGCGGCTCTGATTAGCCGAGGCAAAGAACAAGGTTACTTAACCTACGCTGAGGTTAACGATCATCTCCCAGACTCGATCACTGAAAGCGAACAGATTGAAGATATCATTCAGATGCTTCAAGACGTCGGCATTCCTGTACACGAACGTGCGCCAGAATCTGACGATGCAATGTTTGATGGTAGTAGCGCAGAAACGACTGACGAAGTTGCTGAAGAAGAAGCAGCTGCAGTTTTAGCATCTGTAGAAAATGAGCCTGGTCGTACAACTGACCCTGTTCGTATGTATATGCGAGAAATGGGAACAGTTGAACTGTTGACTCGTGAAGGCGAAATTCAGATTGCAAAACGTATCGAAGAAGGTATTCGTGACGTTTTAAACTCAATTGCTTATTGGCCAAATGCGGTTGAAGTTGTATTACAAGAATATAAAGATTACGAAACTGGCGAGCGTCGTTTAGCCGATATCCTTTCAGGCTATTTAGATCCAGAGTCTGATGAAGAAATTCCAGAAGTTTTAGAAGAAGTTGATGCTGATCTTGAAGAAGAAACAGAGACTAAACCAACTAAAGATGTAAAACTTGATGACGATGATGAAGAAGAGTCTGAAAGTGATGATGATTCTGAGGGTGATTCAGGTCCAGACCCTGAAATCGCAAAAGTGCGTTTTGCAGAGTTAGAAGCTGCGTGGAATGCGACTAAAGATGCGATCGCAAAACATGGTCGTAACAGTAAAGAAGGTAAAGCAGCTCTTGAGTCGCTCGCAACCGTCTTTATGATGTTTAAGTTCACACCACGTTTGTTTGACATCATTTCTGAAATGATTCGTGGCACGCATGAACAAATTCGTACAGCAGAACGTGAAGTAATGCGCTACGCAGTTCGTCGTGGTCGTATGGATCGTACTCAATTCCGTACAACGTTCCCTGGTCAAGAATCAAACCCAGCTTGGTTAGATGAGCAAATTGCTAAAGCCACTGCTGACCAAAAACCATACTTAGAGAAAGTACGCCCTGACGTTCTTGCTTTCCAACAAAAAATCGCTGATATCGAAAAAGATCTCGACCTTACTGTACGCGAAATTAAAGATATTTCTAAACGTATGGCGATTGGTGAAGCAAAAGCACGTCGTGCTAAAAAAGAAATGGTTGAGGCGAACTTACGTTTGGTCATCTCCATTGCGAAAAAATATACCAACCGTGGTTTACAGTTCCTCGATCTGATTCAGGAAGGTAACATTGGCTTAATGAAAGCCGTAGATAAGTTTGAATACCGTCGTGGTTATAAGTTTTCGACTTATGCAACTTGGTGGATTCGTCAGGCGATTACACGTTCAATTGCTGACCAAGCACGTACAATTCGTATCCCTGTCCATATGATTGAAACCATTAACAAGATCAACCGCGTATCTCGTCAATTGCTTCAAGAAATGGGACGTGAACCTACACCTGAAGAGTTAGGTGAACGCCTTGAAATGGACGAAGTCAAAGTTCGTAAAGTGCTTAAGATCGCTAAAGAACCGATTTCAATGGAAACACCGATCGGTGATGATGAAGACTCTCATCTTGGTGACTTCATTGAAGATGGTAACATCACTTCACCAGTTGATGCTGCCACTTCTGAAGGCTTGAAAGAAGCAACACGTGAGGTACTTGAAAACCTGACTGAACGTGAAGCTAAAGTCTTGAAGATGCGTTTTGGTATTGATATGCCGACAGACCACACTTTGGAAGAAGTTGGTAAACAGTTTGATGTAACACGCGAACGTATTCGTCAGATTGAAGCAAAAGCGTTACGCAAATTACGTCATCCGTCGCGTTCTGAACATTTACGTTCGTTCCTTGAGAATGACTAATCTATCCATAGGATAATACAGGCTTGAATATGGGGGACACTCCCCCATAATATAAAGCGTGTAGCAAATAATTCTAAATACCTGCGCATAGCAGGTATTTTTACTAATGAGGTGTCCTATGACTGACATGATCGATCGCACTCCATCACGCGAATTACAAGAGCATCTTTGGATGTTTCCGATGGACTATCCAATTAAATTGATTGGTCTTGCAGGTGAGGATTTACGCAAAGCAGTGAATGACATTTTTGTTAAACACTTCCCTGATTTTGATGGTAATGCAATGACAATTACACCATCGCGTACAGGCAAGTATCATTCAATTACTGCGCAACTTCGTTTTGAAGAGCTTGAGCAAGTACATCAAGTTTATGCAGACTTGGCTGCTTGCCCTTTAATTAAAACTGCACTTTAATAAAAAAACACGCTTCATGCGTGTTTTTTTATGTTTGTTAATTATTCATCAAGTATGTGCCTAGGTCACACTTAATTCAACAATATTGTCTATAATAAAACTTATTTTTGAATGTGAGCCTCAACCTCCGTGGATGTCAAAACCAAACCTCAATTGATTATTCGTCACTATACCCAAACCACTTCTTATGAAGATCACTTCCATGAAATGAAGCTGATGACAGAACAGCGTGACGAACAAACAGCAGATGAATTTTGGATTTTGCAGCACAATTCTGTGCTTACCCAAGGACAAGCTGGCAAACCAGAACATATATTAGTGCCTAGCCATGTCCCAGTTGTTCAAACTGATCGTGGTGGACAAGTCACTTGGCATGGTCCAGGACAATTAGTTGCATATTTTATGTTTGATTTAAATCGATTAGGCTGGAATGTCCGTACTTTAGTCAGCTATGCAGAAAATGTCATGATCGATTTATTAAAAAAATACGGTATCGAAGCCTATGCTAAACCAGATGCACCTGGTGTTTATGTTGATAGTAGAAAAATTGGATCTCTCGGCTTTAAAATCCGAAAAGGTCGCAGTTATCATGGACTCTCACTTAATATAGATTGTGAACTGGAAGGCTTCCAAACTATTAATCCATGTGGTTATGCAGGTCTTGAAATGGTCAGAATCTCTGATTTGATAAATCCCTACCCAAGTTTTGATATGTTAGTTAAAGACCTCATTGTCTATCTCGAAAAAAGTGACCTGTTCAGTCAAATTATCGTGAAAGATCATTAAAACTCCTTTACTTTGTCATTAGATAATTTTAGAGTATTTACTCTAAATTATAAAACTATGTGATAAGGGACAAGTGAGTGATTTCTATTAACTCTGTAAAGCCCGCGCTAGAACAAGCTTATGTCAAACTCATGCTTGACGTGATTGGCAGAGGCTTAGCGATGGCAAGTCAAGTCGATGAAGAAATAAAACAGGAAATTGCTAAATTTCCTGTCGGCTTCACGATTTCAATGGACGTTTTCAACAGTGATGCGGCTTTTATTGCACAAGTGAATCCACAACATCAACTTGTCTTAGTCGACCATGCATCAAAAAAACCAGATTTAACGATTACCTTTAAACATATGCATCATGCTTTTTTGGTATTTTCTTTCCAAGAAAGTACTGCACAAGCATTTGCAAATGACCGTATGATTGCTGATGGCGATTTAGGTCATGCAATACGTTTAGTGCGTTGTCTGAATAAAATGGAAGCCCTTATTCTTCCAAAATTAGTCGCTGAACTTGCAGTCAAAGAATATCCGGTCAATCTGTCATTAAAAGAAAAATTGACAGGTGCAGCAAATATTTATCTCAAAGTTGCTCAGTCATATATTAAAGGGAGTGCTTAAGCATGGCTAAACCATATTATGAATTTTTCTGTCCAGTTAAAGTGATTGCTGGTAATGCTGCGCTTGAACACATTCCATTTGAGCTAGATTCAATGGGTTCAAAAAAACCACTCATCATCACAGACAAAGGCGTACGTGCCAATGGTCTACTTGAACCAGTGGAAGCTGCTTTTGCAGCGACAGAAGTAAAAATTGGCTCAATTTTTGATGAAGTTCCACCGGACTCAAGTTTAGAAACAGTAAAAGCCGTGACTGAGATGTATCGTAACAATCAATGCGATGCCATCATTGCAATTGGTGGTGGTTCAGTCATCGACACAGCTAAAGCTGCCAATATTCTCGTCTCCGAAGGAGGTGATGATCTGCTGAAATATTCAGGAGCTCACAACCTACCTCGCCCATTAAAGCCTTTTTTTGTTATCCCAACAACATCAGGTACAGGTTCTGAAGTCACGATGGTTGCTGTGGTTTCAGATACAGCGAATAATCAAAAAATGGCATTTGCTTCAAAATATTTAATGCCTAGTGCTGCAATTTTAGATCCACGTATGACTTTAACATTACCTCCACACCTCACAGCAATGACAGGAATGGATGCAATGACACATGCAGTTGAGGCCTATACGTGTTTGGCAGCGAATCCTATCAGTGATGCTTACGCTACTGCTGCAATTAAAAAAATTAGTGAAAACTTGTTTAAAGTTTTGGAAAATCCAAAAGATGCTGATGCCCGTTTAGAACTTGCTCAAGCATCAACCATGGCTGGAATTGCATTCTCAAATGCAATGGTCGGTATTGTTCACTCTCTTGGACACGCTCTAGGTGCAGTTGCTCACTTACCACATGGTTTGTGCATGAACTTATTCCTCCCTTATGTGCTCGATTACAACAAGGATGTGAATGGCGATAAGATTGCTGATCTGTTATTACCGCTTGCAGGTACTGATATCTATGCACAGACACCAGCAAATCAACGTGCAGATAAAGCTATTGCGATTATCAACACAATGCGTGATCGCATTTATGATTTAACTAAACTGCCACGTACATTACGTGAGACAGGCAAAGTTACGCAATCTCAATTAGATGAAGTTGCCGAAAAAGCGTTAAATGACGGATCAATCATTTTCAACCCTAAAGAAGCAACATTAAAAGATTTGAAATCTATCTTAGAAAAAGCTTGGTAATTTTCTCAAAATAAGTAAAGATACGCTTAAAACTAGCCTGATGTTTTTTTAGACATCAGGCTTTTCATTTGTTAGTTGTTTTAACTCATGAGTTCAATATCTTTGGCATAAATCCTGCTAAAAAAACTCGCACAAACTACTGACAAACTGCATCAATTTGGTTTAGATTGGCGCACTTTTGAAAAAACATTAGGGGGGATCGTTCGTCTCAAACGATCCTTAATTGATTTGACTGATCCTTGATCAACGATTAAGAGGATAAAGCCGTTGACTAATATAACTGGGACTCAATCGGCAGCTAAACTGCAAAAAACGCTAGGACTCTGGCACATCATTATTATCGGTTTAGCTTATATTCAGCCAATGACGTTGTTTGATACTTTCGGTTTGGTATCAGAAGAAAGTAATTTCCACGTTCCTACATCATATATTTTTGCACTTGTTGCAATCCTACTGACTTCATTGAGTTATGGTCATATGATCCGTAGATATCCATCTTCAGGTTCAGCGTATACCTATGCTCAAAAATCTATCCACCCTAACGTTGGTTTTATGGTTGGCTGGTCATCATGGTTAGATTACCTGCTCTCCCCCATGGTCAACATCATCCTTGCGGTGATTTATCTTGAGGCTTTATTCCCTGATGTCAATCATTGGGTCTGGGTCATTGTGTTAACAGCATTTATGACAGGTATTAACCTTCGTGGTGCGCGATTTGTTGCAAATTTCAACAGCTTAATTGTATTCGTACAATTAATTGTGATCGCTGTATTTACATGGATGGTCTATACCAAGCTCCAAATGGGATATAACGCGGATGGTCCAATCTCTGCTGAACAACGCTACCAACTTTGGAGTTTAGAACCATTTTGGAATGAGTTAACTTCAGTGGGTGCCTTGATCACAGGTGCAACATTACTCTGCTTCTCATTTACAGGATTTGACTCACTCAGTTCTCTCGCTGAAGAAACTAAAGATACTGAGAAAACGCTACCAAAAGCAATTTTCTTAACTGCTTTAATTGCAGGGATTATCTTTATCGTCAGCACTTACTTCATGCAGATCTATTTCCCTAATAATCCGGGATCATACTTCCAGAATATTGCAGAAACTCAACCTGAAATTTTGTTGTTGGTTGGTGGATCTTTGTTCCAGTCTTATGTGCTTGCATTTGCCATCATTACTGTTATGGCATCAGGTATTTCTGCACATGCAGGTGTATCACGCCTTATGTATGTTATGGGACGCGATGGTGTCATCAATAAGAAAATTTTTGGTCACATCAGCCCTAAAAACTTCACTCCATCATATAACATCATGATTGTAGGTGCAGTCGCATTAACCGCTGGTTTTATGGATTTAGACTTTGTCATTTCATTAATTAGCTTCGGTGCGTTAACAGCATTTAGCTTTGTGAACTTATCTGTTATCTCACGCTATGCGTTACGCGATGGTCGTACTAAAACAGCGAAAGAAATTATTAATTTCGTTATCGTACCATTACTCGGCTTTATTGCAGTATTTGCATTGTGGTTAGAGGTCGATCAAGCATCGCTTAAATATGGTTTGATTTGGGCGATTGGTGGTATTTTGTATTTAGGTTATAAAACCAAAGGCTTTAAATACCCTGCTCCACAACATGATGAGTTTAATGATCGTTAAAAATTGATTTTTTAGAAAAGGCGCTTAGGCGCCTTTTTTTATCATGGAAATTGACCAAAATGATCAAACATCAATCAAAATTTATTATTTAAAAAATAAACTCTACATCATAATATGCAGCTTTATTTCAAAATAATGAGACAAATAACACATTTAAACGCAAATACATGAAATTAAATAAAAAATGATTGGCAAAAAATTACATATTTGTCAGGATACTCATTGACCAAAAATTACACGATGTGTATAAAGAGCAAAATATTTGAGTAAAAGCTCTAATAATATTCATTACACAGGGAATGTAATAATGCGTTTGAATACACTTACTGGGGCGATTTTGGTCGCAATGTTTCCAACCGCGGGCGCTTATGCTGCAGCTATGGATCGTTCAGGCCAATCGATGAATGGCTTTTTACAGCCAGGAAACTATGTAGATTTTAGTTACTCAATTTTGGATGCTGATCTTTCAGGAACAATGAGAACTGAACCTTCGGGTCCTGCATCTGCAGGATTAAGAGACCCGAATGGTTGGAATATGCCTACAGCAGATGATATTAATGCAGGTGGGGAAATTGCGGGCTCAAATTTAAGTGATATTGCAGACACGTTCGGATTTGCAAATATTAATTTAAAATTTCAAGTGACTGACAATATTTCATTAGGTTTAATTTATGACCAACCTTTCGGAGCAAAAGCCTCTTATTCAAATTCTGATAAAAAACATTCCAGAGTCAACAGCTCAGGACGATTGCCATTAGGTGACCTTGAATCTGCGACAAAATATGGTGCATTTCACAGTGAGTATGGCAGTACAGAGGCTGAAGTATCGACAAATAGTTTATCTCTAGTCGTAGGCTTCCAACCTAATGAACACCTTAATTTTTATGCAGGCCCAGTTTATCAAACAGTAAAAGGTGATCTTAGTTTACAAGGAACTGCTTACAGTCTATTAGGTGGTTATTTATGTAATTCACAGACTAGTGGTGTAGCACTGTGTAGTACTTTTAAGGAAAAAGGTACAGGTTCAAGAGATCTTCTTGGTCGTGATACAAGAAAAGATTATCAAGGCTATAAAGCAAGTATGCCTGAAGAAGGTGCTTTTGGTTGGCTAGCGGGTGCTGCATTTCAAATTCCTGAAATAGCATTAAGAGCTTCATTAACCTACAGATCAAAAATTTCTTATTCAGTTCAAGCTGAAGAAAGTATGCCTGAAGTGATTACAGATACATTACCTATTGTACATCCAGGGTGGCATATTGTAGATAAAATTGGGGCACTTGGTACCGACTACCAATATGCAGAAGGTAAAACCTCAGCATCAACTCCACAATCAGTTAACCTTGATTTCCAATCAGGTATCATGGCTGATACATTAGCTTATATCAATTTACGTTGGGTAGATTGGTCTGAGTTCAAAATCCGTCCATACAAATTTGGAGTTTTAACTTCTTCGATTACTGAGGGACAAGGTAAAGGACCTCGTGGTTTCGACTTAATCGCTTATGAAAAAGATCAAATATCTGCAACATTCGGTATCGCAAGAAAATTAAATGAAAAACTCGCATTGACCATTATCGGAGGATGGGACTCTGGTGCAGGTGAATATGTTTCTACCTTAGGTCCATCTGAAGGTTTTTGGAGTGCAGGATTAGGTGGTCAGTACAGCTTTAATAAAAATACATTCATTCAAGCGGGTGCACGATATTTTTGGTTAGGTGATGCAAAAGCTCAATCTGCTAGTTGGTTCGGAACCGATCGCTATGATGCAGATTTTAAAGACAATACAGCTATTGGATATAGCTTTAAAATTGGTTACCGTTTCTAGAGTTTAAAAAGCACGGATTTTTCATCCGTGCTTTTTTTTAAATTAATCGACAACTAAAACCTAATTTAGTATCAATTTGATTATCTTTGAATCCCAAATACTCAATAAACCTGTTTCGATCATCCACAATTTTCTGTTCATCTATAGACATACGATGGCGATTTTTTTGCGCTAAAGAATATGTTTCATCTACAGAAGCTTGATATATATGACATAATTCAAGCTGTTTCTTACTTTTTAACACCAAATTTTTTCCTGTCCGCTCGAAATCATTTCGTTTTAACGCCGTACTCCAATTTTCCAAATTTTTGAACATTTTTACTTTCATCTGAGCTAATGCTTGATCGATTTCTTGTTGAGTCAATGGATTAATATTATTTAAATCCGCTTGTTCTTTATTTTCATTTTGTGACATTACTTTAGAGGTCGTCATTCCTGCACAGATGATTACTATAATTCCATAGCTGTATTTTTTAATGTTTTTAATCATACATCCCCGTATCTAATTTATTTCGATAAATTTATGCTCGTATTAGACAACTGATATTTTAAAAAAGCCATTTTAATAATGTAATAGATTGAAATATTAAAGGATTAAGGCATTTTTTTTGCATTATCAATTCACTGATTTAATTATATATTTTTGGTATTGAATTCATGAAAAAAATGTTTCCATTAGGCTGTGCTGGACTAGGCATACAAGCCTCATCATTTGAACATCCAGTATCTCTTGAAGAACCATCAATAATGGAAAAATTCGACCTACTTGCAGAATCGAGCGTGTGGGATTTTATCGATCACATTCCGACTCATCGTGAAATGATTGATGATTACATTAAAGGGAGTCAAAAATACAATATCCCAGTTTATTCAGGTTACGGATGCTATATTTGGGGAGAACATGAAAAAATATTCAAAGAAAATATCGAGCTTACATGTGCCGTAGGCGCCAAATACCACAACATTATGCTTGCAGCAAAAGACAGTAAATTCAACTATCTTAATGATCAACAAGTTGCTGATGCCTATTTATATTTTTATGAGTATGCTCTAAATAAGGGTATAACCATTACCTTTGAAAATCACGTAGATAATTGGTCTGAAGATTATCGCCGGGTAGAAAGAGTTGCAGCTTTAGTCAATCATCAAGGTATTCCATTTAAAATGGCGATGGACTATAGCCACTGTATTTTCAAAATCGAAAATCCAATCGAATCTTATATCTCATTTCAACATGACCAAGAAGCGATTAGAAAACTAGATCCTTTCAACTGCGATAGTTTTGCAGATGATTGGTTAAATCAAAATTTGGTGCATTGGGGGCAAATACGTCCTGCGGTTCCAAACGGGCCATTAAATACATGGTCCCAAGAATACAGCCCATGGGAAGGTCACGGTCTTAATCGCCCTGGAAGAGGCATTCAATACCCATTTAGGCAGCCACCAAAAAATGCGTGTCCCCATGATGAATGGCATGCATATAAATTAAGCTGCACCCAAGAGGTCATTCGCAAGATGATTGATCATTATTTAAATCATGAGGATACAAATATTGAAATCATGACCGTGGATAATATTAATTTATGGTCCTATGGTTTGGGTTGGAAATATAATATGTTTGCAGATAGCTGCGAAGTAGCACGCTATATCAGACAATTATATGCGGAAAGAGCATCAATTCATCATGCTAAAAAAGGACTAAGTTCTGAGGACTTTATCAATCAATATCGCTTATAAATCATTAGAATAATTAAAAAAAAGCATTATATTGATAATGCTTTTTTTGCATCGCGAGATTTAAGCTACTGCATTCTCTTCAGCTTTTTTATACGAACGATTATACATTTCTTCTAAATGCTCCCCTACTGTACATGGTGCATATAAAGGTAATTCACCTTCTTTCAATGTTCCTGGAACTGGCTCAATTACAGCGTGATAGTCTGGCTCATAAAAAAATGGAATAGAGTAACGATAAGCACCATTTGAAAAACTATTTTTTACTCGATGTGGATTGGAGTGATATAGACCATTGGTCCATTTTGGAATCATATCACCTAGATTAACTACAAATGTTCCTTCAATTGGTGGTGCTGCAACCCACTCTCCGTCAGGCATGCACACTTCTAATCCGCCTATTTGATCTTGTTCCAAAATGGTGACTGACCCCCAATCTGTATGCGCGCCAACGCCATATGTTTCATCATCATTTTTAGGTGTAGGTGGATAACGCAACATACGTAATGTTCCCATAGGATCTTTACTTGAAGCATCAAAATAGTTCGATGGCAGATTTAAAGTTAATGCCAAAAGTTGCATCAGAAAATTTGCCAGTTTATACATTTCATCGATGTACTCCTGACAAATCAATTCACATTGAGGTAATTCTTCAGGCCACTGATTTGGACCATAGTTTTGATATTTAGCGATTGCAAAAGGATGATCTTGAGGATAATTACGACCACAATAAAACCCTTCTTTATAATCTGGCTTGCCGTAAGGGTCTAATTGCTGACCATTCAGTTTATCAAATCCACGGAATCCAAAAAAATTACGTACATCATATTTTTGCTTAACGTCTTCTGGAAGCGCCAATAACTCTTTTGCTAATGCAAACTGTCGCGTCATCATTTCTAAAGGAACTGTATGATTCTTCACATAGAAAAAACCTGAATGCATCGCAGCTTTTTTCAGTTCAGCAACTGCACGTTTAGTCGCCTCACTTTCTGGTTTGTTTATATCTACGCCTGCTAAATCAATTACTGGTATTCCCATTTTTATCCCCTTGTATCAAGTATACATCTTTTACGTTTTCATTATCTTGCTGAAACTTTCGACAATTTAGGATTGACTAAAATTTGTCTTAAAAGCTAAGTCTCAAACTTAAGTTTTTTCTGGTACAACGTCTGCTACTATTTGATTCTGCTTTTGCTTAGTTCGATTAAAAATCAGATTTAGAATAATTCCCGCAAATGTCGCCGTTGTAATGCCGCCGAGATCAAGTCCACCAACCATAATCGAATAGTTCCCTGCGCCCATAATCACAGTCACTGATGCCACAATAATGTTGCCGTTTTGAGTAAAATCGACTTTATTTTCGATCCAGATTTTCGCACCAGCGATTACAATTAAGCCGAAAACAATCATTGAAGTCCCTGTCAAAATTGCGACAGGTAATGTGCTAATGAGTGCTCCAAATTTTGGTGATAATCCCAGAATAATGGCGACAATACCCGCAATTACAAAAACCACTGTAGAGTAAATACGCGTTGCCGCCATGACCCCAATATTCTCTGCATATGTAGTTAATCCTGTTCCTCCTACAGCACCAGACATAGAGGTACATACTCCATCTGCCAAAAATGCTCTCCCCATATAAGGCGTAATATTTTTGCCTGTCATTTCACTTACAACTTTGAAATGCGCAAGATTTTCAGCAATAAGAATAAATGCGATAGGTAGGATCAGCAAAATTGCATTCATTTGAAATTCGGGTTGATATAAAGTTGGTAAACCAAACCATGCCGCATTTGAAACCGAGCTAAAATCGATTGGTTTACCCATTCCCATCATGTTAGCTAAAACAAAATATACAAGATACGAAACTATCAAACCCACCAATAGCAATAATCGTCTCAACATTCCTCTTGTAAATACTGCGACACCACCAATACACATTGCGGTCAACAAAGCCATCCATGTATCAAACTCATTACCTGATACAGCTTTAATCGCCCCAGGTGCTAAATTTAATCCAACTATCATAATGATTGCACCAGCAACAACTGGTGGTAAAAGATTCTCCATCCATTGAGAACCCGTTTTCATTACAAGCAAACCCATCAAGGCATAGAAAATACCACATACCACTATTGCACCTAAGGCAATCCCAATATTTGGATTTAACCCTGAACCGGTATAGCCTGTTACAGCAATCACAGCACCAATAAAAGCAAAACTCCCCCCAAGATAGCTTGGCACTCTCCCACCTGTGATAAGGAAAAATAATATCGTGCCAATACCAGATAACAGGATCGTTAGACTAGGATCAAACCCCATGAGCAGCGGTGCCAACACTGTTGCACCAAACATGGCAAATGTATGTTGAAGTCCAAGTACAATACTTTGTCCTGCAGGCAAGTACTCGTTCATGGCAACGGGAGTTTTTTCAATATCTCCTTGAAAAGGAGTAAACTTGGAAAACCAATTCTCTTTCATCACATACCACCCCATTGGTAATGTGAGCCAATGTCGAACATCTTTAGACATTGGCTGTACAATGATAAATTCATTTCGTTTAAGTACAAATCACAGTTCGTCTATCAAATTTATCGGAACCATATATTCACTTTAACTAAGCAACAAATATACCAATTGGTCGAATTTCTAATATCTCATTTGGATGACAGCTAGTTTAAGATCAACAAAAATAAAACCTAACACTCTGTTTTATATAAATATTAAATTCATTAACAAATAAAAAATTTGACCATTTTGTATATTTTTTAAACTTTTACTCAAAAAAATTGGATTCCCGAAATATAAAATCAAATCGTATTTAAAATCATTATTTTAATTTTATTCTTAATGAATATTTCATTATATTAGCCAAGTTTTACTAAACTTTTATGCATTAAAAAAGGTCACCTTTCGATGACCTTACTGACTTAAGTTAAATCTTTAAATCCTTGTTGTCGCCATGCTTCATAAACAATCACTGCCGTAGCATTAGATAAATTTAAGCTTCTAGAATTTGGTGCCATGGGCAAACGAATCCAATGTTGCTTTGGGAACATCATACGGACATGTTCAGGTAGTCCGCGCGTTTCAGGCCCCATGAGTAAAGCAACTGGCCTATTCAGATTCGAGGTATGTGGTGTTTCGGTACCTTTGGTCGTTAAAGGATAAATCGAATCTTGATCCACACCTTGACTCGCTAGATTTTCCAGACATGCTTCAATATTATCCCATATCTGCATGCGAGCCCATTCATGGTAATCTAATCCAGCACGCTTTAACTTCTTATCATCCAGCTCAAAACCTAGCGGTTTGACCAAATGTAATTGTGCTCCTGTATTTGCACATAAACGGATAATGTTTCCTGTATTTGCAGGAATTTCTGGTTCGTATAAAACAACATGAATCACAATAATTTCTCAACTTTATAGCAGACTTTTACAGTTCGTCTTGCCATTTCAACTGTTCTCTTAATTTCACCACCTCACCAATAATGGTCAAAGTTGGCGCCTGAATTTGATTTTCTAACACTTTCGAAGCGATATCTGCCAAAGTCCCCACAACAACTTTTTGTTCTGGTGTCGTACCTTTAGAAATTAAAGCAACAGGCATGTCTGCTCGTTGACCATGTTGAATAAGCTTTTCACAGATTTTTTCTAATCCAACAAGCCCCATGTACAGTACCAATGTTTGGTGTTCATACACGAGTTCATTCCACGGAAGTTCAGGAGAACCTTCCTTCAAATGTCCAGTCAAGAAGCGAACACTTTGTGCGTAATCACGATGAGTTAAAGGGATACCCGCATAGGCTGAACACCCTGATGCTGCGGTAATTCCGGGAACGACCTGAAATGAAATTCCTGCCTCATAGAGTTCTTGAATTTCCTCACCACCTCGCCCAAAAATAAAAGGATCTCCTCCTTTTAAACGGCAGACACGTTTGCCTTCATTCGCATATTTCACGAGTAAAGCATTAATGCCTTCTTGCGGAACAGCATGATTTGACCTTGCTTTACCCACATAAATTTTTTCAGCATCCCGGCGGCATAACTCCATAATAGCACCAGAAACTAAACGGTCATAAATCACAACATCTGCTTGTTGCATCAACCTTAAAGCTTTGAGTGTGAGAAGCTCGGGATCACCTGGACCAGCCCCAACTAAATAAACTTCACCTTTGGGCTTGTTCCATTCTATTAAAGACTGATGAATAATTTTTTCTGCTTCAGCCAGATTATTATTAAATACCCGCTCTTTGAAAGGTCCAGCATACAGCTCTTCCCAAAAGATACGGCGTTCATCAGGATTTTCAATTTTTTGTTTTATACGTTGTCGCCATTCACCCGAGATTTTAGCTAATGCTCCCATTCCATGCGGGATAACAGTCTCAAGTTGAGTTCTAATCTGTCTGGACAAAACTGGGGATGTACCATTACTCGCAATTGAAATAACAAGTGGAGAGCGATCAACAATTGCAGGGACCATAAATCGGCAATGTGGTGGATCATCAACACTATTCACCAATACATTTAAGTTTTCACATTCTTCAAAAACTTGTTGATTCACTAAAGGCTGATCTGTGGCAGCAATCACTAAACGGTAATCGTTTAATTTTAAATCGTGATCTTCAAAATGAGCTTGAATATATTGACCAGAGCTTTTCTCGACAATTTCTAAAAGTTGCGCCTCAATCTCAGGTGAAATAACCGAAATTTTTGCTCCTGATTTTTGCAGTAACAGTGCTTTGCGATATGCAATATGCCCTCCACCGACAATCAAACAAGGTTGCTGCTGCAATTTTAATGAAATTGGAAAAATATCCACTGAATCGATCCTCATATGCCCACTCTATTTTAGCACCTTCTCCACGACTCAAGCTGCTTAAAAGTAAGCAAGTGGTAGCTTTTTTAACAGATGCATATCAATGAAGGGACCTAAAACGGATAAAACTTGAACTCTATTTGGATAGTCAAAAATCCTGCTGATGCCGATGATAAGTTCAACAGTAAAGGAGATTATCGAGATGGCTGGTTCATATATTGATGTACATTCATCAGCAGGTTCGTTTAAAGCATATCTTTCAGTACCTGAAGCAGGTAAAGGTCCTGGTCTTGTGTTATGTCAGGAAATTTTCGGTGTTAATGAAGTTATGCGTCAAAAGGCAGACTTTTTGGCTGAAGAAGGTTATACCGTTATTGTTCCTGATTTATTTTGGCGTATTCAACCTAATGTAGAACTCGGTTATACCGAAGAAGACTTTCAAAAAGCATATGACTTATATACTCAATTTAATCAAGATCTGGGTATTGAGGATATCAAATCTACAATTGAAACACTCAAATCCCTTGAAACAGTTGATCAAGATGCAGGTACTGGATTGGTCGGATACTGCCTAGGCGGTAAATTGGCATATCTCGCAGCTTGCCGCATTCCAGATTTAAAGTGTTCTGTTTCTTACTACGGTGTAGGAATCGAGCAAAACCTAGAAGAAGCAGTCAACATTCAATCCAAACTGGTTCTTCATTTTGCTGAACAAGATCAGTTCTGTGATTCTAACACTCGTGATCAAATCCTACTTGCTCTGCAAAACAACTCAAAAGTCGAAACATATATTTATCCAGATGTTGATCATGCTTTTGCTCGCCCACAGAGTATGCATTATCACAAGCCTAGTGCACTCATGGCACATGAAAGAACCATTACAGCTTTACGCAAAGCAATAGGACCAAATTACGACCTTGCTGCGCTATGGGAAGAGCATGTTCGATTTGAATTTGACACTCGAAATGTTCCAGACACGATGGCAACAATGGTGGCAGAGCCTTATGTCAATCACATTCCAACATTGACAGGTGGCGTCGGCTACAAACAATTAGCTCGCTTCTATCAATACCATTTTGTTCATAACAATCCAAAAGATATGAAACTGACGCCTATTTCACGAACTGTAGGCGCAACTCAAGTCGTTGATGAATTCATTATGAGTTTTACTCATGATGAGGAAATTGATTGGTTAATTCCTGGAATTAAACCGACGGGAAAATATGTAGAGATTCCAATGCTCGGCATTATCAAGTTCCGTGGACCGAAACTATGTCATGAGCATATCTATTGGGATCAGGCAAGTTTACTGGTGCAAATTGGCGTATTAGATCCAACTGGACTACCTGTTGCAGGTGTTGAAACTGCCAAGAAACTTTTAGATGAAACTTTACCCTCAAATGAACTGATGCCAACTTGGCCATCCAGTGAAAATAAACCGATTGGCGAATAAAGGAACTCATTCTGACAATCAGAATTAAGATGAAGGATTATGATCATGTTAAATGAAATGACACCTGTAATACAGTTGGAGCAACGCTCGTTACGCCAACTCTTAGGTCAGTATGCAACTGGGATTACAGTAGTAACTGCATTAGATTCAAATCATAAAAAAATTGGAATGACAGCGAACTCATTTACTTCTGTATCGCTTGATCCACCTTTAATTTTATGGAACATCGCAAAATCTGCGACACATTTCGAAGATTTCAAACAGGCAGAATATTTTGCCATCAATATCTTGAGTGAAGATCAGTATCAAGAGTCTAAGCATTTCTCAAAATCTTCTGATGACAAATTCGAAGGCTTAGATGACGTTGATGAGTATATGGGCATCCCCATTCTAAATAAATCCTTAACCACTTTTGTTTGTCGTCAGTATGAGCTTCATGAAGCTGGGGATCACTACATTATTGTGGGACAAATTGAAGCCTGCCGTAATCAGCTTGGAAATCCATTGGTGTTCCATAACGGGCAATATAAACAAGCAAATCTTCATCAAGCATTTGCTGGTGTATAGCGAATTCACGAAATTTAAGGATTTTTTAAAATGAATCAACATCACTTTTTCAATGATAATCGCTTTCTACTCGGCTCATTTGCTTCTAACTGCTCAGGTGGAATGACCATTTCAACTCTTGAAGATCGATGGAGTGCGAGCTGGGAAAAGAATCTCGAACTAGGAAAAATGCTAGATGAAGCTGGTATCGACTTCATGTTACCGATTGCTCGCTTTACAGGCTATGGCGGTGAAACAGACTTTCAGGGAACAATTTTAGAGACCATGACTTGGGCGGCCGCATTATTGGCTTTAACCAAAGACATTACAGTTTTTGCGACAATTCAGACTGTCCCCAATCATCCAGTTGTAGTTGCCAAGCAGATTGCAACGCTATCTGAGATTAGTCAAGGTCGTATTGGACTCAACATTGTTGCAGGCTGGAATAAACCTGAATATGAAGCACTCGGTCTACATTTACCTGATGATCACGAAACTCGTTATGGTTATGCACAAGACTGGTATGACTTGATTAAAAAAGTATGGACCAGTGAAGAAAAATTTGATTTTGAAAGTAAGTTTTTCAAAACCAAAGGAACTTATGGAAAACCAAAACCACTTGTACATCCGCCTATCTTCAATGCTGCTGGTTCAAAAAATGGACGTGAATTTGCCGTTAATAATGCGGACTTTCTTTTTACACCAGCTTCAGATTTGGGCAGAAGCAAGATTGAAATTGATGAGCTTAAACAAGCAGGTCGCGACGTAAACCGAGAAGTCAATGTGATGACCTTTTCCCATGTCATTTGCAGACCTACACAAGAGGAAGCCAAAGCAGAATGGGATCGTCAATTAAACAATGCTGATACTGTTGCCGTTGACAATCTGATGAGCTTAATGTTTGCACATGCTCAAAGTTTCCCAAAAGAGGTTCAACAATCGATACGTGATGCAATGAGTGTAGGCCATGGTGGCTTTCCATTAGTCGGTACACCTGAACAAGTTGCGCAAGGTATTTTAGATTTAAATGAAGCTGGTTTTAGAGGAACGACACTTTCATTCCTCGATTATAGCCGCGAATTTCCGTATTTCCGTGATCATGTTTTACCAATTTTGGAAAAGCATAATATTCGTTAATCCACCACTTAAGCCGACCGTTTCACTGTCGGCTTATTTATTTTAAGAGGGAATTTAGCTGTGAATTATATTTTAAAGGGGTTATTCACTGGATCAATCTGCTTTGCATTAGGCACTGCAGTTCAAGCGGCAAATTGGAGTGATACTTCACTGGCTGTCAGTTATGGTCAAGATTTCTCAGAACCATTTAAAGACGGTGATTTTGACAAATATATTTTTAGTCTTGTACACCTAAGCGGCTATAAATATGGCACCAATTTTTTTCAACTCAATATGCATCAATCCTCAGCTGAACCAAATGCAAACAAAGCTTCTGGTCGAGGAGCTCAAGAGGCATATGCAATTTATCGTCATACCTTAGATATCCCAAGTATCACGCAACACAAACTGAATGATTCTAGTTGGTTCAAGACATATGGTTTTACAGTAGGTTTTGACTGGAATACAAAGAATGATGATTATGGTTCAAATCGACAAATGTATGTTGCTGGTCCAAGTGTTACATTAAATACACCAGGCTATCTTAATCTCAGTTTGCTAGGCTATTACGAGAGCAATGATGCTAATGTACTGAGTAAAAAATATACCTACGATCCTTACTTAGCACTTCAAGTGCTTTGGGATTTTCCTCTTATGCAATCGAATTGGAATTATCAAGGCATAGGTGTTTGGATGAGCACCAAAGGGAAAGATCCTTTTGGTGAGCCTACCGCCAGCGAAATCTTTGTAGACATGTCTTTAATGTATTCTTTACTTAAAGATAAATCTGCCAATCAACCAAAATTGAAAGCTGGGATTGCTTATCAATACTGGAAAAATAAATATGGTAATGATACATCGGGTGTTGCTGGTTCAGGAGCGACCGCGAGTAGCCCTATGTTACGTGTTGCTTACCACTTTTAAATAACATATCAAATTAATCTAATTTAGTACCAAAAGAGTATTTTTATATTCTACTATTTTAGATTAATTTATTTATTTGAGATAAAACAAAAAAAGCAAAATCATGGATTGATTTTTGCATAAGTAATGATAAGCAAGCTAAGGATAGAGGTATTTATGTATAGCCAGCAACACAGGTCTATTTCTACGATTCAATCACATACGCAGAATATTCATGATGCCAACCATTGTCTTGATTTAATCATTGGCCCACATGATTTAGTAGATTTTAATCAATATGAACCATTGGATTTTAGTTTTAATGGATCGCAAATCGGTCGTATGATTATTGGGGATTTAACATATGGTAAAGATGTAATTTTCAAAACGCATACGCATGAAAATATGAACCACTTTTGTATAACGCGCCCTAAAAATGGGCGACCATTATTTAAAAAAGATGGTCAAACTTTTTACGCCTGTTATGATCAAGCATCCATTGTTTCACCTGAAGATAAATTTGAACTAATTATTGACAAAGACTGTGTGCAAACATTCATTTCTTTTTCAAAGACTTTTGTTGAAAAAATACTTTCAGATTTAATCTCTCAACCAGTTACCGAAGCTTTGGTATTTCAAAATGTGATGGATCAAGACAACCCGAAAATTAAAGCATGGTGGGATTTAATTGACAGTATTAAAAATTTCACAAACAATTTTACCAATACTTCATTTTTTCAAGAAATGCGCTCAGATTTTGAATATATTATCGTGAAGTCATTATTATTATCTCAACCCAATAACTATAGTGATTTAATTTATAAAAATACTTTAGATTATCCTGACTTCTTTACTCGCTTGTTAGAATTCATACAAAAAAATATACATCAAAAAATTGAAATTTCAGATTTAGAATATGCATCTGGATTAAGCAAAAAAAAGCTGAATACAATTTTCAAAAAATATTTAAAATGCAGTCCAAATGCTTATATACGCCATTACCGACTTAAATGTATTTATAATGAAATTTCACAGTCTACGCATAAAATTAATATTACTGAAATTGCTTATAAATGGGGTGTTACACATTTAGGTCGTTTTTCACTTGAGTATAAAGATGCATTTGGGGAAAAACCGAGTGAGACCTTAAAAAAAATTATTGAAAGGCAAACAGGCAGTGCTCAACTCATTCATTAAAACACTCAAAAAAAAAAGCTAACTCAATTGAGTTAGCTTTTTTATGTTTTATCGATTAATCGATAAAACTTTGTCCACCCATATAAGGACGTAAGACTTCAGGAATCTCTATCGAACCATCTTCACGTTGATAGTTTTCCATCACCGCGAGCAAAGTACGACCAACTGCTAAACCTGAACCATTCAAAGTATGAACAAACTCTGTTTTCTTTTGATCAGCACGGTAACGAGCTTTCATACGACGAGCTTGGAAATCCCCCATGTTTGAACACGATGAAATTTCACGATAGGTATTTTGGCTTGGTACCCAAACTTCTAAGTCATAAGTCTTCGTTGCACCAAAGCCCATATCACCACCGCATAAGATGATTTTACGATATGGCAATCCAAGCGCCTGTAAAATACCCTCAGCATGCCCTGTTAACTCTTCCAATGCTTGCATAGAGTCTTCAGGTTTAACAATTTGAACCATTTCTACTTTGTCAAATTGGTGCTGACGAATCAAACCGCGTGTATCACGGCCATAAGAACCAGCTTCACTACGGAAACAAGGTGTATGAGCAGCATATTTCAACGGTAGACGCTCAGGATCAATAATCTCATCACGCACAAAGTTGGTCACAGGCACTTCAGCAGTTGGGATCAAGTAATATTCTTTGTCACCTTGAAGCTTGAACAAATCTTCTTCAAATTTAGGCAACTGACCAGTTCCACGTAATGAATCAGCATTCACTAAATACGGTACATAAGCTTCTGTATAGCCATTTTTCAATGTATGTGTATCTAACATGAACTGCGTTAGTGCACGTTGTAAACGTGCAAGCGGACCCTTGAGCACACTGAAACGAGTACCTGTTAACTTAGTCGCTGTTTCGAACTCGAGTCCACCCATCCACTCACCAAGATCAGTGTGATCTTTAATTTCAAAGTTGAATTCACGAGGCGTACCCCATTTTAAAATTTCAACGTTGTCATTCTCATCTTTGCCCTCTGGCACCGACTCATGAGGTAGGTTTGGAATAGAAAGTGATTTTGCTTCAATTTCAGCTTGTAGTTCTGTTAATGCAAGCTCAGCGGCTTTAATTTCATCTCCGATCGCGCTCATACGAGCCATGATTTCAGAAGCATCACCACCTGCTTTTTTGATTTGACCAACTTGTTTAGCACCCGAATTACGTTCTGCTTGTAAAGCTTCAGTCTTAGACTGAATTTCTTTACGACGAGCCTCTAAAGATGCCCATTCTTCTACGTTGAGTTGCACGCCACGTTTAGCTAAGGCTAAATTTACAGCCTCTATATTATTTCTAAGTAATTTCGGGTCGATCATGGTTAATCTTTTCAGGGAAAAAAACTGCCTATAGTGTAAGCGCTTCGTTGAAAAAAATACAGTCGAAGCGCTGACAGCTGAAGCTTATTGAATCAAATTAAAATAGAGTCAATTACTCAGCAGCGAGTTTGGGTAGGTTTGGAAGATATTCTGACTGTATCAAACCATTCACACTCACATAAGGTAAAGTGAGTTCAGACATTCCTTCAGCATAGGACGCGAGTTCATACAGCGGATAAACAAATACGATACCATCAACTCCGTAATAGAAATTGTCACTTAATTCGAGTTTATCTTGTTCAATATTATGATCTGTAAGCCACATACTATTAGCACTATAAAGTGTTTCTAATAGCTTTTTATTTTGACCTTTCACAATTAAATCTTGTAGTGCTATTCTTTTTTTAGTTTTTAAATCGAAATGAACATATTCTTTGTGGTACATCCCATGTGCTGCACCAGCAGGATATACATAGCTCAGATATTCAAAACTCGCTATATTCTGATGTTGACTTAAATAACGTACCACAGTCTGACTTTGACTCAACTTCAGCGGATCAACAGTTTTAGTCTCTGAGCTCTTAGTAGCCGATTGGAATGGTATAGGGTCTGCTTTTTCTATCCGATTTTTAAAATACATATTAATCCACGGATGATTAGTTTCAACCGTTTGGAATGAATATTCTGTACACCCTGCCTCATCGCATACTTGCTTCTGTTTAGGCTTTAATTCGACGTTCTTCGATTCGATATACCAAGATTCTGATTGTTTTGCTTGCGCAGCAGTCTCATTGCTTTTTTTAGTTTCTGCATCAGATTTAGGCTGACAAGCGCCTAACATGATCATTGATGCACAAATAACACTCAATTTTCCAAACCGATTCATGTGTTTTAGCATATAGCCTCCAATAAAAATGAGTGTTTAACACAGAGACTATAAATTCTAGATGACATGAATTCAGTTGAAATTTGTAGTTAAAAAAAGCAGCGATAAACGCTGCTTTTATATTATTGGTCAATAATGTCTGTGCCTTTGGGCGGTGTAAAGTTAAATGTTGAATCCGGAATACCTGCATTCACTTTCACATTACTAAATTTAACGTGTGTAGTTTGTCCTAATGAATCTTCTAAAATCATTAAGCTTGGCGCTTTATTTACACCGAAACTAATGGTCAGACTCTGAAAGGCACCATCTTTCTGCTTAGGATATAACGTGTAATAAGTTTTAGCTTTATTTGGCTGTGTTACACGATATGACTGCATAATTTGGTTGGTATTACCAGACAATAATAATGCTGGTGTATTGGCAACTTGCTCATCCATATTTTGACGAATTGCCTGCTGTAGATCTGGGTCATAGATCCAAATCATCTTTCCAGAAGTCACAATTGTTTGTTTTGCTGGTGCTGTAGTTTCCCAATAGAACTTACCTGGACGAGCAACTTTCATCACCCCAGTAAAAGTCTGATTCATATGTTGAGCACTCAAACCTTGTTTTTGTGGTGCTTTACTAGATTTAGTTGCTTTCGTTGTTTGTTCAAAATTTGCCGTTAAACTTTTTATTCCGTTTAATTGACGAACCAAGTTTGCGGTCGCTTGTTGCTCCGAAGCAGCCACTGGCGCTGCGAAAACTTGAGTGCTTGCGACTGGTGCCATCATTGCAGCACTCATTGTAATTGCACCAATCGTTTTACGAAGCATTGTCATGATCCCACCTTTTGTTATTGATCATCATTT
The DNA here is from genome assembly GCF_056779895.1 of Acinetobacter sp. ANC_7553. Taxonomy (NCBI): domain Bacteria; kingdom Pseudomonadati; phylum Pseudomonadota; class Gammaproteobacteria; order Moraxellales; family Moraxellaceae; genus Acinetobacter; species Acinetobacter sp. ANC_7553. The sequence goes on along the minus strand of NZ_JBWYIV010000002.1, from coordinate 176,079 downwards.
GATATGGAGTCATCTTAAACCAAATTTGATCGCTAATAATTGAGAAAATAAGAACTTTTGTATTGTTATTTAGCTAAATTGTTGAAAATACTTCATCATGATGAAGATTCACTTCAGTTCAAAAACTTTCTTTCAGATATAAAAAAACCCACTCAAGAGTGGGTTTTTTGGTTATGCCTGATAAAACTTATACAGTTTCAACAGATACATAACGACGGCCAAATTGACCTTTAACTTCGAATTTGATCACGCCATCAGCGGTAGCAAATAAAGTATGGTCACGACCCATACCAACGTTAGCACCAGCGTGGAACTCTGTACCACGTTGACGAACGATAATGTTACCAGCAGTCACAGCTTGACCACCGAACATTTTAACACCTAACATTTTAGGATTTGAGTCACGACCGTTACGTGTCGAACCACCGGCTTTTTTAGTTGCCATGTCTATTTACTCCTCGTAATTAGCCTGAAATAGCTGTAATTTTCAACTCAGTGAACCATTGACGGTGACCTTGTTGTTTACGATAGTGTTTACGACGACGCATTTTGATGATGCGGATTTTGTCGTGACGACCATGGCTAACTACTTCAGCAGTTACTTTAGCACCAGCAACAACTGGAGCACCAATTTGAATGCTATCACCGTTCACTAACATTAATACGTCATCAAACGTAATAGTAGAACCAGTTTCAGCTTTCAATAATTCAACTTTAAGGGTTTCACCCTCAACAACACGGTGTTGTTTACCACCGCTTTGGATTACTGCGTACATAATGTACTCCAACAGGCCCGTGTCGTCGTGCCGATAAAGGAATATATCGATCTTAAAACGAACGCCACTGGGGGTTATTCAAGGGCAAGGATTTTAAGTGATAATGAAATAAACAACAAGGTCTTTTGTCTAAAAGTTAACTTTCATCCCGAAATATCTATTTCTTACATGAAAATAACAATTTGCTGATTGATTAAACTATATTTATTCACAAAATGAACTACTTCGAATATCAAATGACATATCAAGTTTTATTGGTATTATGAAGATTAAATCACAAACATGAATAGAAACTGAACAACATTAAGAAAATCATGCATATTCATGTGGCAAAGCGACCAAAACTTTCACTTAAATTGTTACACTAGCTGAGTAACATCTACTGTTTGTATAAGGACTTCATTGTTATGGCCATCGATTTTAAGCAAGACATTCTCGCACCTGTTGCTACAGACTTTGCTGCGATGGACCAACTTATTAATGAAGGAATCAGCTCTAAAGTTGCTTTGGTGATGTCAGTCAGCAAACATGTGGTTGAGGCAGGTGGTAAACGCATGCGTCCTATTATGTGTTTATTGGCTGCTCGCGCTTGCGGTGAAACCAACCTAGAGCATGCCCAAAAGTTAGCTGCAATTATTGAAATGCTGCATACCGCTACACTGGTACATGATGATGTCGTAGATGAGTCTGGGTTACGCCGTGGTCGTCCTACAGCGAATGCAACATGGAATAACCAAACCGCTGTACTTGTTGGAGACTTCCTGATTTCTAGAGCTTTCGATTTGCTCGTAGATTTGAACAATATGGTGTTATTAAAAGACTTCTCAACAGGAACATGTGAAATTGCTGAAGGAGAAGTACTTCAACTGCAATCTCAACATCAACCTGAAACCACTGAAGCGACTTATTTAGATATTATTCACGGCAAAACATCTCGTTTGTTTGAATTGGCGACTGAAGGCGCTGCGATTCTTGCCAATCAACATCAATATCGTGAAGCACTCAGAAAATACGCAGGTCATTTCGGGAATGCATTTCAAATCATAGATGACATACTCGATTACACCTCTGACGCAGAAACACTTGGTAAAAATATTGGCGATGACTTAATGGAAGGTAAGCCAACACTGCCACTGATTGCTGCTCTACAAAAAACTTCTGGTGCAGAGCACGATATTATCCGTCGTAGCATCACTACAGGTGGTACTGAACATTTGGATCAAGTGATTCAGATTGTTCAAAACTCTGGTGCACTAGATTACTGTCGCGAACGTGCTGTTGAAGAAACTACAGCAGCTCGTGAGGCATTGTTACAACTGCCTGAAAGTATTTATCGTCAAGCGCTTGATAATTTGGCGCAATTAGCATTAGATCGAATCCAATAAACTTCAACTAAAAAAATTTGCGTATGCATATAAACTTTAATGATCTTTTTAAACAAATGCAGGAGCAACTTGACCATCATCAAGCTGCTCCAGACGAAAACATACTCATTGAACTCGTTAATCGCATCCGTCCATCAGACAGTTATAACCTAGAAGAAATTAATCAAAAATTTCAGGCGTTGATTCAAGCGTTATTAATTACGCCGACTGCAGCCACCACTTTTCAAGCCTATATCGTTCATCTGATCAATCGCTATAAACAAACCACTATTTATGCGGACAGTGGGATTCTTTCTCTAGATGGTTTTTGGAATCAGTTGGGTCAACGAATGGGAGCGCATGTTCTTCCCCTTTTGACCGATGAAACTGATTTAAAAGATTTAGTCTTCCGTGTCTTTCATTTACGTAGCGATAAATATTGGCTAGAAAATATTGAAGATCAGCAATGGATTCAGTTTTTTCAGATTGTCAATCAAAGTAATGGCAGCTTAGATGCAAAATTTGGCATCAAACGCGACATGATTAAAGCCATTACTGTTTTATCTTACCGTATCAGCGGTATTGGACTTTATCCTGAGTTTATTAATGCACAACCAGAACTGACTGAATATGAGTCACCTTTTTTGGTGCAGAATCGTGAAATCATTGAATTTATTGAGCTATACAAAAAACATTATAGTGAAGTTGATGATCTCACTGCTATGGTCGTACCCGACGCCAACCAAGCTTTGGTGATGATTGAGCAGTGTCGCGATGTTGTTTTAAAGATTCGTCGTGCTACGAAAAGAATTGGGGTAAGTTTAAGTCTCACTTATTTATTGTCTTTGCTTGAGCAATGTTTAGATCGTATTGAACTATTATTGAACTTATTGACTGAAACTGGAAAAGTTCAATACTTAGCACTAGCTGAGTTATGTCAAGATTTAGTTGCGGCTCACTATGAGGAGCGAAGTGTTCGAGAGCTTTTAAAAACAAACAGTGAATTAATCGCATTACAAGTCACTGAAAATGCCAGTAAAACAGGCGAACATTATGTAAGTACCAATAAAGCTGGTTTCTTCAGTATGTACAAATCAGCCGCAGGTGCAGGCGTCATTATCGCTATCATGGCGACCTTGAAGATTCTCACTGCGCGCATCGCCATGGCACCTATCATGCAAGCCTTCGCGTATAGCATGAACTATGCATTAGGTTTCATGTTGATCCATGTACTGCATTTTACCGTTGCAACCAAACAACCTGCTATGACTGCAGCTGCCCTAGCCGCGACAGTTCAACAAAAGAAAGGGTCTCGAACTGCACAAATTGCAGAACTTGCTGCACTGATTATCAATATTATCCGTACGCAGTTTGTCGCTATTCTCGGCAATATTTCCATTGCAATTCCGGTTGCAGCATTGATCACCATGATGTGGCCGTTGATTCTGGGTGAACAATTACTCAATCACAGTAAAGCAACATATTTACTTCATAGTTTGAATCCTTTTACATCCCTAGCAGTCCCACATGCAGCTATTGCAGGTGTATGTCTATTTTTATCTGGTTTGATCGCAGGTTACTTCGACAACATGGCAGTGTATCGTAAAGTCGGACCTCGCTTAAAAGCACATCATCGTCTAAAAAACTGGCTAGGTGCTGACAGACTGGAAAAGTTTGCAAACTATATTGAACGTAATTTAGGAGCACTAGCCGGGAATTTCCTGTTCGGAATCATGCTAGGCAGCATGGGGACAATTGGCTTTATTCTTGGTCTGCCTTTAGATATTCGTCATATTGCCTTTGCTTCAGCAAACTTTATGCAGGGCCTATTGAGTATCAATGGCACGCCTGAAATAGGGCTCATTATTGTTTCATTCCTTGGTGTATTATTAATTGGTTTGACCAACTTATTTGTCAGCTTTAGTCTCACTATTATTGTGGCATTACGCGCACGACGTGTTCGTTTTGAACAATGGAAACCTCTAGCAAAATTAGTATTTACTCACTTTGTTACACGACCAATGGACTTTTTCTGGCCCCCAAAACAACCTTTAGAGGTCGAAGATCCAATTTCACCAAAGAAATCTTCTCATTAGATATTTGTGTTATTTTTTGTGCTAAAAATAAGATGCACATTGTAATGAAATTACTATAAATTATGCTTTTACACTGACTTGAAAAAAAGTGTACTGGCGAGTACACTTTGACGCATTCATGCAATAAATGTATGCGACTATAATATAACTCAGGTTATTTTATATGCCTTACTTACTGATTTTAATAGGTTGTTTAGGAATAACGATAAGTAGTATAGGAATCTATATTCCAACGATACATCAGCTCGATCTCACTGCTGTTTCATGGATGAGTCAACACCGCAATCCCCTCATAGATGGAATTGCGGTTTTATTGTCTCATGTTGGCGGTTTACCGATCATGCTGATGTGCGTGGCGATCTGGACCTTACAGCAATGGCGATTAAAACAATATGCTAACTGTCTATTTATCTCACTTGGTCTCGTTGGTGGTGCCTGTCTTGGCTGGTTACTCAAATATGCTTTCGACCGACCTCGTCCAAATGCAATTTATCAAATCGTTGAAACTTATGGAGCCGCATTTCCAAGCGCACATAGTCTCTATGCAGCAGTGATTGCTGGTTTGATGATCATGATCTTTCGAAACCATCATCAAAGTAGAATCATTTTTGTCGCTGCCTGTATATGGTTTGTTGGCATGGGTTTTTCACGGGTTTATCTCGGTGCTCATTACCCGACAGATGTTGTTGCAGGTTGGAGTATTGCGTTGATATGGCTGACTATACTGTGGTTAGTCCTATCACAACGGATAGCAAAGCAAACAATTATTTTTAGAGAAAAATCTAACGAGGTGGAATAATGATGTCGGCAAAGCTTTGGGCCCCTGCCCTCACTGCTTGTGCTCTTGCAACAAGTATTGCACTTGTGGGTTGTAGCAAAGATCCAAAAGATGCAGAGCAAGCCGCTGCACAACAGCAAATGCCGCCAACTGAAGTTGGTGTCATCGTTGCTCAACCACAAAGTGTTGAACAAACTGTCGAGCTTTCGGGTCGAACTTCAGCCTATCAAATTTCTGAAGTACGTCCGCAAGCAAGCGGTGTGATTTTAAAGCGTCTGTTTGCTGAAGGTAGTTTTGTGCGTGAAGGACAACCTCTGTACGAAATTGATGCAAATACCAACCGTGCGAACTTAGACAGTGCAAAAGCAGCCTTAGTTCGTCAAAAAGCCAATCTCAATGCGCTTCAAGTTAAAGCTGACCGTTATCGCCAACTTGTCGGTATCAATGCTGTGTCTAAGCAAGAATTTGATGATCTACAAGCACAAGTTAAATTGGCACAAGCAGATGTTGCAGCTTCAGAAGCAGCGGTGAAAAATGCGCAGATTAACTTAGGTTATTCTACTGTTCGTTCACCAATTTCAGGGCAATCAGGTCGCTCTAGTGTGACTGCAGGTGCATTAGTAACGGCTAATCAACCTGAAGCATTGGTGACAATCCAACAGCTTGATCCAATCTATGTTGATATCAACCAATCAAGTGCAGAGCTTCTTCGCTTACGTCAACAGTTGAGTCAAGGCAGCATCGACCGCAGCAACAATACTAAAGTTCGTTTAAAACTTGAAGATGGCAGCATTTACCCTATTGAAGGTAATCTTGCATTCTCTGATGCAAGTGTAAATCCAGAAACAGGGACAGTTACCCTTCGTGCTGTGTTCTCAAATCCGAACCAATTATTATTGCCAGGAATGTTCACTAATGCTCAAATTGTGCAAGGTGTAATTCCTAATGCGATTTTAGTGCCTCAAGCGGCTGTGACCCGTACACCAACAGGTCAAGCGACTGCGATGATCGTGAATGCGAAAGGTGCAGTTGAAGTACGTCCAATTGAGACAGCAGGTGTTCAAGGTAAAGATTGGATTGTGACCAAAGGTCTAAATACAGGTGACAAGGTCATTGTAGATGGTGTGGCGAAAGTTAAACCTGAACAACAAGTTGTAGCTAAACCTTACCAACCTCAAGCTGCAGCACCTCAAGCCGGCAAAGATGGTCAACAAGCAAAGCCAGCAGCTCAATCTGAACAAAAAGCTACTTCAAATGCATAAGGAGTAGACTGAATGGCTCACTTTTTTATCCATCGCCCAATTTTCGCTTGGGTGATTGCATTGGTCATCATGTTGGCGGGTATTTTATCCCTCACCAAGATGCCAATTGCCCAATACCCAACGATTGCACCACCAACGGTATCGATTTCTGCAACATATCCGGGTGCATCTGCTGAAACTGTTGAAAACACAGTAACGCAAATTATTGAACAACAAATGAATGGCTTGGATGGGTTGCGTTACATCTCATCTAACAGTGCGGGTAATGGACAAGCTTCCATTACACTAAACTTTGAACAAGGTATCGATCCTGATATTGCTCAGGTACAAGTTCAAAATAAACTTCAATCAGCGACTGCACTTTTGCCTGAAGACGTACAACGTCAAGGTTTAAAAGTTACCAAGTCTGGCGCAAGCTTCTTACAAGTTATTGCGTTTTATTCTGAGTCAGATGCATTAGATGCAAATGACATTAAAGACTATGTAAACTCAAATATCTCTGAACCACTTAGCCGTGTGACTGGTGTTGGTGAAGTGCAAGTATTTGGTGGTTCATATGCTATGCGAATTTGGATGGACCCATCCAAAATGGCCAACTTGCAAGTTACACCGAGTGATATTGCAAATGCATTAAGAACTCAGAATGCGCAAGTGGCGGTAGGTCAGTTAGGTGGTGCACCTTCTGTACAAGGTCAAGTTTTAAATGCGACTGTAACTGCTCAAAGTCTTTTACAAACACCTGAACAATTTTCAAATATTTTCCTTAAGAACTCACCGAATGGTGCACAAGTTCGTTTAGGTGATGTCGCTAAAATTGAATTAGGTGCAGACAACTATGCATTTGACTCTAAATTTAATGGTCAACCTGCAGGTGGTGTAGCGATTCGTTTGGCAACGGGTGCAAACGCATTAGATACAGCCCAAGCGATTGAAGATCGTTTAAAAGAATTACGTCCAAACTATCCAACAGGTATGGTGGACAAACTTGCTTTTGACACAACACCATTTATTGAGCTCTCAATTAAAAGTGTTGTGAAAACCTTAATTGAAGCGATTATCCTCGTATTCTTGGTCATGTTCTTGTTCCTACAAAACTGGCGTGCAACCATTATTCCAACAATGGCTGTTCCCGTGGTTGTATTGGGTACATTTGCCGTGATCAACATGTTCGGATTCTCGATCAACACATTAACCATGTTCGCTATGGTTCTCGCCATTGGTCTTTTGGTGGATGATGCGATTGTCGTCGTAGAAAACGTTGAACGTGTTATGGCAGAAGAGCATCTTGAGCCTGTGGAAGCGACTGAAAAGTCGATGGGACAGATCTCTGGTGCATTGATTGGTATTACCTCTGTCTTAACTGCAGTATTCGTACCTATGGCATTCATGGGGGGTACGACAGGTGTAATTTATCGTCAATTCTCTATCACACTCGTTACAGCAATGATCCTTTCATTGATTGTTGCATTAACCTTTACCCCTGCATTGTGTGCGACCATGTTGAAAAAACATGATGCCAACAAACCTCAAAGCAATAACATTTTTGCCCGTTTCTTCCGTTGGTTTAACAATGGTTTTGACAAAATTTCGGTGAAATATCAAAACGGCGTAAACCGTTTAACACATGCCAAGCTATTTGCAGGATTGGTTTATGGTGTTGTGATTGCTGTGATGGGTTGGTTGTTTGTCAACCTTCCTTCTTCATTCTTACCAGATGAAGACCAGGGTGTGGTGATGACTCTCGTTCAGCTACCACCAAATGCAACGCTTGAACGCACTGGTAAAACAATTGATCAAATGACAGGCTTCTTCCTCAATAACGAGAAAGAACATGTTGAATCTGTATTTAGTGTTGCTGGTTTCTCGTTCACGGGTATTGGTCAAAATGCGGGTCTTGCCTTCATTAAGTTGAAAGACTGGAAAGACCGTACCTCTCCTGAATCTCAGGTCGGTGCAATTATCCAACGTGGTATGGCACTGAATATGATTGTGAAAGATGCCAGCTATATCATGCCTCTTCAACTTCCAGCAATGCCGGAGTTGGGCGTGAGTGCAGGCTTTAACCTACAGTTAAAAGCAGCTGCAGGTCAAAGTCACGAGCAATTATTAGCAGCACGTAATGCTGTACTCGGCTTAGCTTCTCAAGATCAGCGTTTAACAGGTGTTCGTCCTAACGGACAAGAAGATACGCCTCAATATCGTGTCATCGTCGATCATGCTCAAGCAGGTGCTATGGGAGTCAGCATTGCTGAAATCAATAGTACGATGGGTATGGCATGGGGTGGTACATACATTAATGACTTCATCGATCGTGGTCGTGTGAAAAAAGTGTATGTCCAAGGTGAAGCGAGCTCTCGTATGATGCCTGAAGACTTAGACAAGTGGTATGTCCGCAATAACCAAGGTACGATGGTTCCATTCTCAGCGTTCGCAACAGGCGAATGGACTTATGGTTCACCACGTTTAGAGCGTTATAACGGCGTTTCTTCCATGAACATTACAGGCACTCCAGCTCCAGGTGTGAGTTCGGGTGATGCAATGGCAGCGGTTGAAGAAATCATTGCGAAGCTTCCTTCAATGGGCTTACAAGGCTTCGATTACGAATGGACTGGTTTATCTCTTGAAGAACGTGAGTCTGGCGCACAAGCACCATTCCTTTATGCTCTTTCGTTATTGATTGTCTTCCTCTGCTTGGCAGCCTTATATGAAAGTTGGTCTATCCCATTCTCTGTACTCATGGTTGTGCCATTGGGTATTGTTGGTGCACTTGCTTTAACATTCTTGGGAATGATTATTTTGAAAGATCCAAACCTTTCAAATAACATCTACTTCCAAGTGGCGATTATTGCCGTGATTGGTTTGTCCGCGAAGAATGCGATCTTGATTGTAGAATTTGCGAAAGAGCTTCAAGATCAAGGTGAAGAACTCTTCGAAGCAACCTTGCATGCCGCGAAAATGCGTTTACGTCCAATCATTATGACCACATTGGCTTTCGGTTTTGGTGTTCTTCCACTAGCTCTCGCTTCTGGCGCAGGTGCAGGAAGTCAACATTCCGTGGGTTATGGTGTACTTGGTGGTGTAATCAGCTCAACACTTTTAGGGATCTTCTTTATTCCAGTGTTCTATGTATGGATCCGAAGTATCTTTAAAACAAAACCAAAACAAAATAAACAGGAGCAAATTTCGTGATGCAAAACGTATGGTCTATTACAGGTCGTAGCATTGCGGTATCTGCAATTGCGCTTGCTTTGACAGCATGTCAAAGCATGCGTGGTCCAGAACCGGTCACTCAAGCCAATATTCCAGGAAGTTATCTTGGCAATGCTTCTGGTCCATCTATTGCGGAGCAAGGTTATAAGGATTTTTTTGTAGATCAACGCTTAATCCAAGTTTTGGATTTAGCCTTGGCAAATAACCGCGATCTTCGTAAAGCAACGCTAAATATCGAATTAGCACGTCAACAATTTCAAATCAGCCAAAACAATCAATTGCCTACGATTGGTGCAAGTGGTGGTGTTTTACGACAAGACACGATCAATTCGCCAAGCCCAGTAACAACCTATAATGTAGATTTAGGTTTAACGGCTTATGAAATTGATTTTTGGGGTCGTGTTAGAAGTTTGAAAGACAATGCCCTAGACACTTATCTTTCAACTGCAAGCGCACGTGATGCCACTCAAATTGCCTTGATTAGCCAAACAGCTCAAGCTTGGTTGGCTTACTCATATGCGCAAGCGAATCTTAAGCTCGCTGAACAGACGCTGAAAGCTCAACTTGAATCTTACAATCTCAACAAAAAACGTTTTGATGTGGGAATCGACAGTGAAGTTCCGCTTCGTCAGGCTCAAGTTTCTGTTGAAACGGCACGTGGCGATGTTGCTGAATACAAGACTCAAATTGCACAAGCGGTTAATGCGTTAAACCTCCTTGTAGGTCAACCACTACCTGACAATTTATTGCCTAAAGAGAGAATCACACGTGTGACATCAACCACTGCTTTTGCGGCTGGTTTGCCAAGTGATCTACTCAACAACCGTCCAGATGTTAAAGCGGCTGAATATCAGCTGAGTGCGGCTGGTGCGAATATCGGTGCTGCAAAAGCGCGTTTATTCCCAACCATTAGCCTCACAGGTTCAGCAGGTTATGCATCAACAGACTTAAGTGATTTATTTAAGTCTGGCGCTTTTGTTTGGTCTGTTGGTCCTAGTCTAGATATTCCAATCTTTGACTGGGGTACACGTCGTGCCAATATTAAAGTCTCTGAAACACAGCAACAGATTGCATTGTCTGATTATGAAAAATCAATTCAATCTGCGTTCCGTGAAGTGAATGATGCTTTGGCAGTGCGTCAAAATATCGGTGAACGTTTAACTGCACAACGCCGTTTAGTTGATGCGACCAATACAACCTACAAACTCTCAAATGCCCGCTTCCGCGCTGGTATTGACAGTTTCTTAACTGTATTAGATGCGCAACGTACATCGTATAGTGCTGAGCAAGGTTTATTGCTGCTTGAACAAGCGAACCTTAACAACCAAATCGAGCTCTATAAATCACTCGGTGGTGGCTTAAAAACTAATACTACGGATCAAGTGATTTATCAGCCTTCAAGCTCAGATTTAAAATACGACAAGAAGTAATTTTTTGTTTAAACAAAGCTCACTTCGGTGGGCTTTTTTATTGTCCCAAATACTGATATTTTGTCATTAATTATCCTTTTTATAACGACTTCAATCACATGCTGTTAAGTAATTTAGAATCTGTACCTGGTCATCAAATTCAACAACAATTTGACGTGGTATATGGTAGTACCGTCAGAAGTAAACACGTTGGACGTGATTTACTCGCAGGACTTAAGAATATCGTCGGTGGAGAACTTACCGCATACACGGAATTACTTGAAGAGTCTCGTCAAGAAGCAATGAACCGTATGATTGATAAAGCACGTGCCTTAGGGGCGAATGCGATTGTCGGAATTCGTTTCTCGACTTCCAATATTACCCAAGGTGCTTCCGAATTATTTGTTTATGGCACAGCTGTGTATGTCACACCGAATGCACCTAAAATTCCTGATCCATTCACCTCTTAAGGATTCGTTATGGATGGTATCATTTTTCAGGTGGTTATCTTTCTCATCCTATTTTGTATTGGATTTGGATTTGGTCGCTATAATGAACAAAAGCATCTTAAGCAACTTGATGAACAAGAAGCGCGCTTAGCTTATATCAAGTTAGATAGTCAGCGTTTTAAAACTTCTGAAAACCATGGACAAATGATCAGCAGTAATGTTGTGATTTCGCATGATTATTTTAAGTTTGTACTTGCGCAAATCCAAAATTTCTTTGGTGGACGCTTACGCAGTTATGAAAGTATTGTTGAACGTGCAAGACGTGAAGCTATTGTTAGACTTAAACTTGAAGCTGAAAAAATGGGCGCAACTGAAATCTTAGGGTTAAGACTCAGCACCACAGATTTAGGACTTCAAGGTGGAATGGTTGAAGTATTCGCTTACGGAACTGCTATACAAAAGAGAGACTAAAAGTCTCTCTTTTTCTTTACAGGTATGTAGTAGTCACTCAAGCCCTATACTTTATTTGAGGAGTCTTCAAACCCCTTATCGCTCGCATGATCATTGAGATAGAAAACCAGACATAGTTGATAAAATTTTTCTTATCGATACGCGGGTCACGATCATTAAAAATTACTTTACTTTCATTTTTCGGATCATTCGATACAGTATTGCTGGTGATAACCGTGAAATAAAGACGCCTAATTTTTCTTTTGCCCCACCCACGACAATATACTCATCCCCTTTCAATAATGCCTGTACGGTTTGTTTAGCAAATTCCTCTGCTTCTAAACCATTTTCAATAGCCTCATCTTGATAACCTTGGGGCTTTCCTTCACCGTTTAAAGCGTTAAAGGATACATTGGTTTTCACGAATCCCGGGAAAATTACCGAGACACCCACACCATCTTGCGCAACTTCAGCACGTAAGCTATTCGCCCACATATGAATCGCACCTTTGGCTGCCGAATAAGTCGCACGATATTGTGTGCCCAATAACCCAGCGACACTTGAGATAAAGGCAATTCGTCCTGACTTTTGTTGCTGAAAAGTCGGCAAAACCGTTTTGGTTAAAAAAACTTGAGAGAAATAGTCAACTTCCATGATCGCACGTTCAGTTTGCATGGTCGTGTCTTTAATTAATGCACGTTGTGATAGACCTGCATTATTGATTAACCAATCAATACGTCCTTTTTGTTGGAGAACTTGTTCATAAGCATGACGAACTTGTGATTCATCTGTGATATCCGCTTTAATGGAAATATGTCGTTCTGGGTGTGCCAAAGACTGCCTTACCGTTTCCAGCTCTTCAAAACGACGAGCCGTCAAAATAACCTGTGCCCCTAAACTGGCACATTCAGCAGCCAACGCTTTACCAAGACCTGATGATGCACCTGTAATCCACACCACTTTCTGATCAAGCTGTTCCAACTTTGCCATTCCCTTTATCCTTATGGTTTAAGCATTTAATTTTGCTTTTTGCTGTCCTTCATTATCAAGAAAAACCAGAAAATGGTCAAAGTACTTCACGATACTTTGTGCATCATGAATTTTGCTTAAATTTTCAAATCGCTTGTACCCTAATCCTGTGGTCAGACTGATCACACCATTTAAGGTTTTATCCACCACCATATTAAATTTCAGCATTTTTTTAGGCTCACGAATTAAGCTCGTAACGCCTTGATCAACCACTTTAGTGAAGGCTTTTAATCCGGGAGCAACATATTGATTTTGACCTTCACGCATACGTTCTGCACAGCCCAGTAACTCATTCACAATAACTTTTTCAACTGGGTATGAAATATAGTATTTTCCATCTTGTTCATACATCAAACTTTGTACATGATTCACCATAGGCGTTAAGCGATCATTACCAAAAAAAGATACCGACCAAGGCATGTATTTCAAGATTGCATCTTGCACTTGTTTCAATACTTTTGCTGAGTCTTGATCCTTTGCATTAGAATCTTTGACCAGTGTGCCAAAGGCTTGATCAATAATCTCACAAGCAATTTTGGACAGATTATCTCCAAGAATTTTAGCTTGCGCTTCACGATCTCCTGCATTGAGTTTTTGGTGAATAGTTTGATATTGCTGATAAGTTTCAGGTTGTAAGCGCAAAGAAATAGTATAGGTCATGCTATTGTTATCCTTTATTGTCAGGCCGATTCCGCGAGTTGACGCTGGCTTTAGTGTTATTCAAAATCAATTACTGTTCGATTGTGTGTGATTTGAAACGAGAATGCATTTGCTTAACGTGCCTCTCCATGCATTTTTTTTGCTACAATAGATGCAATTTTTTATCTACTTTTGATCTGTTCGAACTATGACTGATTCAGCGCAAAATATTGCTACAACCTACGATCCGACCGAGATCGAGAAAAAATGGTACCAAACTTGGGAAGAACGCGGTTACTTTAAGCCGTCTGAAAAAGGCGAGTCTTTCTGTATCATGATTCCGCCACCAAACGTCACTGGTAGCTTGCACATGGGTCATGGTTTTAACAATGCCATCATGGATGCTTTGACACGTCATAAGCGTATGTCTGGCTTTAACACGCTTTGGCAACCGGGTACTGACCACGCAGGTATTGCCACACAAATGGTTGTAGAGCGTCAGTTGGGTGCACAAGGCGTAAGTCGTCATGACTTGGGTCGTGAAAAGTTCATCGAAAAAGTATGGGAATGGAAAGAACAATCTGGCGGTAATATTACCCGTCAAATCCGTCGTTTAGGTTCTTCTGTAGATTGGTCTCGTGAACGCTTTACCATGGATGAAGGTTTATCAAACGCGGTAAAAGAAGTGTTTGTAAAACTGCATGAAGAAGGTTTGATTTACCGTGGTAAACGCCTTGTAAACTGGGATCCAAAATTACAAACTGCCCTGTCTGATCTCGAAGTTGAGTCTGATAAAGAAGAACAAGGTTCACTATGGCACTTCAAATATTTCTTTGAAGATAAGTCACTTCGTACGCATGATGGTAAAGATCACATCGTGGTAGCAACGACTCGTCCTGAAACATTATTAGGTGATACAGCCGTTGCTGTTGCGCTTGATGATGAACGTTATGCACACTTAGTTGGTCAAAACATTATCCTACCAATTACAGGTCGTGCGGTTCCGATCGTTAAAGACGAATATGTTGATAAAGAATTCGGTACTGGCTGTGTAAAAATCACCCCTGCGCATGACTTCAATGACTATGAAGTGGGTAAACGTTGCGAATTGCCAATCATCAACATCTTCAACAAAAATGCGGAAGTGTTGGCTGAGTTTGAATATATCGCAAAAGCGGGCGAGCAAATTTCTAAAACAATTCCTGCACCTGCGGACTATATTGGTTTAGAGCGTTTTGAAGCACGTAAAAAGTTAGTTGAACAAGCGGAAGCTGAAGGCTGGTTAGACCAAATTCAACCATATACATTGAAGCCACCTCGTGGTGACCGTTCAGGTGTAATTGTTGAACCATTACTCACAGACCAATGGTATGTGAAGATTGCACCACTTGCGAAACCTGCAATTGAAGCGGTTCAAGATGGTCGTATTAAGTTCGTGCCTGAGCAATACAGCAACATGTACATGGCGTGGATGAATAACATTCAAGACTGGTGTATCTCTCGTCAATTGTGGTGGGGTCACCGTATCCCTGCTTGGTACGATGCAGAAGGCAATGTATATGTAGGTCGTAACGAAGATGAAGTTCGTGCGAAAAACAACATCCCTGCAGATGTTCAGTTGGATCAAGATGAAGACGTATTGGATACATGGTTCTCATCTGGGCTTTGGACATTCTCAACTTTAGGTTGGACGGGTGACGAAGCGAAAGATAAAGAAAACTACTTCCTAAATACCTTCCACCCGACTGATGTGTTGGTCACAGGTTTTGACATCATCTTCTTCTGGGTTGCCCGCATGATCATGATGACCATGCACTTCATGAAAAATGCAGATGGTACGCCTCAAGTGCCGTTTAAAACCGTATATGTACATGGTTTGGTACGTGATGGCGAAGGTCAGAAGATGTCTAAATCTAAGGGTAACGTGCTTGACCCATTAGACTTGATTGACGGTGTTGATCTTGAAACTTTAGTACAAAAACGTACGACAGGTTTGATGAACCCGAAACAAGCAGCGAAGATTGAAAAATCAACACGTAAAGAATTCCCTGAAGGTATTCAATCTTACGGTACTGACGCAGTTCGTTTCACATTCTGTGCGCTTGCAAACACGGGTCGTGACATTAAGTTCGACATGAAACGTGTTGAAGGTTACCGTAACTTTGCCAACAAAATCTGGAACGCAACTCGTTTCGTGATGATGAACTGCGAAGAGCAAGTGATTGGTCAAGAAGTACGTCAAGACCTGTGGGAATTGCCTGAACAATGGATCGTAAGCCGTTTACAAAAAGCAGAACAAGCGGTGCAAACAGCATTTGCGACTTACCGTTTAGACTTGGCTGCACAAGCAATTTACGAGTTCATTTGGAATGAATACTGTGACTGGTATGTAGAGCTGACTAAGCCTGTTCTAAATGATGAAAATGTATCGGTTGAGCGTAAAGCTGAAGTGCGTCGTGTTCTTCTTTCTGTGATGGAAGCGTCTTTACGTTTGGCTCATCCGTTGATGCCGTACTTAACAGAAGAAATCTGGCAGACACTTGCGCCAAAACTGAACATCGTTGGCGAAACAATTATGCTTGCACAGTACCCTGTTGCTGACCAAGCGTTAGTTAATGAACAAGCTGAAGCAGATATGCAATGGCTTCAAGGTTTGATTGGTGCAGTACGTAACATCCGTGGTGAGATGGGCTTAGGTAATGCTCGCTTGTTACCTGTTCTGCTTCAAAACACAACTGATGCAGAAAAAGCACAGATTGCTCGTATTGAACCGTTGTTTAAAGCATTGGCAAAAGTTGAAAGCATTACGTTCCTTGCTGATGCTGAACAACCACCATTGTCATCGTCTTCTGTAGTGGGTCATGTGTCTGTATTCGTTCCAATGAAGGGTTTAATTGATCCTAAAGCGGAATTAGGTCGTTTACAAAAAGACTTAGACAAGGTTCAAAAACAGCATGACCAAATTGCAACGAAGCTTTCAAATGAAGGTTTTGTGGCGAAAGCACCTGCGGCTGTGGTTGAAGGTGAGAAAGTAAAACTTGCTGAGTTTGCTGATCAATTAGCGAAGATTAAAGCGAATATGGAGCAAATTGCAGCGCTTTAATGTGTTGTTAATTTAACCAAATTTGTAGTATAAAGGGCTGATTATTCAGCCCTTTATAGCTTAAAAATGCTGATTTCATAACAATATTTTATATATCCAATAGTAAATTTGATGTAGTATAAATTATGAATTGTAGTTAAAAATGAATCTATTTAGATTTTCAAACTAACTAAATTTACTAATTATGAGTTTATTTTAAATCTATGAAAATACAAAAGTTTCAAGTAGTTGGATTGTTCGGCTGTAGAGAGCCGATACATATTAGTTTTACTGATAACATTCATGTCTTATCAGGTAAAAATGGTGCAGGTAAAACTACTATTATGAAATTAATTTGGTATTTTATTAGTGGAAACCTAGAAAAAGCCCTAATTGAAGTACCATTTAAAGAAGCCACTATTGAGACAGACATATATACTTTAAAAGTGATCGTAAATGAGGATCAAGATATCCCTTTTGAAACAACATTTTCCTATAATAATAAAAACTTATTAGATAAAGAGATTGCGAATATTAATCCTGATGAGATTAATTCCCATGTTAAGCATATTTTAACTAAATTCATTGGAACTTCTTTCTTTTTCCCAACATTTAGAAATATCGAAGGTGGATTTACAACGGAAAAATATAATATTAAACATGAATTATTCCAACATCTATTATTAAATAATAGCCAGAAAAACCCTGACAGTATTAATCTTATCGATGACTTCAGAATATTATCTAAAAAAATATCAAATAAAGATCATAAATTTATAACTTCAATTTCAGCATCAAATATTAATGAGCTTTTGATAAGTAAATATGCTGAAGTAATGTCACTTATACAACCTTATGAGGACAAAAGAAAAGAACTTTCCAATAATATTTTCCAGTCTTTTGAGTTTAAAAATGGTGAAGTTTTCTTAATTGATAGTGCTGATCAAAATCAAGTAAGTAAATTTCAAGAAGAAATTACCTCTCTTGAAGAACAAATTAATGAGTTTAGAAAACCTTTGAGAAGGTTCCATGATTCGATTAAATTCTTCCTGAAAGATTATAAATTCCACTTTGGGCATAGCGTACAATTTACACGACTCGATCAAAAAAATGACCAATCCAAAAGAACTAAACTACAGGAACTATTAGGAATAGTTGCTCCAGAATCCTTATTAGATATCAGTATATTATCTGCTGGTGAAAAGCAAATCTTATCCCTAATTGGTTATAATGCGATTTACGATAATACAATCTTCTTTATTGATGAACCTGAAATTAGCTTACATGCTGATTGGCAAAGAATTTTATTTCGAATCCTTATGAAGCAAAATCCATCAAATCAATTTATTATTAGTACTCAATCTCCATTTATTTATAGTAAATATCCAAAAAATGAAGTATGTGTAGATTCACAACTTGATCGTGGTGATTCTGAGGGAGTCTGATAGTGAGCAATGATGATCAAGATATTATTGATGGCTTTGTGGCCCAAATTGAAGACTCCGACTTATTAACTATTATTATTGAGGGGAAAGATGATTTAGCTGTTTATAATGAATTTGAAGATATTTATGGTTTGAGTGAACCTTTAGTTTCTGTTTTACCTGTTGGTGGTAGAAATACTGCTTTAGGAATATTCAGAAAGCTAAAAAATACTGAACATCTTAATAAAACTATTTTTATTGTTGATAAAGATCAATGGGTGATTAAAGGAATCGAAGAAGAATACATTCATGATCGAATCATTTGCACTCATGGCTACTCTTTTGAGAATGACATATTTATTGATGGTAATTTAGAAAATGATTTAAAATCTAAAAACCCTTTAGTCTTTAATAATGAATTACCCATCCTTTTAAAATGGTATGCTTTAGAAATGGATAGAATCCAACATAATCGCAATACATATAATCTTAAAGCTCATATTGATAATATTTTTAACCAAGAAGCAAATTTTACAACTCCTCTAGAAGGAGAGACTTTTCCTACGGAGATATACGAAAAACTATTAATTGAATACCCTCAACTTTTAAGAGGGAAAACATTATTACTTTTTTATAATCGTGTGATGAATAAAAGAGATGGGTATGAGAGATCATATACCTCTAAAGCAACCATAGAAAATGTTTGTAAGCATAAAGGTTCTTGTCTACAAAGTATTTTCCAGAAGGTTGATAATCTAGTAAAAGCTTAATACCAGTCCTCTCCCAAAGGGAGAGGGAGAAAAGCGACATTTATAGAACTTGATGCTTCAACAACATCTCTAACCCACTCTCTTTCCCCATAAAACTCAGTCTTTGCTTTTCAGCTTTCAGCTGTTGCTTCACCGCAGACACATCCGCATCAATCTGCTTATACAACTGCTCAATATTCATTTGCCCATTAGTCTTCTGCACCGCAATTTTGGCTTTGTTTGACCAAACCAATGAATCAATGAATTCTTGAATCTGCTTTTTTAAGGCTTGGCTTTGTGCTTCTAAAGCCTGCTGATAAAACTTCACTTGCTCCGCTGTTAAACCTTTATTTGAACCATTTTTACTTTGCTCAACTTCAAGCTGAAGTTTAAGTAAAAAGAACAAATCTTCCTGCTCGTATGCCTGATTGGCACGTTGTAATAGCTCGGTCTTTTCGGCTTTTTTCGATTCATCAGGTTCACGGTCAGGGTGAATAATCGAGGCAATCTTTAAATATACGGTTTTTAGCGATTGATTCACTAACTTTTCTGCTTCGGCTTGTTTATCTTGCTGCCATTTAAGTTTGGCTTGCTGCCTTGCTTGTTGATACTGCGCTTTGTCCCATAACGAATCGTCATCAATCGTTGAATCATTTTGTTCACCATGAGCATCTGGTGCTTGACTAGATTCGAAGTTGTTCTTTTTATCTTGCTTATTTCGTGGTTGAGCAAACACCTGTTCAAAATAAATATGTAATTTTTTAACTGTCTCAAGTTGAGTTTCATTGAGCATATTTGATTTGCTCAACATTTGGGTCAAGTTAAAACACTTCTCTTCTACAACCTTTTGAGACGACTTATTTAAATCACTTTGACTTAGGCTATTCCATAAACTTTGTAATTGCTGAAACAGCACTTGATAAACATCACGATAGACAGGAATAAGTTTCTTCTGCGTGTAGGCACGAATTTCTTCTTGGGCGTGTTGCCATGCGGATAATTGTAACTTTTGTTGTTCAATCTGATCAATCAAAATCCTCAACTTATGATCTTGAGGAACTTGAACAAGTTGTGCAAAAGAACTGGATTGAATTTTGAATGAAGTCACGTTAGGTGCTTAGTCCAATGAGAGAATACTGAGTTTAGCAAAATGTGGATGCTTTATTTTAAACATCGATCACAGTTTGATTTCGACCATTGGCCTTTGCTTGGTAAAGATGTCGATCTGCTCGTTTAAGAATGGCATAAGCATCAGCATCATTGAGATCAGTCACACTGACTCCAATACTGACAGTCAAAGTTTTCTCTACCACAATAACAGCTTGTTCCACCAATGTACGAATTTTCTCTGCCAAAATTTGCGCACCCATCAGATGTGTTGCAGGCAATAAAATTACAAATTCTTCACCACCATAACGTGCCACAAAATCGGTTTCACGCGTTGCTTGATCAAGGATTTTTGCTACTTGTTGTAACACTTGATCCCCTTGATCATGACCATATTGATCGTTGACTTGCTTAAAATAATCGACATCCAATATAAGTGCTGCATAGCCAATTTGATTTCTTTTATGTTGAGCAAACCAGTATTCAAGTTGTTCGTTTAAAGCACGGCGATTGTGTAAACCTGTTAATGCGTCATGTCGTGACAATCGAATCAACTCAAGATTAGCCAATTCAAGTGCTCGAGTACGCTCTTGAACCTTCCGCTCTAGTGATTGGTTTGCATCAAGTAATTGTTGTTTTTGTTCCAATAAGGTTTGCGTCATGCTTTGTAGAGAATGTGATAATCCTTGGATTTCACGGATGCTGCTTTGACTATGAAATGCCGTATGCACGTCTCCCTGTTCGACCGCATAAGCCGATTTGGCTAAAGCCTCAATGGGTCTGCTCAATTTATTGGCAAGTTGATAAATCACATAAAAGATAAACAGCGAGACGAATAAACCAATCAGAAAGATTTTGAACTGCAAATCACGCATATCAGCCAAAGCAATCGCCAAAGGTTGACGAATAACCACATGCCAACCAATATCACTTTTAGTCTCGGACTCCACCGCAATATTTGCTGTTAAGAAATCCTGTCCTTCATTCCAATCATCAATATAATAAAGTGCATCGTTGACTTGAAATTGAGGTGGCTGGACTCGTCCAATACTTTTAAATGGATACAGCAGTTCACCCTGTTTATTTAAGATAAAGACTTCTATGCCACGCTGAGATGCTGTTTGAGATAAAGCTTTATTGAGAATATGACGTGCCCACTCCCAATCTGCATGTGCAGCTAAGACTCCTTTTAATTTTTGAGTATTTGGATCATAGATTGGTGTTGCGAAATCAATGAAACGCATCGGTTCATGAGGATTTAACGCTTGAATTTTTTTTGCCAATAACACAGCTTCATGCACATCACCTAAGTACGTACCCTGTAAACCTGCCTTAAACCATGGCCGTGAAGAAACATTTTCACCTTCAAGAATACCATCCGCAGCGATTTGAACATCACCGTTTAAATCCGTTACCCCCATCCAAGCATAATAGACATACGCATTTTTGACTTGTTCCAAGCGTGTACGGACACGTGGATCATCTAGATTTGCTTCTGAAAAGAAAGGAGATTGGCTGAGCAGCACCATTTCGCGCTCGCGTTCGGCAAGAGAAGTTGCCAAGGCATTACTGATATTTTTTGCTGCGACATGTAGGGTCTGTCCACTGGCTTTAGCCAAGTGCTGAGATGCGATATTTCCAATATACAGCGATACGCATATCCCAAGGATAATGGTTAACCCAGCAAATATGAACAGAACGCGATTACGGAATGAATCCAAAATACACCTTAACTCTTGGTTAAACACCGAAACATGCAACCATAAGAATATAACAGAATATTACAAATACATAACAAACATTTCAGCTCATTGTAATGAATAAAAAATGCCAACCTTATCTCATATATTCAGAATCCTGATTAACATTAACAACTGTAATTCCACTCCCTATCTTTTAAACAACATGATTTAATGTTCAATTCACGCACCACATCTACATAAAGTCATAATAATTCGACAATAATTCTGTATTTCTTTTTTTTGGCGCTTGATAGCTTAAGTTGAATCACCTAGAAAATTGAGGAACAAATGGATTTTGCTTCTATCTTTTTTTACGACACCACATGGGTATTTGTTTTCGAGATTTTAATCCGATGTGTGGTGATGTATTTACTGATCATTCTGTTTCTTCGTTTGACAGGCAAGCGAGGGGTTAGACAACTCTCCATCTTTGAAGTTGCCATTATTCTTTGTCTTGGATCAATTGCTGGAGATCCAATGTTTACGGAGG
This sequence comes from Acinetobacter sp. ANC_7553, assembly GCF_056779895.1. Classification (NCBI taxonomy): domain Bacteria; kingdom Pseudomonadati; phylum Pseudomonadota; class Gammaproteobacteria; order Moraxellales; family Moraxellaceae; genus Acinetobacter; species Acinetobacter sp. ANC_7553. The sequence continues at coordinate 154,023 of NZ_JBWYIV010000002.1, read as the reverse complement.
ATTTACCCTTAATTCAAGCCGTAGTCGTCATGAGTGTGATCATCTTACTTTACCGCACCACAACGTGGTTAATGATGAAATATCAGCCTTTCGAAGACTTAGTCGAAGGTAAATCCTGCTACATCGTTAAAGATGGCATGCTCGTCCTTGAAGCATTCAAGCGAGGTAATATGTCGCATGATGAGTTCTTTTCGGAAATGCGTCGTCAATCTGTTGAGCATTTAGGTCAAATTCGAGTCGGTCTATTAGAGTCCGATGGGAATTTCAGTATTTTGTTTTATCCCGATGAGCAAGTTAAATATGGCTTACCAATTTTTCCAGATCAAGCTCAATCAATATACAAGGTAAAACCTAGCGTAATATATGCGTGTACACATTGTGGATTCTGTACTGAACTTCAGCAACCACTTCAAGATTGTCCGCGCTGTTCTTGCCAAGATTGGACGCAAGCAATGAACAGTCTAAGAATTGGTTAGCAGATGAATAATCTACAGTCTGTTGGGACGAAGCAGATTATTCATCCTCAGCGCTGACTCAATCGAACATAGGTGGTTGAGATTAATCCAAGACTTTCACCACAATTTTACCAATGTGATCACCTGCATCCATTGCCAAATGAGCCGCTTGAATCTCATCAAAATTAAAAGTTTTATAAATCATCGGTAGACATTCACCTTTTGCCCATAACGGCGCAACATGTGTCTTTAAATCTTGAGCGATTTTGGCTTTTTCTGCTGTGGTACGTGCACGCATGGTTGAGCCAGTAATGGTTAAACGCTTCATCATGATTTGACCTAATTTTACGCCATCGGCTTTAGCTCCTCCAAGAAATGCGATATAAACCAAACGTCCATCACGACGTAGTATATTCAGGTTTTGAGCTAAATAAGGCGCTCCAACCATATCTAAAACAATATCTACACCATTTTCTTCCGTCGCTTGCTGAATGACCTGTTCAAAGTCTTCCGTTTTATAATTAATTGCATGCGTCAAATCTTGAATTGCTTTTAGTTTCTCATCTGAACCAACAGTCGCAAAAGTTTTTAAGCCAAATGCGTTACACAACATCAATGCCGTTGTTCCAATCCCACTGGTTCCGCCATGGATTAAAGCCGTTTCCCCTGCTTTAGCTTTGCCCATTTGAAAAATATTCGCCCAAACGGTAAAAAATGTTTCTGGAATTGCAGCAGCTTGAATATGACTCACCCCTGCAGGAATATTAATCAGCTGAGATTCAGGCACCACACAGTATTCCGCATAACCACCACCATTGGTAAGTCCACACACTTGATCCCCCACCTGATAGGCGTTTACCTCAGCCCCTACTGCAACGACTTCCCCTGATACCTCTAACCCAGGTACAGGTGTGACCCCTTTAGGCATTGGATATAAACCTTGGCGCTGTAAAATATCAGGACGGTTAATGCCGAAAGCATGTACTTTCACCAAGACTTCATTGTCTTTAGGTTGCGGAATATCAACCGTTTCATAAGCCAACTTCTCAACGCCGCCTGGTTCAGTAATGATCACATGTTGCATGCTTTGTGCCATAATCAAATCCTTTATTTACAATACTTTTCATTCATTTCAATCAATTTCATCATAGTTGATCACATTGATAAAGTCCTGTATTACTTATGTATAAGGATGAAAACGAATCATTATTTTTTGGGGAAAATAATATGCGTTACTTGCTGCAATTTATTTTGCCATGCAGTTTTGCTGCCTTGGTCATCATCTGTTGGACTTTTTTGTTAAGTTTTCCATGGGATTCAGCAGTAATTGCGATGATCTACTTCCAAATTGGGCTGGTGTTGTTATTGCTATACATTGAATACGATGCGAGCAAAGTGGATGGTGCAGCAGGTTGGACTTTTTTATTTTTCTGTTTTTTTGAAATGATATTGTTCGTCGCTTTGGGGATCATTCGTGTCATTATTGGTGGATGGCAAGTTTTAAATCTTTTATTTTGAACCTTGCCTCAGACACGAATATTAAAATAACTCAATAATACAAAAAAAGCTTCGTATTTTTCTGATTTACAAAGGAATTGTAACCTTAATATCTTAGATTTTAAGGTCGTCATGGATCGTACACTCGAGAATTTTAAAATGAAAAAGCAGACTCTAGTTGTCACACTATCGCTCATGCTCGGTTTAGCAGGATGCTCTGGGGAAGATCAACCTAAATCAACCTTACCAAATACCCCTGAGCCACCCATACCAATTCAACCTGAAGATCCAAAACCATCCCTACCACCAGATCTCGAACCTGAAACACCGATCAATGTTCCACAACCAAAAACGTATTTAAATCTGGATTTTACTGAAATTTATTCAATACCTTCTGATTGGAATATCCTGACTTCAAATTCAGGTAGCATTCAATTTAAAGAAGGTGCCTTACTGATTGATGGTCGCAAAGATTTAACCAAACCCACCACCATCATGTTAAGTTCGGATTTTCAAAAGCTTCGCAACTATAAAATTGAGTTAGAATTTGAATACCTTGAGCGTAATAACGGTACTCGTTGGGGAAGTATTATTTATAGAGCTTCAGATGTGTTTGCGCAACCTGAATATACACCATACTACCAATTTGCTATTCGTGCAGATGCATCTGCTTATAATGGTCTAGAACTCGCACTTAGACGCTCAAATAACACATGGAATGTCATCAATACATCCAAATTCGAATCAAACATCGCTTTAAATACACCTTATAAGGCTACAGTTGTTGTTCATAATCAACGTGTTCGTCATTACTTGAATGATCAATTGGTTTTTGATGGTGAATTACCCATCAACCTAAACCAAGGTGCCATTGGACTTTCAGCAGCAGGATTGCTGATGAAGGTCAACACAATACGGGTGATTGAACAACTTGATGCTTTCCCTACTCAAGATCGGATTACAGATGTCATTGATCACAAATATCCAGTTGCAATGGCGCCTGCTTTAGCACAACCAGCCGACTCATTAACAAATGATAACGCTCATACCGCCACTTATATTGCTTACCAACTTGATGAACAATTATTTTTAAAAGATTTCGACAATAAGACCTCGATGCACCTTAGAAGTCTTCTTTCTGATCAAACCAAAAGAACACTTCCTCTTCTGCATATCAACTCTGAAAAGACACTGGCTGAATTAAGATCTTTATCTTCAGATTATGATTTTAGTGATGTCACGCTAGTCTCTGATGATCCATATCTATTAAGAAAAGCGCGTGTGGAGATTCCAGAAATCCGTACAGCATTGGATTGGTCTGAAAAGTTCAATTTGATTTCAGATCAAAATAGTGTTGTGAAAATTGCACAGGCAACCAATACATCACTTTCTAAAATTGTGATTTTACCAGCCCATTTGGTTCAATCTCATCTGGTTGCACACTTGCAACGTTTATTGATCACACCTTGGGCAGGTTTTACCCACAATACTTCTGGACAGACCAGTCCTAAACTTGATGCCTATCAAGCTGCTGAGATATTAACGACAGGAGTGAATGGCATTTATACGCTTCAGCCTGAATTATTTCATTCCATCATGCGCTCAATGGCGCCCAACACCCTACTTCGTAAACCGCTCATTACAGGTCATCGTGGAATTCCATCTCAAGTTGATGAAAATACCCTTGAAGGTATTCTTAAGGCGATAGAAGTTGGCGCTGATGCCGTGGAATATGATGTCTATCTGACGAAAGATGACCATGTCATTTTAATGCATGATAAATCGGTTTTACGCACAACGGGTATCGCAAAAAATATTGAGAACATGACGCTCGAAGAGGTTCGTAAACTTAAAACGACCGGGCAGCGACTTGCCATACCGACGATGGATGAAGTATTGGCTGCAGTAGTTGAAAAATACCCACATGTCACCAATTTTATCGAGATTAAGAGTGCAAAACCCGAAATAATTTCAAAAATTAAAGATTTACTTGATAAATATGATGCATATGGTCAAGTGATTGTCATAAGTTTTGATGGGCAACAAATTCTTCAAATGAAGAACACTCTAAAAGGTGTATCAACGGGTTTATTGGTATATCCACCAAAGGAACAAACTACTTTTCTAAACGTTCGAAGAATTTTGGAAACAACACGACAATTTTCTTCAACATTTAATCCGAATTATAGTGGTTTGAATCAGGACGTCATGTATCTAGCAAGTTTACGTGGTGTAACCTTCTGGCCTTGGACGTTCCGTTTAATAAAAAATGATTTCTATCGTATGTACATTCAAGGTACACATGGGTTGACCACAGATTATGCACAAGATGCATCAAATTTTGTGGTCAAAATTGAAACTCCACGACAAATATCAGCAACTGTTGGTCAACCTTTACAAATCACTGGGCAAAAATTAACGCAACTGGGTCAATCTAGTTACCAAAGCTTCAATACGATGCTCGTACTACCAGGCTCTGCAAAATATAGTCTAAATGGTCAATCTGTGAGTTTCAGTGAACGTGGTACTGCCTATGTCATGCCAAGCTACCAATACACCATAGCACCCAATTTCACCTATACCATCTATGCAAAACCCGTGACTGTGACCATTCAATAAGCACATCACATTGATATTTGGAGACCAATTCAGTTCGCTGAGTTGGTTTTTTTCGAAAATCGCATTTTCCCTTATCTTTTCATAAGATTTCAACTGGACTTTTAATGATGTTCACCGCTTAAACACGACAGTATTTAAAACTGATGAATTTCATAAATATTTAATATGTAATATTTTTTTTACTTTATGACAAATCCATAGAATTGTCATTTTACGTACTTAGATTGTGTCTCGCTTAGGGACATACTTTTCGAGTACTTTTTAATGATGAAATTTACAACACTGACGTCAGCAATATTATTAACATTAAGCTTAACAGCTTGCTCCGATGATGATCAAAAAAACGCTGTATCAAATCCAGATCAAACGGAAAATCCTAATCCATCTCCAGAACCTGAAACACCAGAAATTGAAGTTCCTGTACCCAAAATACTTTTTGAAGAAAATTTCAATGCTTTAACTGCTATTCCAAACAATTGGACTCAACTTCGTAGCAATCCTGGGAATATTGAGGTTAAAGATGGAGCACTAATCATCAATGGTACGGCGCACAATACACAAATGACGACCATTATGTTGCCAAATGAACTACAACAACATCGTAATTATCGTATTGATATGGATTTTGCATTCTTAGAAAAAAACAATGGTGGTCGTTGGGGTAGCGTGATTTATCGTGCCGCTGATCAATATGCTGATCCAGCTTTTACGCCGTATTACCAATTTGCATTTCGTGCTGATGCATCAGGTGAAAGTGGCCTTGAACTGTCTATCCGTCAACCTAGCAACACATGGAATGTTTTACAGAAATCTGCACATAAAGAGAATTTTGAGTTAAATAAAACCTACAAAGCAACAGTCATCGTACATGGCCAACGCGTACGCCATTATATTAATGATGAACTCGTACTCGATAGCACGCTACCTTACAATTTAAATCAGGGTGGCATTGGCATTTCTACAGCTGGCGCTTTGATGCGTGTAGATTCAATTAAAGTGACTGAGCAACTTGAAGCCCTACCAGAGTCTAATCGAGTTACAGATCTAATCGATCAGCAATTGCCAGTCTCTATGGCACCAGCACTCGCTCAGCCTGCTGGCGCAACTACACTGAACTCAGCTCCATTAGCAACTCATGTTGCCTACCAACTGGATGAGCAACTCAATCTTCTTAACCAAGATCAAAAGAAAATTACTCATTTAAAAGATTATTTAAATGATTCAACACGACGTCATATTCCGCTATTAACGATCAATTCAGAAAAAACAATTCGTAATCTGAAAACGTTGACAGAAAACTATGATCTCGCTGATATCACCTTGGTGTCGGATCAGCCTGAACTCTTACGTAAAGCTCGTGTTGAAATCCCTGTATTGCGTACAGCACTCGACTATTCAAAACAATCTGGTTTAACCAATAGTAAATCAGATATTGTAAAAATTGCTCATAATACCAATTCTTCTTTATCAAAAATTGTCATTTTACCGCCGCACTTAGTGCAATCAGAAGTCGTATCTCATCTACAACGCTTATTAATTACACCTTGGGCAAGCACACTTCATCCAGATCAAAAAGATGGCATTGATGCATTCAAAGCAGCTGATATTTTAAGCACTGGGATTAATGGGATCTATACACAACAGCCAGATGTTTTCCAAAACATTATGAAGCAGATGGCACCGAATACCCTGTTAAGAAAACCCCTCATCACAGGCCATCGTGGCATTCCAGCTTTAGAGGATGAAAATACTTTAGAAGGAACAATTAAAGCTATTGAGGTGGGTGCTGACGCAGTTGAATATGATGTTTATCTATCGAAAGATGGTCATGTTTTCCTGATGCATGATGGAATATTAACTCGTACCACAGGTGATAATAGAAATACTGAAGATCTTACCTTAGCTGAAATTCGTCAGTTACGTACGATTCCCAATGGTCGCCCAGTTCCAACCATGGATGAGGTTTTGGCTGCAGTCAAAAAATACCCCCATGTGACCAATTTCATCGAAATTAAAAGTGCTAAGCCTGAAATTGTAGCGAAGATTAAAGAACTTTTAGATAAGCACAATGCCTATGATCAATCGATTGTCATCAGTTTTAATGGTGATCAAATCTTACAGATGAAAAATACCTTACCGGGTGTTTCTACAGGCTTCTTAACGAGTACGCCGAACGCACAAAGCAATATTGTAAACACACGTCGAATATTAGACGCGACTCAAAAATATTCTTCTACATTTAACCCGTCTTTTGCAGGATTAAGCAAAGAGTTAATGTCAATGGCGAGCTTACGTGGCGTAACTTTCTGGCCTTGGACATTCCGTACCAATAAAGATGATTTTAATCGTATGTATGTACAAGGAACACATGGCTTAACCACCGATTATGCTCATGAATCTTCTGATTTAGTCGTCAAGATCAATACTCCAGGTCAAATTACTGCGAAAGTGGGACAGCCTGTTGTTTTTAGTGGAGAAAAAGTTACTCAGATAGGTAAGGCTTCAGCACAAAACTTTAATTCAATGATTGTTCTGCCTGGTTCTGCCAAATATAGTAAAAATGGTCAGTCGATTACGTTTAGTGAAAAAGGCAAAGCCTATGTCATGCCGAGCTATCAATACACGATTGCTCCGAATTATAGCTACACCCTGTACGGTAAACCCGTCACAGTCACGATTCAGTAAGAAACTTTAAATTTACATGCCCAATTGTTAAGTTTAAAGCTTCAATTGGGCATTTCTTATTTTTTTAAATTTTGAATCACTTCGGGTAAAAAAGAACGGTGAAATCCATCATAGGCTTGATTATTCTCAGCCGGACTTAATGGAAATATACGTGTGCCTTGAGAAGCTGCGCCATCAATCCGTATCGTGACACCCGATATAAATTTAGATGCTTCAGACAATAAATAGACGATCGCTGATGACACCTCAGCTTCTGTTCCCATGCGTTGCAAAGGAACTTTCTCCGCCATACTTGGAATCACTTTTTCAGCCATTTCACCAGTATATGTATCCATACCTGATGACAAAATCCATCCAGGTGCTACGGCGTTCACGCGAACTCCTGATTTACCCCATTCGACAGCAGCTGTCTTGGTCAGATTATCGACCCCTGCACGAGCTGCGCCTGAATGTCCCATATTCGGCATACCTCCCCACATATCAGCAGTCATGTTGACAATACTTCCACCATGCTTATTCATCCATTGATTGTAAGCTTCGCGCATAAGATAGAATGTAGCGTGTAGATTGTTTCGAATGACAGCATCAAATCCATTGGCTGAGATTTTTTCTAAATGCGCTGGAAATTGTCCGCCTGCATTATTCACCAAGCCATCAATTCGTCCGAATTTTTCAATTACTTCGCTAATCATGGCTTTCACTTGTGCTTCATCACGATTATCACAAGCGATGCCATAGGCTCTGCCACCATCCTCCATGATTTCAGCAACAACTTTATCGAGTTTTTCTTGGGTACGCCCTGTAATAATCACTTGTGCATCCAATGATGCAAGCTCATGAGCTGTACAACGTCCAATACCAGAACCACCTCCTGTCACAATGATGACCTGATTCTGAAATAAGTTTTCCTTAAATACTGAGTTATATGTCATGCCAATCCTTAGGTTGTAATTTTTATCAACTTGCAAAATTATCCCGATTTTTTAACAGTTGCAAGATCATAGAATTTTATAATTGTTGTTTTAAATGCTAATCAAACCTTTCATTCAAGGGCTATGGTATCGTTTTTACAAAACGCATTAAGATTTTTCTTACCACAGGTAAAAATATTAAGATCAATGGAAATGCGATTAACCAAGACATTGCCCACGTCTTTATCCAGACCACCCAGATCCCATCAAAAAATCCACGATTCATTACAATATTAATTAAAGAAATTGAACCACTCATCAAACATGACAAAATTAACGGCATCAGCCAATTGAGATGTTTGGGGTGAAATTTTGGGAATGCTTTATTCATTGTAGCGCCTAATCATTTCATCTCATTTAATTTAGCACCAATGCAATCACTATTCCTATATTTTTCAAGTTTCAAGCACACAAAACTAATCCAATATCGTTAAAATTTTGAACCTTGAGGCATGGTTTAATAATTTTTCTTAGTAAATGAATATTAAATAGAATGGATTAGTTTCCTTCTTAATCAAGACTCATGAGCAATAAAAAAATATTTAACTTTAAACGATGATTTTATTTTTTAGCTTTTCTACTCTACGAAAATGTTTTAAGTTTTTAGTTCAATTTTACCGTTAATCTCTATTCTTTAGATTCGAAGCATTTTTTTTGCAGTTTTTGCATAGCTTCTCTAGGCATAGGCGCTGTCATCATCTGTTGGTATTCTAAACAGGCTTTACTGGGTTGTTTTTGTTGTATCGGAGCATTAACACACGCCGTTAAGAGCATCAAAAGCAAATAAGCTACTATTTTCATAATATCTCGAATTTATCGTTAATGTTTACCCTATCTTAGCTCACTAAGACTAGTGTGGTCGTTATTAAATTTTAAATAAAAAAGCCCGCCATCAGGCGGGTTTTTTTAAATCAGTCAATCTTAAAGACGAACCAATTCCACAATCTTCTCAGCCAATTCTTCAGCAGCTTCTACTTCAAAACTTGCATCCGTACCTGTTGCAGTATCAGTAATGACCACCACTCCAGTTTCACGTAATAATGCAACTTGCTCAGCAGTTAAACCAGCTTTAGCAATCGCGACAACACCTTGTTGGATCAATAAGCTTTCTAATACTTGTGCATTCACAATTGCAGCATTTGATACAGTTACCGCAGCAGGTTTTTGACCCAAACGCGCCGCACGTGCTTCTGATGTTACAGGCTCATTATGTGCAGTCCATTCAACTGCCTCTTCAACCATACCTGCACCAACAGTTACGTTGCTTAGGCGGTCAATAAAGATAAATGAACCTGTGTAACGGCTGTCTTGGTAACGGTCAAATACGACTGGTGCATCAAATTCAATCGTTACATTCGCAATCGCATTCAGCTCTAAGTTTTCAACTTGAACTTTTTCAAGCGTATTTACGTTTGTACGGAAGTTAATTGCTGTTACCTTAGCAGGAACAGTTTGCGTACCAATCTTCACGTTATATAACTTACCAATCGCAAGCGGTTGATCTGCCATCCATACAGCAGTCGCTTGGACAGAACGAGAAATTGAAGGTACTTCTTGATCCGCACGTACAAGTACGTTACCACGAGAAATATCAATCTCGTCGTTTAACGTTAATGTCACTGCTTGACCAGCAACTGCACGTTCTAAGTTACCATCAAAAGTAACGATTTCTTTAACTGTAGATGATTTACCTGATGGCAACGCAGTAATCGTATCTCCAACGTTGATATCACCTAATGCGATCGTACCGCAGAAACCACGGAAATCGAGGTTAGGACGGTTCACATACTGTACAGGGAAACGGAAGTCAGCTTTAGCTGAAGTACGATTAATCTCTACAGATTCAAGCGTACCCATCAAAGTTTCGCCTGTGTACCAAGGTGTATTTGGTGATTTGTTTACAACGTTATCACCATTTAACGCAGAAATCGGCGTAAAGATGATGTTAGATGGTTTACGATCGCCAAGTTGTGCAACAAAGCCTGCGTATTCTGTTTGAATCTCATTAAAGCGTGCTTCAGAGAACTCAACCAAGTCCATTTTGTTGATCGCAACAATAATGTTCTTAATACCAAGTAAGCTTGCAATATACGTATGACGACGTGTTTGCGTTTGAACACCGTAACGCGCATCAATTAAAATGATCGCAAGGTCACACGTAGACGCACCTGTAGCCATGTTACGTGTGTATTGTTCATGCCCCGGAGTGTCGGCAATAATGAACTTACGTTTTTCTGTAGAGAAATAACGGTAAGCTACATCAATCGTAATACCTTGTTCACGCTCTGCTTGTAAACCATCTACAAGTAACGCTAAGTCAGGTGCATCACCTGTTGTACCGACTTTTTTAGAATCACGTGTCACTGCTTGCAATTGATCTTCATAAATCAATTTTGAATCGTAAAGTAAACGACCAATTAAAGTTGATTTACCATCATCTACGTTACCGCAAGTCAAAAAGCGTAATAAGTCTTTATTTTCGTGTTGTTTTAAATAACCCAAGATATCTTGGCTAATCAAATCTGATTGATGAGACATGGCTCATAGCTCCACAAATATGTTGAAATCGGTGTATTTGAATCCCCCTCGTTCCCCCTTTGAAAAAGGGGGATGACTCCTCTCTTTTACAAAGAGATGAGCAGCGCTGCTGCGGAAGAGAGATTCTAGAAGTAACCTTCTTGCTTTTTCTTTTCCATCGAGCCCGCTTCATCATGGTCAATCATTCGACCTTGGCGCTCAGAACTCGTTGCAAGCAACATTTCTTGGATAATTTCTGGCAAGGTGTTAGCAGTCGACTCCACCGCACCTGTCAATGGGTAACACCCCAAAGTACGGAAACGAACCGATTTCATTTGTGGAACTTCACCTTCTTTTAAAGGCATACGCTCATCATCCACCATAATTAATGTACCACTACGCTCAACAACAGGTCGTTCTGCCGCCAAGTACAATGGAACAAGTGGAATACTTTCTAAGTAAATATATTGCCAAATATCAAGCTCAGTCCAGTTCGACAATGGGAACACACGGATACTTTCGCCTTTATTCACTTTACCATTGTAAAGATTCCAAAGTTCTGGACGTTGGTTTTTAGGATCCCAACGATGTTTATCATCACGGAATGAATACACACGTTCTTTGGCACGTGATTTTTCTTCATCACGGCGAGCACCACCAAATGCAGCATCGAACTTGTATTTATCTAATGCCTGTTTTAAACCCTGAGTTTTCATGATATCAGTATATTTCGAACTACCATGATCAAATGGGTTAATCCCAGCATCCTTACCTTCTTTATTTTGGTGGACGATAAGATCGAAACCGTGTTGCTTAGCCATATTGTCGCGGAAAGCAATCATGTCCTTAAATTTCCAACCTGTATCTACATGTAACAGTGGAAAAGGGAGTTTTGCAGGATAGAATGCTTTAAGCGCTAAATGCAGCATAACTGCCGAGTCCTTACCAATCGAATAAAGCATGACTGGATTTTCGAATTCTGCAGCAACTTCGCGAATGATATGAATACTCTCAGCTTCAAGCTGTTTAAGATGAGTAAGTCTTTCCTCATTTAATGACATGGACAACACCAGCTAGAATATGTGTACTTATGACACTTTTGAAAATTTATATTCATTATAGTGATTTAGACAACAGAGCTTTATCTCGTTTTTTTATATTAATATACTCAAATAGAATATAAGCAAAGAGACAATCTAATTATGATAACAATTACAGGCCTTTCAAATATAAAATACCAAGAATGGTTACCCCTTTGGTCAGCTTACCTTGAATTCTACAAGACCGAATTGAATCCTCAACAAGCGGCTCTGACTTTCAAACGATTATCTGATGCGTCGCAAACCGATATGTTTGGCTATGCCATTATAAAAAATCAAAACGTCGTCGGAATTGTACATCTCATTTCTCACGCAAGCACTTGGACTAAACTCCCTTATTGTTATCTCCAAGATTTGTTTATTGATGCAAATTATAGAAATCAGGGCTTAGCCAGGAAATTAATAGAATTTAGCTATGACGAATGTAAAAATAATTATGATAGAGTGTATTGGTTAACCCATAAAAGCAATGATAATGCTAGACTTTTGTATAATCGTGTTGCAACCAAAACGGGATTCATTCAATATAAAAAATCTCTAAATTAGTTATTTTTATCTCCCATGCTTAGCCTTGAATCTCTTAAACAACATTTAGAGCGAGCTCAAATTGCTGGTCATATTTATCAGCATCATCAAATTCTAGTGTTACAAGAACCGTTTACTGAAAATGGTTCTGCTTTAAATATTTTTGTTCAGCACGAGTTAACTGCTGATCAAATTGGCTTACAGTTTGCTGTTGAACATACTGATCAAAAACTAAAGTTCTTGATTGGCGTTACACATAGCAATCAAGATCATAGAAGTGAAATTAGTATTGGTCATTTAAAAGGCAATCAAAAAGCTTTTAATTTGTGCTATGCCTTTTACAATTATCCAAAACATTTTTTTGTAGTTGAAACAGATTTATATGCGAACGCTGAGCAATTTAAAGACTGCTTAGAAAAGCAATTATTCAGTCAGCCTGAGCTTAGTTTTTTAGACACAGCCACTAAAGTAAATCCAATGGGACAGAATTACCCATGGATGAAGGATTATATCGCGCAACTTAGCTTAGAAATGAAAGTTCGGATACAAACAAGTCTCATGTAAAAAAAGCCACCTTTTTAGGTGGCTTTTTCAAATGCTAATCTAAGAATATTAACGTCCCAGTTTTTTGACATCTAAAGGTATTTCAATACCAACAGAAGCACCTGCATCATTACCATGACGATCTGAATCTGCAATCCAACCATTAATCTTTAATGGCAAATTCGGCTTCACAAAATGCGTCCAAGTTAAATCTAATGCTTGGATATCATCTTCCTCAGAAAATGCAGCATTGGTATCTCGATTTGATTGATTTACTTTTGCAAATAATACGCGACCTGAAAGTCTATTCATGGCATCAAAACGAATATTTCCACCCAAAGAAATCATCTCACCATCTCCTCCAATCGCATGTGCAAGAGGATAGCCATGTTGATAATATCCATCTGTATAAACACTGTGATTATAAGATATTCCTTGGGCCTTCCCATTTGTAGTGGTGTCTACCCACTCAGCATAAACCTGATAAGGCATTTTTTTTAAAGATGAAGAATAATCCACCCCAGCCTGATACATTTTCTTAGCAGGTAAGCCACCTGCTTCATCTTCCCCCACGTATTGAGCATAGACGCCGATTGGCTGGTTCAATAAATAGCTTAGATTCAAACGCGCATCAAATCCAGCAATCTGGTTAGATGGATTAACAGTATCCCCGTAAACATTATCTTTACCAATCCAAGCATCCCAGAGAGTTCCTAAATCCTCAGGGCGACCTTCACCACCCCATTGAATAATGCGTGATGCACCGAACTCTAAATAAGGTAGTGGTTGTGCGGTCAAACGTAAACCAATAATTTTCGCATCAGGAACTGCTTTATAATCATCTAACTGGCCGCCAAAAGCTTGGTATTGCCAAGGCCCGATCCATGAGAGCCATTTATGATCAAAAGCAGCCTGTTCAGCACGCTGTAGAGTGAAACCATATACTGGTCGACTTGCATCTCCACGTATCAAACTACCATCGTGTGCAGGCCCCCAGTAGGTTGGAATCTGACCAGCAATGAGCCATTGATTCCAAAGTTTACCCGCAAGATATGAGCCTTCTAGGTTAACGTCTTGCCCATTGTCTATCTGAGGGTCTTTTTCACCTCTAACTTTGAGCTTCGCATCCCAATTTTGCCCCCCAAGATTTAACTCTGCACCAAGCGCATATTGTGCTTTTTGATGATCGGCAAAAGATTGTGGGATTTTCTTTTGATCACTCTCCGCGAAAGCATCAACTTTTAATGTTTCATTTTGCTGCTTAATCGCTCTTTCGACTTCCTGAATAACCTTTTGTTGTTCGATGGAGTTAATTTTAGCGTTGGTGAGGGCACGTTGGACCTCATCACCACTTAGCGGCCATGTCGAGGTGCTTATTTGAATCACACCTTGTTGATTCAGCCAATTTAAATCATCTCTCAGGTTTTCATCGTTGAGGAGAATACCATTGGCAAACACCAGTGGACTAGAAAATAGTAAGCTCGATGATAGGATTTTTATAAGTCTATTCGGGTTCATCACAAATCAATTTAGGATTATATCTTATTGATTATTTGAATTTTTAATTTATAAATCCATTAACTTTACATTAAGTATTTAATTAGATACATTTAATAACATTGTATAAATATTTTGATAAACATACAGCTGGTTAAACAGATTAGCCTTAATGATAATTTTCTATATTTTTTTATCACCTTAATTAAATATTTTGTGATTAAAACCTCAAAATACACTCACACTAAAAAACATTTAAATTTAATTTTATGTTAAGAAAAATTAAAAAAGCCCTTCAAAGAAGGGCTTTTTTAATTTCACTATTACGCATTTTTGTGACGCATATGTGGGAATAAGATCACATCGCGAATACTTGGCGCATTGGCAAATAGCATTACCAGACGATCAATACCAATCCCTTCACCTGCTGTAGGAGGTAATCCATATTCAAGCGCCTCAACGAAGTCGGCATCATAGTGCATTGCTTCATCATCACCCGCATCTTTTTCAGCTACCTGTGCTTGGAAACGCTCAGCCTGGTCAATTGGGTCATTTAACTCTGAGAAGCCATTTGCAAGCTCACGACCACCAATGAAGAATTCAAAACGGTCAGTAATGTGCGGGTTGTCATCGTTACGACGTGCCAATGGAGAGGTTTCCGCAGGATATTCAGTAATGAAGGTCGGTTGACGAAGTTTCGTTTCAACAGTTTCCTCAAATACAATCGTTTGAAGCTTACCTAGACCAAAACCTGGCTTCACTTGCTCTTTAAGTTCATTCTTAACAAACTCAGCTAAGAACTCGCGATCATTTACATTTTCAGGTGTAAATTGTGGGTTATGTTCAAGAATTGCATCAAACATTGAGATTTTCTTGAATGGACCTTTGAAGCTATACACTTCTTCGCCATAAGGTACATCTGTCGAACCTAAGATATCAATTGCTAGTTTTTCTAGCATTTGCTCTGTCAGTTCCATCAAGTCTTTGTAGTCTGCATAAGCTTGGTAGAATTCGATCATGGTGAATTCTGGGTTGTGACGTGTAGACACACCTTCATTACGGAAGTTACGGTTAATCTCAAACACACGTTCAAAACCACCTACAACCAAACGCTTTAAGTAAAGTTCTGGTGCAATACGTAAGAATAATGGCATGTCTAAGGCATTGTGATGCGTTTCAAATGGACGCGCAGAAGCACCACCTGGAATCACATGCATCATTGGTGTTTCAACTTCCATATAACGTTTTTCAGTCAAGAAGTTACGAATACCAGCAACTACTTTTGCTCGAATTTCAAAAGTCTTACGCGTTTCTTCGTTCACGATCAAATCAAGATAACGTTTACGATATTTTACTTCTGTATCTGTTAAACCGTGGAACTTGTCTGGAAGAGGACGGAGTGATTTAGTGAGGAGTTCAAAATGTTCAATATGCACATAAAGATCACCTTTGCCTGAACGTCCAATGTAACCTTCAACGGCAATAATATCACCTAGGTCTAAACCTTTAATGGTGTCAAGTGTTTCAGCAGAAAGTTCTTTACGCGCCACATAAAGCTGAATACGGCCGGTCATGTCTTGGATCACCATGAACGAACCGCGGTTCAACATCACCCGACCCGCAACTTTGACATAAACTTTTTCACTGCCTTCAATTTCTTCTTTTGATTTATCAGCAAACTGATCCTGAAGGTCTTGTGCATAATGTTCACGCTTAAACGTGTTTGGCCAAGGGCTCGTACCCTGCTCTTGAGCCTTATCTTGAATCTGTTTTAACTTGGCATGACGCTGTGCGATTAAATCGTTTTCGGAAATGGTTTGTTCAGAAGTCGATTGAGCGTTTTGTTGCGTCATCTCTGCCTCGTAATTTTATTTAAAAAAGAAGTTGCATAGCATAGCAGAATTCAAAGTACTTGAGCATTAGAAAAAATAATCAGCCATTTGAAAAACGCTTAATTTCATCCACTAAAGTCTAGGTCTGAACATTTCTTAGACCAAAAGCTAAGTTGTACTTTGAATACAGCACTCTACAATCATCCTATAAATTGTGGAAAAGTATACTTTCAACAATCATAAAAAATAGAACGGATTTAATGATGACTTATGAACACTCAAGAGCCTAAAGTATTGTTTATGCATGGATTAGATTCTTCAAGAGAATCTACCAAGTTTCAGGCAATTCTTTCTAAAAATAAATATTGCATTAATGTTGATTATCGAAATTTAAAATACGCTGCTGTTGAACGTTTTTATATCGATATGATCGAGAAAATTAAACCAGACATTTTAGTAGGACATAGTCTAGGTGGTTACTGGGCATTAAAGATGTCAAATCGATTTCAACTTCCTGCTGTGATTGCAAATCCGAGCCTAATGCCATCTTTTGATCCTGATTATCCAGCGATTACAATTGAGGAGCTTCAATCCAAAACCTCATCTCAAATCGCTTATATCGAACTTGGTGATGAACTGATTGATATGCATAGTACCTCTGACTTATTAGAGCCATACATGTACGTTGAAAGTATTATTGGTGGTCGTCATCAACTAGAAAACCCTGATCGCCTGAATTACCTGATCGGATTAGTCAGTCACTCAAATCATCAATCACATTAAAAAAGCCTTGTGAATCACAAGGCTTTTCGACTTAAATTTGAGGTTTTGATTTATCGTCCAAAACAGACCAAATATTCATTCCTAAATCCGCGTGTAAATCTGGTAAATCAAGGAAAATACTCGCCCCTAAAACAGTGTGCTGACATTTATCCATCAATTGCTTAACTGCTTTTAATGTACCACCTGTGGCCAATACATCATCAACAATAATCACTTTTTGAGCCTGTACATCCGCAGACATTTCTAAACGGTCCATGCCATACTCAAGGCTATAACCCACACCAATCACTGGTGGTGGTAATTTTCCAGCTTTACGAACCAACAACAAACCCTTGCCAGTACGTTGCGCCAACAAACTCGCCAAAACAAACCCACGTGCTTCAACAGCAACGAAACTCTCTACTTCTGCCAATTGTTCCGCAGGAATACTTTCGATTAAGGCATCAGTTAAAGGTGCAATGCTCTGCATGAACAAAGGAGTTAAATCAAAGAAACAAATTCCTGGTTTGGGAAAATCTTGGACCGTACGAATGTGTGACCACAATGATGTAGACAAAGAATTAGACATAGGAGATAAAAATTAGACAAAAGAATGCGTAAATTTTAACGAATTATTGACAAAAAATATAGCAAACATGAGCTAAGAAAAAATACCAACCAATATAACTTATTGATTTTTAATAAACCATTTTTTAATTAAATGACAAGTATAAAACACAAACAGTATAAATTTTATATGAATAGCTGGTAAATCAATACGCGACAAAAGTCTGACAATTTTTTTTAAATCATAATACATATAATTTTGTCAAATATTTCAAAGATTTAATGCTCAGTCCTATCATGCATTAGCATAATTAGCATGCGTTTTGTCCTAATCTGCCATTCAGCTTCGCTTTTAGTCAGCTAAACTCCGTTATTTACTTTACTTTCCACCTCGAACTGCGTAAAAATTTGCTTGAATATGAACGATAAAAATTCATATCACTTGAGTCTAGGTGTGAGAAAGATTTTGGCTGACACCAATAAATGGAATTGTCAGTATTTTTGGAGAATCAAATGAAAAAATATCAATGCATCGTTTGTGGATGGATTTATGACGAAGCAGAAGGCTGGCCACAAGATGGCATTGCTGCAGGCACTAAATGGGAAGATATTCCAGATGATTGGACTTGCCCAGATTGCGGCGTATCAAAAGCAGATTTTGAAATGATTGAAATCTAATTCAGATTTCCTTTAAAGACCATTTTGATATGGTCTTTTTTCTTATTACTAAAAAAATTATCAGTATTGGAGAGTACTATGCAACCGATCATCATTGTTGGCTCTGGCATGGCAGGTTACACATTAGCGCGAGAGTTTCGCAAACTGAATGCTGAACAAGCACTTGTTATGATTTGCTCAGATGATGCGGTGAACTATGCAAAACCAACTTTATCTAATGCACTTGTCGGTAAAAAAGCGCCAGAGCAAATTGCCTTAGGTGACGCTGAGAAAATGTCTGCGCAATTGAATATGCAAATTATTCACCATGCGACTGTAACTTCAATTTCTGCAGATCATCATCAATTGACCTACACAAAAAATGGACAAGTTGAAAACCTTATATACAGCAAATTAATATTAGCTGTAGGTGCTAACCCTATTCGATTAGCCATTTCAGGTGATGGCGCTGATGATATTCATGTAGTTAACTCACTGATTGATTATCGTGAATTTCGCTCTAAGCTCGACCTTAAACAAGACAAGCGTGTTGTCATTTTAGGTGCAGGCCTCATTGGGTGTGAGTTTGCCAACGATTTACAGAACACTGGTCATCAAGCGACTGTGATTGATCTTGCCCCACAACCTTTGGGTCGCCTTCTACCAGAACACGTTGCACATGATTTCCAGCAAAATCTTGAAGAAACAGGTATTCAGTTTGCATTAAGCACCACTGTAGATCGTGTAAGTAAAAATTCAGACGAAAGCTATATCGTAACGCTTGCAAATGGACAGAGCTTTACAGCTGACGTTGTTCTTTCCGCTGTTGGCCTGCAACCCAATACATCAGTTGCACAAGAAGCAGGAATCCATACCAGCCGTGGAATTGTGACTAACACTTTAATGGAAACCAATAAGACCGATATTTATGCATTAGGTGATTGTGCAGAAGTAAATGGTTTACTGCTTCCGTATGTCATGCCAATTATGCAACAAGCACGTGCTTTAGCTAAAACATTGTCTGGTGAGAATACACAAGTTCATTATCCAGCGATGCCAGTCGCAGTGAAAACCCCTGCTGCACCACTGACTGTATTACCTGTACCTCAAGGTGTAGAGGCAACTTGGGAAACTGAAGAACTCGATGACGGAATGATTGCTAAAGCACTTGACCAAGAATCAACGCTTCGTGGATTTGTGCTACTTGGACCAACAGCAGCGAAGCAACGTTTAACATTGACCAAACTGGTTCCAGATTTAATTCCAGCTGCCGTTTAATTATTCGAAGATTTAGGGTATTTTCAAATGAAAGTACCCTTTTAGTTTGGACACAATAACAATGAATAACGCACTAGAATATCAAGTTTCACCTTATGCTCCATTCATGCAAGAAAGTAAAGTGAGTCTAGGCAATGGGATCGACCTTCATATTGAAGTTGGGGGCAAGGCTGAACATCCTACGATTATTCTCATCATGGGACTGGGTGCGCAGATGCTTTTTTGGCCAGATTTTTTTTGCAAATCTTTAATAGACCAAGGTTTCAGAGTCATTCGTTTCGATAACCGAGATATTGGCCTCTCAACAAAAATTAAGCACAAGGGACCTCGCCTCAATACATTTAAACTTATGGGTAGATTTGCTTTTGGTCTAGGAAATCAAGGCTCTCCTTACAATTTATATGATATGGCTGAAGATGTAGCATTACTCATTGAGCGATTAGGTCTTGAAAAAGCGCATATTATTGGTGCATCAATGGGGGGAATGATCGCTCAGATATTGGCAGCAAAATATCCAGAAAAAGTAGATAAACTAGGATTATTATTTACCAGTAATAATCAGCCATTTCTTCCGCCACCATTTCCAAAACAATTATTTAGTCTTATTGGTCGCCCTGCATCGAATGATGAAGATGGCATTGTGAATCATAGTATTAAAGTCATTCAGACGATTGGTTCACCTGGTTACGTCAATCAATTGGAAGTTATTCAAAACGCGCGTAAATTATATAAGCGTAGTTATCATCCAGCGGGTGTACTTCAACAGTTTTTAGCAATATTATGTACAGGCTCATTAGTTTCTATCGATAAGCAAATTCAAAAGCCAACACTGGTTGTACATGGCTCAAAGGATCGTCTACTCCCTTTTAGCCACGGCAAGGCAGTATCAAAAGCAATATCAGGTGCAAAGTTTGAATTAATCGAAGGAATGGGGCATGATATTCCTGCGCATTTCATCCCACAACTGAGTGGTTTGTTTGCAAAACATTTTAAATGATAAACACTAGGACACTATGGCTGCATTACCATCCCTAAGACAGCTGTCATATCTCGTGACTCTGTCTGAGACGTTGCATTTTACAGAAGCAGCACGTCGCTCATTCGTTACTCAGTCTACGCTTTCTGGCGGGATTATGGAGCTCGAGCGTTTATTGGGTGGCGTTCTCGTTGAACGTGATCGCCAAAATGTACGTTTAACCCCTCTCGGTGAGCAAGTGGTTGCACGAGCACGTGTCCTTCTTGCTGATGCTCAAGATCTCATGCGACTGAGCCGTGAGATGAGCGAACCACTTACTGGTGATCTTCATTTAGGAATTATTCCAACGATTGCACCATTTATTTTGTCGCAATTGTTAGAAGAAGTTCATAAAGAGCTGCCTAAAATTCAACTACATCTTCATGAAGCACAGAGTGAGCATTTGGTTGAAAAGCTAGAACATGGCAATTTAGACATGATCATGTTAGCGCTCCCATTCGACACACGTGGCTTAAAAGTCGCTGAAGTTGCGAAAGAGAGTTTGTACTTAGTTGCAAATAAAGCTGACCACAAAACGTCGCAAGCTAAATCTCTAGAAGATCTTGATTTGACACACCTCATGTTACTTGAAGAAGGTCATTGCTTAAGAGACCATACTTTAAGTGTATGCCCTATCGGTGAACGCAAAAATGATCATCGTCTTAAAGCGAGCTCATTACCAACCTTGGTTGAAATGGTGAGTTCTAATCTGGGCTTTACATTACTACCTCAGATTGCGGTAAATACACATATGCTGAAAAATAATGATCAATTGGTGATCCGACCAATTGAGAATGCCCCTTCACGCATTCTGTCATTAGTGACGCGTAAAAGTACGCCATTGCAAAGCGAATTTGATGTCCTTTTACAAATTCTACAGCGCATTACTGCTGATATTTGCTAATAAGCCATCACAAAAAAGGAGCCATTTGGCTCCTTTTTTTATAAAAATCATTTAAGATTTAAAAAGTTCAAGCAATTTATGTTGCGCATTATGAGGAGTCTCACCTTCATCGCATTGCGCACGTGACCAAGTTCCATCACCATTTAACAACCAAGCTTGTTGATTATCTTTCATATAATTTAATAAACCGTGTTGATAAATATGCTTTCTCAAAGTTGGATCCTCAACAGGGAAACAAACTTCAACACGATTAAATAAATTACGATCCATCCAGTCTGCGCTTGAACAATACAGTCGTGGTTGCCCTGCATTTCCAAAATAATACACACGTGTGTGCTCTAAGAATCGTCCAACAATAGAGCGCACACGGATATTCTCAGAAAGACCTGGTAAACCCGGTCTTAAGCAACAAATTGAACGTATGATTAAATCAATCTGCACACCAGCTTGTGATGCTTCATAAAGTTTATTAATCAGTTGCACTTCAGTCAGCGCATTCACTTTCACAATAATCTGAGCTGGCTTACCCGCTTTGGCGTGAGCAATCTCTTCATCAATATAACTAATTAACTGTGTATGCAACGTAAATGGCGCATGAAGTAATTTCTTCAATTTTGCCATTTTGCCCATTCCAGTCAACTCTTGGAATATACGATGCACATCTTCACAAAGCTCTTTGTCCGTTGTCATCAATCCGTAATCGGTATAGATCCGGGCATTGGTTGCATGATAATTCCCTGTACCTAAGTGCACATAACGAACCAATTTATTATTTTCACGGCGCACAACGAGAATCATTTTTGCATGTGTTTTATAGCCTACGATGCCATAAACCACCACAGCACCAGCCTCTTGCAAAACATTTGCTACCGCAATATTTGACTCTTCATCGAATCGCGCTCGAAGCTCAATGACAGCTGTGACTTCTTTACCATTGCGTGCAGCTTCAGCCAAAACTTGAACAATCTCAGAATCAGGCCCACTTCGATATAATGTTTGCTTAATCGCTAAAACTTGTGGATCTCGTGCTGCCTCACGTAATAAATTAATAACTGGGGCAAATGATTCGAATGGATGATGTAAAAGGATGTCTTGTTTCTTCATTGCAGAAAAAACATTTTCAGACTTCTTTAATACTTTAGGAATGACCGGCGTATGGGAGTCATATCTCAAATGCGGACGTTTAAAATTAGACACTAAACGTGCCAAGTTCACAGGTCCATCGACTTTATATAATTGTTCTTCATGTAAGTCGAATTCGTTGAGAAGATAATCATAAATATGTTTTGGACAATTTTCTGTCACTTCTAAACGGACAGCACGTCCGAATCGACGAGAGTTTAACTCCCCTTTTAATGCTTTTGCCAAATCTTCGACATCTTCATTAAGGGCTAAATCCGCATTTCGCGTCACACGGAATTGATAACATCCTGTCGCAGTCATTCCTGGGAATAAATCAGAGACATGCTCATGAATAATCGCTGACAGCATCACGTGGTGTTCTTTACCATCGGTTAACTCGTCAGGTAAACGAACCACACGTGGTAAAGAACGTGGCGCAGGGACAACGGCTAAATCAATCTGTCGTCCAAAAGCATCTTTACCTTCTAGCGTGACGATAAAGTTGAGTGATTTGTTGACTAAACGCGGGAATGGATGTGCTGGATCTAAACTAATTGGAGTAAGTACTGGCGCAACTTGTTCCTGAAAATATTTTTTAATCCATTGGGATTGAGCAGGTGTCAACTCTCCACGACGTAAGAAGCAGATATCTTCTTCACGTAATTTTGGAAAAATTTCATCATTCAAAATACGATATTGACGCTCTATTGCAGCATGCGCAGTCTGAGAAATTTTCTCAAGAACTTGCTTTGGTGTTAACCCATCTGGACTACGGCTTTCATTACCGAGCTCCAATTGCTCCATGACACCCGCAACACGAATTTCAAAGAATTCGTCCATATTTCTTGAAAAAATCAATAAGAAATTCATTCGCTCAAGCAATGGATGCAATGGATCAACCGCTTGTTCTAAAACACGAAGATGAAAATCTAAAATCGAAAGTTCACGATTGATATATCGTTCATTATAAGTATATTCAGTTGGAGTATTTGTCATCGCGGTATTCATACCACAAAACCTGCATGCTAAAGATCTGTCTTAAGTATGCTTCAAATTTATGACATTTTCATAAAAAATGCACATGATCACTGTGCATTTTTGATCTCACGAAAGTTTTTTAGACAATTACATCTCACGGAATTCTTGAAGCATTCATGTAACGCAAAATAATTCGCTGTTTATTTTTGAGTTTACGATCTTGACGGTGGTGTTGATAATAACGCGGATTCGGCAAGATCGCTGCCAAAAATGCGGCTTGCTCACGTGTTAGACTGCTTGCCGATTTTCCAAAATAATGACGTGCTGCAGCTTCCACACCAAAAATATGATCTCCAAATTCAATGGAGTTCATGTATACCTCAAGAATGCGTTGTTTTGACCACATACGCTCCATCATGACAGTAGCGACAGCCTCTTGTCCTTTACGTAAAAAAGAACGCTTATTAAATAAAAATAGATTTTTGGATAATTGTTGGGAAATGGTAGATCCACCCGCAACCACTTGTTCTTTTTCTTTATTTCTTTCCAAAGCATGTTTTATGCCGTCAAAATCAAAGCCATGATGTTGCATAAATTTAGCATCTTCAGCTGCAATAATCGCACGTTTCAGATGATCACTGATATTCTCATAATCACGCCATTGATGCTGAATAGGCTTCGAACTGTCGGTCCAATATGTCCAACGCATGAGCATCGTTGTATCAACAGCATTGGTTCTCCACCATGCAAGACTTGAAAAAATCCATAGTTGAATTACAAGGATGATACTGACAATGACCAATAAAGTTCGAACAATAAATGCTTTCATGTCAGTGTGTTGCTCCTTTTGTTAGCGTAGTGCATGCTAGACCTTAATCCATATCATTATCACAGAATACAATGACATGACTGAAATGCAACCACCCCATTTTCAAAACCAATCACGTCTACCCTTAAGTCAGATTACGTTTTTACTCATTACACTGAATGTTGGACTTTTTATCTGGCAAATCTTTAGCGGGGTGGATGTATCAAACCCAGCAGCAATAGATGCTTTACGCTGGGGTGCTGATTATGCACCGCTGACTTATCTAGAGGAACCCCTCCGAATCTTCAGCAGTACATTTTTTCATTTTGGTCTTATTCATTTAATGCTCAATATGTGGGCATTGTATCTCTTTGGCAATGTCGCTGAGAAAACGCTTGGGCATGTTTATTTTCTAGGCTTGTATCTATTAGCAGGCATTATGGGAAGCTTGGTCAGTGGGCTGATTGACATAAGGAATAGTTACGAGCTATTGGAGCATATCAATCATGATTTATTTCCACGTGTATCCGCAGGTGCATCAGGTGCCGTTATGGGTTTAGGTGGTGCTTTAACGCTCTTATCTCTTTTTCCCCCTTTACCACAACAACAATTTCTCTTTGATCGTAAATCGCTACTGATCATCTTGGCATTAAATATTGCTATGGGATTCATGATCCCTGGAATAAATAATGCAGCGCATATTGGTGGAATGTTGATGGGTGCAGTCATGGCTTTATGTTGGTACATTGGTCAACGATTTAGACTAGGCTTCATCACTACCATCGTGGTACTTCCTCTAGGCATCTTCTTATGTTGGCTCATGTATCAATATAACTTAGGCTTAGTGAGCGGAATACAACCCATTTGGGCTGAAATGTTGCAGCAAATGAAAATGCAATTGGCATACTAATTCCAATTGCATTTTTTAGACCTCATAAATTTTATGATTGATTAAGTTCACGCAAGCTTTTTAATGGAGGAATCTCAGTTAAGTAGCTTAAACGATAACGACCAATCAGCGCACATAAAATCATCATGCTCATGGGTAGAATCACCCAGATTTCCCAATGCGGTTGTATAGCGAGATCCATTTTATAACTGGCGATCGCACTGATGACCTCAGCAAAAAAACACGATACTAAGCCAGCCATAAAGCCGATAAATCCAATTTCTAAACTCAGCATATTTTTCAAATTGGATTTTGAGCTGCCAAATGATCTTAAAATCGCGACTTCTCGCTTTCGCTCATCCATCAATAAATTAATGCAAGCAATCAACACCAAAAAACCTGAAACACTGACGAGAAGCGCAAGAATGGTAATAATTTGAACTAGAACAGATACTAAATTCTTAATTTCATCTAAAATTAAGGAAACATCGATAAATACAGTATTTGAGAACTGCTGAATTAGATTGACCAACTTGGATTTTTCATCTTGAGGTACAAAAAAACTTCCTAAATAACTTCCAGCATTTTCATCCATCGTATTCGGTGCAAAAATGAAGAAAAAGTTTGGACTGAAGCTTTCCCACTCGACTGTTCTTAAATTTACAACATTGGCTTGAAGTTCGCCTTCTGGCAAGCTAAAACTGAGTTTATCACCCACTTTTATTCCTAACTCTTCAGCAAGATTTGCCTCAACAGAAACATCTCCCACCTGCTGCAATTGCGGCTGTCCACTGACAATGACATTATCTTCTGGATAGCCTTGAGCTTGAGTCAAATTCAACTCTCTTCTGAGTGAGTTATTTTGCGCTCTTAATGATTCCGAAAATGGCTGACCATTATGTTTAATTAGGCGTCCGCGGATATTCGGATACAAGGGTGTACTTGGCCAACCTTCTTTTTCGATCTGAGCTTTAAATTGCTCAACTTCAAATGGAGGAAGACCATAAATAAATTGATTTGGCGTACCTTCAGGTAACTGTTGCTGCCAACGATCTAATAGATCCGTCCTTAATACTACAAGAACTGTAATCAGGCTCAGACCTAATGCAAGTGCAGTAATTTGAAATGCTGTTTGATTAGGTACACGTACATAGGCTGACCATCTATTTTTCAAAGATTTGATCATCTTTAATAGCAACCAAACTATGCTGAACATACTTGCACACAATGCGAGGATCGTACCGATAACGAGCAATGAGAGCTGTATATTTTGAGTGAGCAAAATACAAAATAAAATAAGACTTACAGCTCCCGCTCCCAATAAGGTCAAGAGAGAACGCGTAGATTTAACATCCTCACGGATAACACGAATTGGAGGCGTATTTAAGAGCTGCATCAAACTTGGGACAATAAATCCAAACATCACAATGACACTGGTAAATATTGCAATCGGCAAAGGACCCAAAACCAAATCAAACAAGCTAAATTGGATGTCTAAATGCGGAATTAGTTGCAACATAAACTGCAATAAAATATAGCCTAGACCAATCCCTAACCCAGTACCGATGAACATCGCAATTGCGACGGCAATCATAAGCAATGCAATATAGTTCTTAAGAATTTGGAACTTTGCAGCCCCCATACATCTCATTAAAGCAACATGATCTTGATTTTGTTGAACGTACCGTTGACTGGTCAACGCAATTGCAATACCGCACAGTAAAATTGTAAGAATGTTTGCAAGCTGTAAAAAAGTATCTAGATTTTCAATTGGACGCATCAAGCGGGTATTCGCCTCATCCGCAGTTCTCAAGCGAATTGAGCTTTGGGTTTCCATTGCTTGCTGATCATCTGCATTTGGTTCAATCATTTTTTTAGGATAGAGCTGATCAAAATAAGTCGTAAACTCATTAAGTCTATTCGGCTCACCAGACATAAGCAGACGATATTCGATACGACTTCCAGGCTGAATCGCATTGGTTGCCGCAACATCAGATTGTGAAATGATCACTGTAGGTGAAAAGGCTGAAAATCCAAGTTCTTGGTTAGAATCCTTTTCAATGACTCCTGTGACTGTAAAACTCGCATCTGCGATTTGAACCCTCTCCCCTATTTTGACATTTAATAAATCTAAAGCACGTTGACTCAGCCATACCTCTTCTGACCGAATAGCAGTTTGATCAGGTTGAATAATGAGTTCACCACGTAGCGGAAAATTGGACTCAATCGCTTTGACATTCACCATGACAAATTGTTCATCAGTATGTGCCATTGAACCAAAAACCGTCACTTGGGACTGTTGTAGATTGAGTTGGTTCGCCTTCTGTTTAAATTTTTCATTGAGCGGATATTGATCACTCAACACTAGATCTGCAGCTTGAAGCTTAGCAGCCTGCAATGAAACAGCTTGTTGAATCTGATCATTACTGAACTTTAAAGCGGTTGTCGCACTAATCGCGAGACTCAATGCAAAAATGAGCAAATAAATCCCTGTGCTAGCAAAACTTTGCTTCAACAAAGGTTTGAATAGCGCACTCATACACGCTCTCCAGAAGCTGAAGCGCCTTGCACTTTTTCTAATTGACCATCGATCAATTCATAATGCGTCTCACATTTTTGTGCTAGCTTTTGATCATGGGTGACTAAAACCAATGTAGTGCCCAGCTCCCGATTCAAATCAAATAAAAGCTGTTCAATCTCCTGGGCTGTCGTCCCATCTAAATTTCCCGTTGGTTCATCCGCAAATACAATTTTGGGCTCAGCAATTAAAGCGCGTGCAATTGCTACGCGTTGTTGTTCTCCCCCAGACAGTACTTTAGGTGTTTGAGTACTTTGACGATCTAAACCTACTTTGTTCAACCAATAAAGGGCTTGTTGTTCTGCTTTGGCATAATCAAAATTCTTTTGAATTCTCAGCGGCAACATAACATTTTCAAGCGCAGATAAAGAAGGTAAAAGCTGAAAGGATTGAAATACAAAACCAATATTTTCAAGTCTAATTTGAGCGCGTTGCTCTTCGCTTAATTGCTCAACTGCTATACCATTAATCGACAATGTTCCTGAACTTGGCTGATCTAATGTCGCCAGAATTCCCAACAGTGTAGATTTTCCAGAACCCGATCTGCCTGTGATTGCGACTTGCTCGCCAGGATAAATTTGTAGATTTAGATTCTCAAAAATCGTCAACTTTTTTTGTTGGATCTGTATTGTTTGTGTCAATTGCTGTGCAG
Source organism: Acinetobacter sp. ANC_7553 (assembly GCF_056779895.1). Taxonomy (NCBI): domain Bacteria; kingdom Pseudomonadati; phylum Pseudomonadota; class Gammaproteobacteria; order Moraxellales; family Moraxellaceae; genus Acinetobacter; species Acinetobacter sp. ANC_7553. Next base: position 125,572 of record NZ_JBWYIV010000002.1, on the reverse strand, counting down.
AAATTAACGCTTGTGGCATGATTGAAGAAGTTGAGTCATTACGAACCATAGAAAGCCTTTATGCAAATCAGTCAAAGTTTAAATATTGTTACGTTGAGAAAAACTGCCTTTTTATTTATCTGCAGTTGTCTGTTTCTTTTACCGATCAATAGCTTTGCAAAAACTATCCTTATTCTTGGTGATAGTTTAAGTGCTGGTTACGGCGTGCCCACCGAGAAAGGTTGGGTCAATCTTTTGCAAAAACGTCTTGATCAACAGTATCCGAAACAACATCGAGTGGTCAATGCAAGTGTCAGTGGTGAAACAACCAGTGGTGCATTAGCACGTTTGCCCAAACTGCTTCAAACACACAAACCGGATATTGTCGTAATTGAATTGGGAGGTAATGACGGTTTACGAGGTCAACCTCCAAAAATGATTCAACAAAACCTCACTCGATTAGTTCAATTGAGCCAAAAATCTAATGCCAAAGTCCTCATGTTTGGTATGAAGATTCCTCCAAACTACGGCTCTGCGTATAGCAAAGCCTTTGAAAATAATTATAAGGTTGTGAGCCAGCAATTTAATGTGAAGTTGCTCCCTTTTTTTCTAGAAGGTGTTGCTGGAAATAATAAACTCATGCAAAAAGATCTGATTCATCCTAATGAACAAGCTCAACCTAAACTCTTAAATAATGCATATCCTTATATTAAAGGCGCTCTATAAAGTTATAGACATATAGATCCATAAATCCCAATCAATAAAAAAGCCAGCTTAAGCTGGCTTTTTTAAAATGCTGATATTAGAAGTCAAAGAATGTCACTTCACCTGTTTCAAGTGAGTATTCTGCACCTACAACTTTTAATTTACCTTGTGCAATCAAGTTTTCCAACACCGCAGAACCATGGCGCAACTGGTTAACTGAAGCAAAAACATTTGAGCGAACCGCGTGTACTGAAAGCTTTTTCAAATCATCTTTTAACTCAGTTTGCATTAAAATTTCGACTGATGGACGTACGCGATTGACAATAGACATCAAATTAACAGATGGCGGTTGTTGAGGATTACGTAATGCTTCAATCGTTGAGTCGATTGCGCCGCAATGTGTATGACCTAATACAATCACTAAAGGACAATTAAAACTTTCGGCTGCAAACTCCACACTTCCAACTTGAGATGGAGCTACGATATTGCCTGCTACACGAATAACAAATAAATCACCTAAGCCCTGATCAAAAACCATTTCAGCTGGAACACGTGAATCAGAACATCCTAATACAATCGCAAATGGCTCTTGAGTTTCAGCCATCTGAGCACGCTCATGATGCGTCAATAATCGTTGATGCTTGGTTTGACCTTCAACAAAACGTTGATTACCAATTTTTAAACGTTCTAAAGCTTCTTGTGCAGTTAGCATCTTGTATCCATGGTTTATCAAGGTTTGAGGTAATTTTAATACTGTGCTTTTTGATTGTCACTGACAAAATTTAAACTCTGTTACAATTTTTGTTAATTGCTAAAAATATCTTCAATTTCTTCAAATCTGATGATTATGATCATTCCTTACTGAAACACTTTAGCAGCTGATTCAGCGCTTAAATTTATGTTTATGAAGTAAAACTTATTTAAATAGAGAACCAATTATCACAAAAATAGGATTTATTTTTTTACTTTTAACTACTACTTTATAAAAGTCACTTGATTATAATGTCGCCCTGTTTTAAGGGATTTCACCTGCATGTTTGTTCATCTTCCTTTACCCACATTGAAGCATCAACATTTATTTTTCATTTTACTCGCGTTAATGCTCAGCCTCGGTATCTCATCTACTCGAGCAAATACTGTTGAATTTATCGACTATCAAAAAGTTTTAAATGAAGAACGTGCTTGGGCAGGACTATCCACTAAAACGATTCGCGTCGGAGATGTTGTGTGGTCTTATAGCGAAGGTGGTCCTGCTGATCGACCTGCCTTATTGCTAATTCATGGTATAGGCATGAATCGAGACAGTTGGAATCATGTAGCTCGGAATCTCACACAGCAACATCGTGTCATTATTGTTGACTTGCCTGGAAGTGGACAAACGTTAACACCAAAGGGATTTGACTTATCACTTCCTCATCTGACTGAACAGTTACGTCGTTTTGCAGAAGCATTACGCATTGAAAACCAGCTTAATCTAGCGGGTCACTCTGTCGGTGGATCAATCGGACTGATGTATGCTGCTAAATATCCTCAAGAAATGAAAAGTTTATTTCTGATCAGTGCCGGTGGATTATTCAGAAGTAACAAAACATTCTTCCTCAATAACCCAATTTATTTAAAGCAGCTTTTAATCTCACAACCTGGAGACTTGAATTATGTTTCTAGGAGAGTCATGCATAAAGCTCCCTTCGTACCCAGTTTAATCAAGAAACAACAAGAGCAAGCACTTATTCAACGCGCGGCGGATACATCTGAGTTGATTCATCAGCTTGTTAAACTTAATCAACAGTACACCGTTGAATCATTTGCTCAATTGTTAAAAAATATTGAGGTTGAAACATTGATTTTGTGGGGAAAACAAGATCAGATAGTAAATGTTGAAGTTGCACATGAATTAGGGACCGCCTTAAAAAAAGCACATCCCCCTATTCTATTAGATCAAATTGGTCATACACCTATCGTAGAAACACCTGATCTTGTGGCGCAACATTACTTAAGTTTTTTAAATAAGATGAATGCCGTTAAAACGTCATCGTCAAATTAAGGATATTGAGAATTTTCATGGAAAAAAATCCTAAAATCGAACAGTTGATTGAGGCACATTTGGCATTTCTTGATCATGAATTTTCTCAAGATGACACCATTGAAAATGAATTTTTATATTTTTATCAATGGTTTCGAAAACAACCTTTAAAGCAAATTTGGTCTTTCGAGGTGATTAGTGCACTGCTTCAAAAACAAATTCTAAATACACCTACAACTGATTCTCTCGTTCAACAGATTGCGGAGCATATTCGATTTGCGTTGGTTCATCCGCTTAATGAAACGACTCAAATCGAAGATATTATCTCGGTTCACACCATTGATCGAATTGCACTTTATATTTCATCTAAAAGTGCTCACCGCCAAGCTCTAATTAAACGTATTGTGAACAATCCCGCATTTTCGAGTATGCTCACCGAGTTAATCCATCATTCTATTCAGGATTATATTGATAATTCAGTGATGAATAAAAAAGTACCCGGTGTCGGCCGCTTTATGAAAATGGGGAAATCAGTTCTTGAAAGTGTCACTGATTCAAATCTTGATGATACGGTCAAACATTATCTTCAAAAAAATATTATCAAGATCAGTCAAATTAGCGAACAAGTGATTAACCAACACTTTGATGATAATAAGCTATACCACTTTCAAGCCAATCTTTGGCACAAAATAAAGCAAGTCCCACTCTCTGCTGTTAAAAACTATGTTGAAATCAATGATCTACCAAATACTGTGGCAATGGGACATGATATTTGGGACAACCTCCGTCAAACTGAATATCTAAAGCAACAAGTACACGATGGTATTTACACTTGGTATTGCCATAATCAAGACCGCTCTTTTGATCTGATCATGCAAGATATCAATATCAACGAAAGCCTTGTTCAAAATGAATTAAGTGCTCTACTCTGCCCCGTAATCAAGCATATGATTTCTAGTGAACACCTTAAACACCGTGCACGTGTATATCTTGAAAAATTCTACTATTCTGAACCAGCACTAAGTATTCTCACATCTTAATTAGAAAACCGCTCCTTAGAGCGGTTTATTAGAAATATGTCGTCGGTATTTGAATCTCAATTTGATGCTCACTCAGCAATGAATTGAGACGTTCTATTTTACGTAGGTCCTTTGATTTTCTATGCTCGCTTATAGGGTAGATATAATGGCAATTCATCAATAAAAATATACTTTCAACAAGTAGTTTTAAATTTTGCTGAAAACAAGGAAGGTGATGTAACTGTTGAAAAGTTTTAGAACCTGTTCTTAAACTTTCAATAATTGCACTGATCACCTCCTTCGGAGCTTGAATTGGGCCAATTGATGTTTTTAAATTAATATTATCCAATCGCTCATTGTTAAGAATAAGATCTAATCTAATCTTATGTAAAATTCCTAAATGGTCTTCAAAACGGTAATTCACTGATTTTTTTTGAAACAAATCCATACGCTGCTTTGAATCCCGAGCAATATCTTTTAGATACTCTTTTGTATTCGAAATATTCACATCTGATATCAACTGTTGCAAGTCGACTGGAATGCTAAGAGAATCTAAGTTTTCAGTTGGAACTGCACTCCCAATATATGATAGATCAGCTTCGATCTTTAAAATCTCATGTACATCTACACTATAAAGGGGTTGCCAATAATTAGTTAAAAGTTCGTGAGCGAGATAATTGGTATCATTTTTTAATGTATTCACAATTCCTTGTATTTTGTCATATCCAATAAAAGCGCCTCTCCGATTTAATTCACTCACTAGTGCTGTAGACAATTCAATACTTTGAGCAGATTGCTGAGACGTATTTTTATCAACCAAGTTAAAGATTTTTTGAATAGGCTGTAAAGTAGCGGATCCAGGAAAGCACATATAGTGTAAATAGAATAGCCCTTGGTCCTTTAAAGATTTATCTAGAATCTGCCTAATAAAATATTGATTGTGTTCAGAAACCCAAGAATACACTCCATGACAGACAATGAAATCAAACACTTCATTATTATTTTTGTTAAATTTTTCAAAGTCTATATTTAAGAATCTTATATTGCTTAACTGTAAGGATTGAGCAAGCTCTGTAGCTCGTTGTATGTGTTTGTCATTAAAATCCACTCCGACAAACTCAGCGTGCGGATTTGCAATTGCTGCCACAATCAAGTTAAGACCACAACCACAACCTAACTCTAAATATCGAAAATTTTGAGATATATCTGGCGCTATATAACCTTGAAATTGGCTGATTGTACTCAGCCAAATTGGCTGCATCTCTGGATAAAAAAACATAGGATAGATGGTGTCAACCACATAGCCATCGACGCGCTTCATTATTTTCCTTCTAAACTCGACTATTCAAAGCTTGGAGTAAGATTCTCGCTCTCACTCCAAGCACAAGACATTAAAACTTATAATTCAAGGCAAAGCTGTAACGTCGACCATCAAGCACCCAATCATTTCCATCTTTCAGTACATTTTTGTTTGCAACATTATATACACCAGTAGATAGCTGGAATTGGTCACTATACTTATACACAGCTCCAACATCTACAAATGTATAAGCTGGCGTTTTATCTCCGTCGGTATCACCCACTGTTTTGCCACGATAATTCAATTGAGTCCATAAATACAATTGATCATTAAAGTCCCAATCCAAGCCTGCATTAAACATATGTTTAGGCAAATTATTCAATGGTTTACCTTCATACTGTCCAGATTTTTGCTCACTATCTGTGAATGTATAAGAGTGTCTATATTTTAAGTAATCTGTGATGTTGTAATCTGTGGTCAGTTCAAGCCCTCTAATTTCGGCCTTATCAATGTTATAGTTGAGTGTATAACCATTTGCGTTATATGGCAGATTAGGGTTGGACTGATAAAAAGCACTACTATCAACGAAATCATTAATTTCAGATTGAGTGTAAGGCGGCTCACCGTCATTTTTTGGGGGAAGTCGACTACCATCTAAACGACCAGATCGAGTAATTTTATCGTTAAAGTCAGTTTGATAGACCATAAGACTTGCAGATAAACCCAATTCAGGATGAGTGAATGCAAAACCTGTTTCATACGTTAAACTGGTTTCTGGCTTTAAATTTGGGTTTGGCATAATTGCCCCGCCCATTGAGTTCAGCATGTAATCTGGAGAAGAATTACGTAAGCTCGGCGCTTTATAACCTGAGATTACCCCTCCTTTTAAAGTCACGTTGTCTGTAGCTTTATAAACTGCATATGCCTTTGGACTGAAATTATCACCAAAAAACTCATTTTCATCGAAACGACCGCTTAAGGTTAGTGCTAACTTATCACTGACATTCCAAGTATCTTCTGCAAAAATAGACCATTGATATCGATCCATTTTAGTGACTTTACCAGCCATCGCTGCATTTTGGTTACTTGTACCATCTTCAAGATTTTCTTTTAAATATCGCCCGCCAATGGTCAGGCTATGATCTTCGAAAAAGTACGTTCCTTGTGTATTGGCTGTGATAGTCTCAAATAAAATCCCCCCTGGATTTTGAACTTTACCCACAGTACGCCCTGTAATTGCATTATTTTTATCTTTATCATATTGCAAGTAAGAAGTAAGTTTTAGATTGTCGTAATCACCATCATGAGTAAGACTAAAATTATTTTTTTCTAATTCGGAGTAAGTCCCTGTATTCGGTACGACATCTGAACGATAGATTAGCTCACCATCATCATTACGATTATTCGTATTATATGCTGGATAATAATTTCCATTAGATAGAACGAAATCTTTACCATCAATATCAACTTTAGGACCCGTTACTGAAACATACTGGGTATAACTTTTACCTGGATTGTGTGTACGCTCTTGTTGAGTTCTTACATATTCAGCAGTGAGTGTGTTTTTTTCATCTGGTGTAAAAACAAACTTTGTACCTAGATTTGTTTTTTGAAAATCTGGTTCACTCTCACCTGTTTCGGCTGTATTTTTTTGTAATGAGCTTTCTTCAATTGTTTGAAGACCAGCCGTAACTTGGACTGAAAGAAGCTTATCAATTAATGGCGCATTTACATACAAGCTGGTATTGGTTGCGTCGTTGTTAACGTCATTCGATTTACCAGCTTTGATATATTCTGTTCGAATACTTGCAGTCAAACGATCTTGATGCTTTTTAGTAATGATATTAATTACACCACCCATTGCATCAGAACCATATAGAGAGGATGACGGGCCTCGAATCACTTCAATACGTTCAATCGATTCTATTGGCGGTAAGAAGTTTACTGATGCTCCTTGAACCCCCCCATTTGTTGTTAAAAGACTACCATCATTCATTGGACGTCCATCTACTAAAAATAGGGTATAAGCTGATCCCATACCCCGAATGGAGATCGTCTGGTTCGTTCCACCGCCTTGTACAAATACACCTGGAACATTTTTCAATGCATCAGTTACATCACTATAAGATTTTTTTTCTAATTCTTCGGCAGTAATCACTGAAATCGTAGCAGCAGCATCCGCTATATTTTGCTCATAACCACTCGCTGAAGTTACAACAATTGTTTTTAACTTAGTTGTATCTTGTTTTGCATTAGTATCTTGACCAATTTGCTCTTGTGCAAAACTTGAAACCGACATGGTGGTTAAGACAGCAAACGCTAACTTAGATTTTAAAAATGTCTTTTGCATTGTGTAATTACCAAAGAATGTGTGGAGAGATCTTGTTCGAATTGTGTCGCATTGTAACAAATGATAATCACTTTGCAATAGATTATGATAACTATTCTCATTTATAGTTTTGTTTTTACATTTCAATTTTATTGATATTACTCATTTTATTCAGTTTTCAAAAAAAAAAGCCCCCTTTTAATGGGAGCTTTTCAAATCTGCTTTTGTAAATTTAAAGGCGACTTATTTCATATAAGCGCCTTCAGATTGACTGTGGTCTGTTTGATCCACGACACGTTGTAACTCTGGAATATGCTGTTTTAGCGTAACTTCAACACCTTGTTTAAGTGTCACATCAATCGCTGAACACCCTTGACAGCCACCACCAAATTTCAAGACCGCTGTTAAACCATGCTCAGCATCTTCAACCACTTCAACCAATGCACAGTTTCCACCATGCCCTGCTAAACCAGGGTTAATTTCTGACTGTAATACATAGGTTATACGTTCTTCAATGGATGCATCTGGACCTACACGTGGCACTTTCGAGTTAGGTGCACGGAAAGTCAACTGACCACCAAAGCGATCTTTGTTGTAATCAATCACTGCATCCAATAAGTATGGGATTGATGGTGTATCAATATATGCAGCAAATTTTGGATATTCTTGTTTATAGTCGGTTGGAACGACTTCATCTGGTGCACTATATGCCATGCAGCATTCAGCACGTGGTGTACCCGGATGTTCTACGAAAACACGTACCGCGATACCAGGAGTATTTTGCTTCTCTAAAAGTTCAAACAAATACTCTTGCGCAGTTGGTGTAATTAATAAATTTGGAATTTCTTCAGCAACTGCAGTGCTGGTGTTCTCAGTCGACATAACAATTTTTCCTCAAGCTGAAGACTCTATTTTAACTGAAGATCGGGGGTAATATTTAAAATTCAACTAAATTTGTCAGAATTATTATATTAATAACAATTAAATTTAAAAAAATGGCATGATGAACAGAATTAAAGCAATTTATTCAATCTTATCCATATGCTTGATTTACCTTTTAATCATACTGTCACCATCGTTTTAATTACGGTTGCCGTTTCACTGGTTGCATTTTCCAATCAAAATATTATGAATCGTTTGATTTTTTGGCCTCCAGCCATGCAGAAAGGTCAATACGATCGATTTATCACGCATGGTTTTATACATGCAGATGGAACACATCTACTGTTCAATATGATCACACTCTTTTTCTTTGGAAGTGTACTTGAGAGTTTTTATCGACAATACTTATATGAACTCGGATTTGTTCTGTTCTATTTAGGCGGTTTAATCGCGGCAATTATTCCAAGCTATTTAAAACATAAAAATGATCACCGCTGGGCAAGTCTAGGGGCTTCTGGAGCAGTGTCAGCAGTCTTGTTTGCTTATATTTTATTTCAGCCATGGAAACTGATATTTGTCTTCTTTATTCCAGTTCCAGCCATTATTTTTGCCGTGCTTTATGTTGCTTATAGTATTTGGTCAGGTAAACGTGGAAACAGTAACATCAACCACAGCGCACATTTATGGGGTGCAGCCTACGGTGTCGTGGTTACAATATTGATTGAACCTCAAATTATTCCACATTTCTTCAGCAAGTTGCTTCAACTACCTTTTTAATTCTTAATCCTTGCGGAGGATTAAAACACTCCGCATAAATACCCTTCAATTCAAAGTAGATACTAGTAAGAAGATAAAAACACAAATTCAACAATGATAATGATTATCATTTATATATTCATGGTAAGCTTTTATCAAACCTCGAGGTATTGATATGACTTACATTAAACTTCCATTGGCACTCATTCTTTCATTCAGTGCCGTTGTTTCATATGCTCAACCTGTTCAATTCACTTATCAAGATCAAACTATTCAGCTGCAAAATACACCACAGAAGCTGGCTGTGTACGAATTATCCGCGTTGGATACACTGAATGCTTTAGGTATTCAGGCGTCGATCGTACCTGAAACTACTTTTGCTGGTGCTTTGAAAAAATTTAATGACAAACAATATTTAAAAGCTGGATCTTTATTTGAACCCAACCAAACCTTATTAAGAGAACAAAAGCCAGATCTCATCATTGTCGGCGGGCGTTCTGCCGCGAAATTAGATGAGGTCAAAAAAATTGCACCTGCAATCAACCTCTGGCCTGATACTCAAAACTTCAATCAAGACCTGAAAAATCGCACACTTTTTTTAGCAAAAATGTTTAATAAGGAACAACTCGCACAATCTAAATTAGATCATGTCTATGCCCTTCAAGCACAACTTAAACAACTCACTAAAGGCAAATCCGGCCTGATGCTTTTTGCCATGGGTGATAATTTTATACCGCATGCAAAGAATGAAAGATTTGGATTTACCTATGATATTTCTGGCTTAAAGTCAGTGGTGCCGACTGCAGCACCTCAAGCCTCAAGTGCTCGACCTGCTCCAAACTCACCAGAAGCTCTTGCTGCCGCGCAACGCAATTTAGAGCGTCTAGTACAAGCAATAAAACAAAATCCTGATTTCATCATTGTGTTAGACCGTGGTGCTGTAAACACGCAAAACTATGCTGCGAAACAACATATTCAATCACATCCATTACTCAAGAATAGTCAAGCAGTCAAAGAGAATCGTGTCATCTTTGTTGATGCCGATGCCTGGTATTTAACGGGCGCTGGCTTAGATAACACTGCATTTATGTTAGAAGAATTGATCAATGGTATAAAAAATACTAAATAATTGATTTTGTTTATAAAGGAAGTCTTCGGCTTCCTTTTTTTAGAAATATCTCGTAATAATTCAATCAATATCTGGTAATTAATGCCACCTAAATCATTAATTTTGTCAGGATAATGTAGGCATCCGCGAATTTATTCATTTTTTTTTGAGATTTTTTGCATGTCTAATCAACCTGATGGTTTACAATTTTCCTCTAACACGTCCTCTAAACCCAGCAGTTCAAAATCAGGCCAACGCATCATCAGTGCGGCATTACAACAGATTCAGCCAGAATACGCTGATGCAGTTATCAATGAAAAGAATTGGCGAAAATCCTATCCGATTCATTTTAAACGGTTGGTAGAATGTGGGCTCTCATCACCTGAAGCTGCGCTGCGCATCGCTCAAGATGGACTTCAACAAGCTTATGAAGAGTTTAGTTTTCAACGTGATCAACATACACAAGCATTGAATGAAGTGATGAAACTTAAATCAAAAGATTTAAATACCTACACACTTCAAGGAAACTCTACTGCTGAGCCGCAATGGTTTGTACCTTATCAGGGTAAAAATTTAGAAGGTCAAGCCCTACTCGACCAAATTCAACTTTGGTTAGACCGAGGTATTATAGAAGCATCACATGCTCAGGCACTACAAGCATGTGTGCAGCATCCAGAGTGGTTTGACCTTTCGGATCGAACAATGGTGCTGTTTGGTGCAGCTTCTGAAGCAGGGCCTTTACCTTGGCTGGCGAAATGGAAAGCCAATATCGTGGCGCTTGATTTAAATCATGAGCGAGTATGGACAAAGATTTTGAATACTGTTCTGCAAGGCAATGCGACCTTATACGCTCCAAGTGTCGAATCAATAGATTCATCTGCATCTATACGTGAAGCTGCAGAGCGTTTAGGCGTTAACTTATTAACAGATACCCCTGAGATTGCACATTGGCTCACCCAGTTTGATCAAGACTTAGATCTTGCCGCGATTGCGTATTTAGATGGCGAAAAGCACGTTCGTGTTTCTATGGCGATGGACGCCATTATGCAACATGTCAGCCAACAAAAATCCAATACCAGTTTGATGTATATGTGTACGCCCACTGACGTCTACGCTGTACCACAGGAAGTTATTCAAGGTGGATTAGATAAGTTTAAATCACGCTCTAAACTTGAAAATATTCTGTCCAAGAGTATTTCGACTGTCTCTCGTGATTATTTTTTCAAACAAAACGAAGAACGCTTATTCCAATGTCATGATAAACAGTATGGGATATGCGACTGTCTTGTGGTTGAACAAGGTCCAAATTATGCGTTGGCGAAAAGGATTCAACAATGGCGCGCTACGTTAGCACGGTCACAAGGTCAACGTGTCAGTATTAATATTGCTCCATCGACCACTACACATTCGGTAACCAAAAACCCATTATTAAAAGCTGCTTTCAATGGTGCCAATTTGTTTGATGTTGAAGCATTTGAACCCGCGACGACCAATGCGATTATGGCTGCGTTGTGGATTCATGATTTGAGAAACCCACAGTCGGTTGCCAATCCTGACATCGCCCTCAATCATCCATTAGACTTAATCATGCATGGTGCTAATCATGGTGGATTATGGCGTGTAGCATATCTCGCACGCACCGCCCTACCATTTGCCGCATTATATGGTTTTGCTGAAGAAAAACTCCCCTTCAAAAAACTTTTGTCTAAATTCCAAAAATAAGCGACATAAACAATTGATCATAAAAAAAGCGCTGATTGTTCAGCGCTTTTTTAGTCTTTAAGTATTGATTTCAATCAGGTGAACTGAAGGAACAACCAGAATAAACCACCTGACAAACAGATTGTTGCTGGCAGTGTGAAAATCCACGCTGATAAAATTGTGCGAACCATTTGGAAGTTTAAGCCCGACTTATTCGCAACCATCGTACCTGCTACAGCAGAGTTTAAAACGTGTGTTGTTGACACTGGCATACCAAAGCCATCAGCAGCAGCAATCGTTGACATTGCAACTAACTCTGCAGACATCCCCTGACCATAAGTCATGTGTTGTTTACCAATACGCTCACCAACGGTAACAACAATACGTTTCCAGCCTACCATCGTCCCTAGACCTAATGCCAATGCAGTCGCAACTTTCACCCATGTTGGAATGTATTGAAGGAATGAATCTAAGTTATCACGGTAGTTGTCCACTGTTTTTTCTTGCGCTTCAGTCATGGCAGGTAAAGCTTCTGCTTTATCTAAACGCTTGAATGCAGTCGTGCTGAGGTACATATCATTACGGAATTCAGCCACTTGATCTTCAGGAACATCTTTAATGGATGTGTAGCTTCCTACTTTTTCACCTAAATGATCCGTCAAGCTTGCCAAAGCTGGCACAACTTCAGGTGTGATTTCTTTGGTTTGGATATATGACGTGATAATTTGACGCGCTTTTTCATCTGGAATATCTTGGTGATTTGGATAAATCAAATCTGCAGTTTGAGCAGATAACTGACCAAACGTTTGGATATGTTGTTGATCTAGACTCTTGTTTAAAGAGTATGCCAAAGGCACGATCCCGATCAGAATCAACATAATCAGACCCATACCTTTTTGACCATCATTTGAGCCGTGTGCAAAACTTACACCGGTACACGTGAAAATCAAAATGGCACGAATAAGTGGCGGCGGCGGTTTATTCCCTTCTGGTGGTTGGAATAATTCCACTTGTTTCTTAAAGATTTTTTTAACCAATAAGAACAATACAGCCGCAAATGCAAAACCGATTAATGGTGAGAATAAAAGTGCTTTACCCACTTTCATCACCTGTTCCATGTCTACACCTGACGCACCATTACCTACGTTTAGGATGTAGTTCATGATGCCCACACCTAAAATCGAACCGATTAGTGTATGAGAGCTAGAAGCAGGGATACCGAGGAACCAAGTTCCTAAGTTCCATACGATTGCGGCAATCAACATGGCAAAGACCATGGCAAAACCAGCACCTGAACCGACGTTCATAATCAATTCAACAGGCAATAGCGCGATAATACCGTAGGCAACTGCACCACTTGCGACCATTACGCCAAGGAAGTTACAGAAGCCTGCCCACATTACAGCGACAGGTGCAGATAAAGCGTTGGTATAAATAACTGTTGCCACAGCATTGGCCGTGTCATGGAAACCGTTAACGAACTCGAAACCCAATGCGATAAACAATGCCGTGGCCAACATGATCACAGCATAAAGATTTAAAGCAGGCACATGAGATAAATCAGCAGCCAACTGAAAACCAATGTAAATCAAGGTTGAAACAATCAGTGTAAGGAACACTGGCATAAAGAATTTCGGCGTTGGCACGTGAACATTCGTCGACTGCATAGGCGTTGACGATTGTGCTGAATCTGAAACTGGAGTTTGATTAGAATTCATGCAAGCAGAGAAAGAGGATAAATATCCCCTCTATTGTTCAATTTAATTATTACAATTATATGACAAAGAGCTGTCATATAAGTCATCCAAACGACACTTATTTAAGAAAATTAAACTTTAAAAACAACCAATATTCAAAATTTAACAATAATAATCAGATAGTTAATACAAAACCCTCGTCTTTAATCTTTATTTCAATCGGTAATTAAATAGATGAAATAAAGATGACATCACTGTCACATTTGTTACAACGGCAGTTATTATTACATTAGATTATGACAACATGATGAAATATAGACAGTTTCAGTTTTGATAGGTTGATCATCGTAGTCGATGGATGAAATTCATCCTTAATTTTTTGGGAATAGGTTCATAAATTTTTATTTATCAGAAAAGTGGACGTAACTCTGCTAAAATATTGCACCATTATTTGTGCAGATTTTTGTGAGAGTCATTTGATGTCTACCCTCGCCACCTTAAAAGCGCTTCTTGCCAAACGTATCCTGATTATTGATGGTGCAATGGGTACCATGATCCAACGCCACAAATTGGAAGAAGCTGATTACCGTGGTGAACGTTTTGAGGATTGGGCCTACGACCTTAAGGGTAATAACGACTTATTGGTTCTAACTCAGCCACAGATTATTCAAGGCATTCATGAAGCTTATCTTGAAGCTGGTGCAGATATTATTGAAACCAACTCGTTCAATGGAACGCGTGTTTCAATGTCTGACTACCATATGGAAGATTTGGTTCCTGAGATTAACCGTGAAGCAGCTCGAATTGCCAAAGAAGCATGTAAAAAATACTCAACACCTGAAAAGCCACGTTTTGTCGCAGGCGTATTAGGACCAACGTCACGTACCACTTCAATTTCACCAAATGTAAATGATCCGGCATTCCGTAACATCACCTTTGATGAGTTAAAAGTTAACTACATTGAAGCGACTAAGGCATTGATTGAAGGTGGTGCAGACATCATCTTGATTGAAACGGTCTTCGATACCCTAAATGCCAAAGCTGCGATCTTTGCAGTGAAAGAAGTGTTTAAAGAAATTGGTTACGAACTGCCAATTATGATTTCGGGCACCATTACCGATGCATCTGGCCGTACACTCACAGGTCAAACCGCAGAAGCATTCTGGAACTCAATGCGCCATGCAGAGCCTTTATCGATTGGCTTTAACTGTGCACTTGGTGCAGATGCGATGCGTCCACACGTCAAAACCGTGTCTGACGTTGCGGATACTTTTGTTTCAGCGCATCCTAACGCAGGCTTACCAAATGCCTTCGGTGGTTATGATGAAACTCCTGAAGAAACTGCAGCATTTATTAAAGAATTTGCTGAAAGTGGCTTAATTAACATTACGGGTGGTTGTTGTGGTACGACGCCGGATCATATTCGTGCGATTGCGCAAGCGGTTGAAGGTATTGCACCGCGTCAAATCCCTGAAATTGAACCTGCATGTCGTTTAAGTGGTTTAGAGCCATTCAACATCACCAAAGATTCATTATTCGTCAACGTCGGTGAACGTACCAACGTGACAGGTTCTAAAAAATTCCTTCGTTTAATTAAAGAAGGTAACTTCACCGAAGCTTTAGATGTGGCACGTCAACAAGTTGAAGCCGGTGCACAGATCATCGACATCAACATGGATGAAGGTATGCTCGATTCGCAAGAAGCGATGGTGCATTTCCTGAATCTGATCGCATCTGAACCTGATATCTCTCGCGTGCCAATCATGCTCGATTCTTCGAAATGGGAAATCATCGAAGCAGGTTTAAAATGCGTCCAAGGTAAAGCGGTTGTTAACTCAATTTCCTTAAAAGAAGGTTATGACGAGTTTGTAGAACGTGCTCGCCTCTGCCGTCAATACGGTGCGGCAGTGATTGTCATGGCGTTTGATGAAAACGGTCAGGCGGATACTGCTGAACGTAAAAAAGAAATCTGTAAGCGTTCTTATGATGTCTTAGTCAACGAAGTGGGTTTCCCATCTGAAGATATTATTTTTGACCCGAACGTATTTGCGGTTGCAACTGGTATTGAAGAACACAACAACTACGGTGTGGACTTCATTGAAGCAACCAGTTGGATTAAGCAAAACCTTCCAAATGCCATGGTGTCTGGCGGTATCTCAAACGTATCGTTCTCATTCCGTGGTAATGAACCTGTTCGTGAAGCGATCCATGCGGTGTTCTTGTATCACGGTATTCAACAAGGCTTGACCATGGGTATTGTAAACGCAGGTCAGCTTGCAATTTATGATGACATTGATGCTGAGCTGAAAGAAGCCGTTGAAGATGTGGTGCTGAACCGTAACCAAGGTACTAGCGGTCAAGAAGCAACAGAAAAACTCCTTGCAGTGGCAGAAAAATACCGTGGTCAAGCGGGTGCGCAAAAAGCCGAAGAAAACCTTGAATGGCGTAATGAACCTGTAGAAAAACGTCTTGAATACGCGTTAGTTAAAGGTATTACGACTTATATCGATGAAGATACTGAAGAAGCACGTTTAAAATCAGTTCGTCCACTTGATGTGATCGAAGGTCCACTCATGGCAGGGATGAACGTGGTGGGTGACCTGTTCGGTGCCGGCAAAATGTTCTTACCACAAGTGGTGAAATCTGCACGTGTGATGAAACAAGCCGTGGCTTGGTTGAACCCATTTATTGAAGCAGAAAAAACCCAAGGCGAAGCCAAAGGTAAAATCTTGCTTGCTACTGTTAAAGGCGACGTACACGACATCGGTAAAAACATCGTGGGTGTGGTACTTGGCTGTAACGGTTATGACATCGTTGACCTTGGCGTGATGGTACCGTGTGAGAAAATCTTACAAACAGCGATTGATGAAAAAGTTGACATCATCGGTTTATCAGGGTTGATTACACCGTCATTGGATGAAATGGTTTTTGTTGCCAAAGAAATGCAACGTAAAGGCTTTAACATTCCACTCATGATTGGTGGTGCGACCACGTCTAAAGCACATACCGCTGTGAAGATTGCACCGCAATATCACAATGATGGTGTGTACTACACTGCCGATGCATCTCGTGCAGTCGGTGTTGCAACCCAATTGCTTTCACCTGAAATGAAGCCTCAATTGGCAGCTGACTATGCTGCGGATTATGAAAAAATCCGTACGCGTCTTGCCAACAAACAACCGAAAGCAGCAAAACTTTCTTATGCTGAATCGGTTGAAAATGGTTTCAAGATTGACTTTGAAAAGCATGCACCTGTAAAACCAAACTTCATTGGTTCGCAAACATTCACCAACTATCCACTCGAAACTTTAGTTGAATACTTCGACTGGACACCGTTCTTTATTTCTTGGAGCTTGGCGGGTAAATACCCGAAAATCCTTGAAGATGAAGTCGTTGGCGAAGCTGCACGTGATTTGTTTGAACAAGCACAAGCGATGCTCAAAGACATCATCGAAAATAAACGTTTCGATGCGCGCGCTACTTTTAGTCTTTACCCTGCCAATCGTGTTGCAGCGGATACTGTTGCGGTAACGGATGAAAATGGCAATGTGACGCATACCTTTGAGCATATTCGTCAGCAGTCTGACAAAGTGACAGGCAAAGCGAATTTCTCACTAGCTGACTTTGTTGCACCGAAAGACGTGGCGCAAGATTATTTGGGTGGTTTCACTGTATCGATCTTTGGTGCGGAAGAACTTTCACAGGAATACAAAACTAAAGGTGATGACTATAACGCGATTATGGTTCAAGCCTTGGGTGACCGTTTTGCAGAAGCATTTGCAGAACACTTGCACCAACGTATTCGTAAAGAGTTCTGGGGCTACCAAGCGGATGAACAGTTAACGAATGAAGAGTTGATCAAAGAGAAGTATGTGGGTATTCGTCCTGCACCGGGCTACCCTGCTTGTCCTGAACATTCTGAAAAAGCGCCTTTGTTTGATTGGTTAGGTACGACTGATAAGATCGGTACTTACTTAACCAGTAGCTTTGCAATGTGGCCACCTTCATCAGTCAGCGGTTTCTACTATGCAAACCCTGAAACCGAATACTTTAACGTGGGCAAAATCTCTGGCGATCAGTTGGAAGATTATGCGAAGCGTAAAGGTTGGACCTTGGATGAGGCGAAACGTTGGTTAGCACCGAATTTGGATGACTCGGTGATCTAAACATGTTAAAAAAGTCCTTCTCTTGAAGGACTTTTTATTCCTTAAATTAACCCGAGTTCTGCTCAAATAATAAGATTATTCATTATTTGAATCATATAAAGAATATACTGTGATCTGATTACTCTAAAAATTTATAATGAAATTATATTCATCTTATTATTTTAACGAAAAATTTTTATTCGCAATTCAGGTTAAATTAGGTCTAATTAGTTATTCTTAATTTACAAATTAATTTATATAAATTACTTATGAAAAGTTATATTGTAATAATTCGTTAAGCTAATTTTTTTAATTATATTTTCTCTGTAAAATTTCATGATATTTAAAATATTTCAATAAAATTAATAAAAGAGACAGGTCGTATGTTGCATTGTGGTGGTGAAGGTCATCTGAACCGTACCGGGTTTATCGGAGAGATTTTTATTTAAGTTAGGCCACCTGACCTAACGGATTAACCTTATCATAGTACATTGCTTCAAACTCAAATGGCGATACATAACCTAGAGCACTATGTACACGCTTTTTATTGAACCAATCCACCCAGTTTAATGTCGCAAGTTGTACATCTACTAAACCTTGCCAATCTGCTTTTAGATATTCAATCACTTCTGTTTTGTATAAGCCATTCACCGTTTCAGCCAAAGCATTATCGTATGAATCACCAGTCGTACCAACTGATGCTCGTAAATTTGCTGCTTCTAAACGATTGGTATAGCGAATGGAAAGATATTGCACACCTCTATCGGAATGATGAATCACGTGCTTTGGCATGCCTCGATCATGTAATGCTTGCTCCAATGCATCGAGCACCATATCTGTATTCATTCGTGTAGATACTTTCCATCCAACAATGGCTCGTGAGAACACATCAATAATAAAGGCGGTATACACCCAGCCTGAATTGGTTCGAACATACGTGAAGTCAGCGACCCACAGTTGGTCAGGATGATCAGCTCTAAAATTCCGTTTCACCAAGTCAGGTGCTCGTTTTTGGTCATCTCGGCTACGAGTAGTTTGTTTATTCTTACCGCGCCAAACACCTTGTATGCCTAGATTTTGCATCAATCGAGCAACCGTACAGCGTGCAACAATATAGCCTTCACGTTTTAATTGTTGCCAGACTTTACGTACACCATATCGACCCGAACTTTCTTTCCAAATTCGTTTCACTTGTTCAGCATGATGCACGTCATGTAAATCGCGTTTTGAGCGCTTTTCTGGGTTCTCGGTCAGATCCAACTGTCGGTAATAGGTCGATGGTGAAATCGGTAAAATTTTACAGATTGCCTCAACACCATATAGGTCTTTATTGTTATGGATGAAATCCACCATTATTTGTGTGGGCGGTCGAGCTCCGCCTGGGCGAAAAAAGCAGCTGCTTTACGTAGAATTTCGTTAGCGCGTTGCAGTTCTTTATTTTCACGTTCCAGTTGTTTTATGCGTTCTTGATCTGAAAGATGCTGTACTTTAACTGGATTTTGTTGATCCAAATATTTTTGATGCCAAACACGCAGTGTTTCAGGGGTACAACCTATCTTGGGAGCAATAGCAGTGATTGCAGCCCAATTTGATGGATAATCTTTTTCGGATTCAATAACAAGTTGAACCGCTCTTTCCTTGATTTCAGGGGTATAGTTTAATTTTTTCATCGGAGTAGTTTCTCAGAATGTTGAGTCTCCGACAAACCCGGTACGGTTCACCCGATCTGTTCGGTATATTGTGCTGTACCTTGCTGTCGTTGTTGAAATAGTCTCTGCATTGCTACTAATGACTTTTGTGTTTGCTGTAAGTTATAAAGTTTCGTAAGGTTCATTAGGATTAGCCAATTTAAACGATAAAGGTTTAGCCGATGGGGTAGATAATTCTCTAAAAATATTGTCGTCCACATGATCCCATTTCTATAATAATAGATACTTTCAAATTCTCCCCGATAAATACACAGGCTTTATTAAATGAAAAAACTCATCAACAACCCAGAACAACTGGTTGTCGAAATGTGCAAAGGCTTTGTCCTTGCACACCCAGAACTCGCATTTACTGAGTCTCACAAAATTATTTCAAGAAAAGAAAAACATAATAATGTTGCACTGATCAGTGGTGGTGGTAGCGGCCACGAACCTGCCCATGCGGGCTTTGTCGGTAAAGGTATGTTAGACGCAGCCGTATGCGGGGACGTATTTGCATCTCCATCGCAAATTCAGGTCTATAAAGCATTACAACATGTCGCAACCGACAAGGGCGTGTTAATGATCATCAAAAACTATTCTGGCGATATGATGAATTTCCAGAATGGTGCAGCCTTAGCCGCTGAAGACGGAATTCAAGTCGACTTTGTGAAAGTTGCAGATGACATTGCGGTTAAAGATAGTTTATATACAGTCGGTCGTCGTGGTGTCGCAGGCACAATCTTTGTTCATAAGATTGCAGGCGCAGCAGCATCTAAAGGCTTAGAATTAGGTGAAGTTAAAACAGTCGCTCAAAAAGCGGCTGACAATGTCATCAGTTTAGGTTTTGCCTATAGCTCATGTACTGTTCCTGCTAAAGGCACACCAACCTTCACCCTTGCCGATGATGAAATGGAATACGGCGTGGGTATTCATGGTGAACCGGGCATCCGTCGTGAAAAAATCTTGCCAGCAAAAGAACTGGCACAACGTATGGTCGATGACCTGTTTTTAGATCGTCCAGACATGAAAGAAGTTGCAGTATTGATCAATGGCTTTGGTTCTACCCCAATGCAAGAACTGTATCTGTTTAACCATGATGTATGCGCACACCTTGCACATAAGGGCATCAAAATTTACCGTACCTTTGTCGGCAACTACATGACCAGTATCGACATGAATGGCGCATCCATTTCATTACTTGAATTGGATGATGAACTCAAAACATACTTAGATACCGAAGCCAACACCCCTGCCTTTAAACTTGATGGTTCACCTGCTTTAGCCATTGAGTTTGCGATAAAAGATACGGCTACCCAACATCAAGGCAATAGCGAAGTTGAAACTGCAGCAGAACATGCTGAAATTCAAAATGAGCAATTCAGCATTGAAAACATGCGCTATGTGGTCGATGTCATGGCTGCCTGTATTATTAAAAATGAAGTGCCATTTTGTGAGTTAGACGCACACGCAGGCGATGGTGACTTCGGCATGAGTGTGGCTAAAGGCTTTAAACAACTCAAGAAAGAATGGCAAAGCTTGATCCAAGCACAGCAGATGGATGAATTCTTGCTCAATAGCTCCATGATCATTATGGAACATTGTGGCGGTGCTTCGGGTCCCATCTGGGGTTCAGCATTCCGTGCCGCAAGTAAAGCCATTCAAGGTAAAACCACGTTAAGCGTGGCAGATTTTGCCGATATGCTGCAAGCCGCAGTAAAAGGTATTCAAACCACAGGCGAACGTTCATTTGGACGTGGCGCGGTAGTGGGAGATAAAACGTTGATCGATGCTTTAGTGCCATGTGCTGACTCTTGGTCAAACAACACCGACAAAAGCTTTAAGGAAAACTTTATCTTAGGTGCTCAAGCTGCTGTTCAAGGCGCAGAATCGACCAAAGAGATTGTTGCACGTATGGGTCGTGCAGGTACTGTCGGTGATCGTAGCTTAGGCTATCCTGATGCTGGTGCATATGGTTTAGGTGTGATTTTTACCGATATTGCCGATCATCTAAAATAACATTTTAAACATGATATAAATGATTGATCAGTTATATAAAAAAAGCCCTGATGATTCAGGGCTTTTCTACATTTTATTTTTTAAAACTTGACAATAATGCGCTGGTAATCGACTGATTATGTGATGCCACACGAGACTTCTTCGCTTTCGCTGACTGGTCAGCTACACGTTGAATTTTGACTGCTTTTAACTTACCTTGATTTTCAACTACCTGAAATTTGACTCGGTCATTGCGTTTTGGCTCACCTTCATCTGCAGGAAAGTCAGAAATGTGGAAAAAAATATCCTCACCTGCACCACCAATAAAACCAAAACCTTTATCGGCATGATAAATTTTAATTTTGCCTTGCTGGACTTCAGACTTCATAACATTCCCAAAAAACGGTATACAATTTTCAATATTATACACGCATCTTAAAGCGCATCATCTTTGCTGATTACTTTAAATAATCATGCAAGTGCTGTTGGACAATGACGCGTTTGTGTCCTTTACTTTGTTGTTCCGATAACAATGATTCCGCATCTAAGACCACCACTCTGTGACCATCATCCTGTAGACGTTTCACACCTTCAAATAACATTCGAGCACCGACATCATGGATTAAAGTCAGATGTGTAAGATCAAGCACTACTTTATTTTTACCTACAGGCTCATTCTGTAACTCACGCAAGAACATTTCAGTCTCTGTAAATTGTAAGACACCACGTAGCTCATATACCACCATGCCATCATCATACTCACGGCGACTTTGGATAATGGTTTGTGCTGAAGGGGTTCCCTCCATCAAATGTAATCCCATATCACTTGATAGACGTTCAAAGATTTCCACACCTCGAACACTGTTGCCATGGCTGTCTAATTTAGGCGAAAAAACCGCAATTCCAACCTGACCTGGTAAGACACCAATGATCCCCCCTGCCACACCACTTTTGGTAGGAATACCAACGGTGGTCAACCAATCTCCAGCTGCATCGTACATACCACACGTCATCATGACGCTAAGTACCTGACGACATACCTGACGATCTAAAATACATTTTCCCGTAACAGGGTCTTTTCCGCCATTCGCCAACACACTGCCCATTCGCGCTAAATCTTTCACGGAGACTTTAATCGCACACTGTTGAATATAACCATGAACAATCTGTTCTGGGTCTTCTTCTAGCACGCCGACGGTACGCAACATATATCCAATCGAAAGATTACGAAATGCTGTTTTGAGTTCAGATTGATAGACTTGCTCATCAAAGGTTAACTCACGCCCACACAGTTCACTCAAGAAACGTCGTAAATGTTCTGCACGAGAAACAGTCTTTTTATGAGGTAATAAAGAATGTGTCGTAATCGCACCCGAGTTAATCATTGGGTTCTTGGGAATCGATCGTTCTTTTTCTAATGAGATTTGATTAAATGCTTCCCCCGAAGGTTCAACACCAACTTTTTCTAATACCTGAGCCAAACCATGTTCTTGAATCGCTAATGCATAAGCAAATGGTTTAGACATTGATTGAATCGTGAACTCAACCTCATCATCCCCTGAAGAATAAATCGTACCATCAATGGTTGAAAGTGCTAAAGCGATACGATTTGGATTGGCAGCTGCCAGTTCTGGAATATAGTCAGCCAATGCTCCTTCGGTATTCGCATGACATTGGTCCAATACATGGGCAAGATAATCAGGTACAGGTGTCTTCATTTTTATTCTCTTGGTGATCAATGGAGACCCAAAATAAGATCTCAAATGTTAAATTCAGTTGTCGATATCGTGTCACATCTGACTTGATTACGGCCATTCTGCTTTGCAAGATATAGTGCTCTATCCGCCGCACTATAAATCCTTTGCTTTACTTCGTCTGTGTGTAGATGTGGTAAATTTTGTGACATCGCCACGCCAAAGCTTGCCGTTATTTGAATAAAAGTCGCTGGGCTAATCTCAATTTTTTCACTTTCGATCGTTTGACGGCAACGTTCTGCGATGATTAATGCTTCGTCGATATCACCATCTGTCAGTACTAGAACAAACTCTTCACCACCGAGCCGTCCTACTATATCCTCTTCTCGTGTTTGCTGTTTTAAAACGAGAGCAATACGTTTAAGTACAAGATCACCAACATCATGACCATAATTGTCATTAATCTGCTTGAAGAAATCGAGATCTAAGATGATGAAAGCAAAGCTGCGATTTTGTTGAATTAACTTACTAGTAAACTGATTGATGTAACGACGGTTATAGAGGTTGGTTAACGCATCTTTCTGACTTAGTATTTCAATCTTACGCTCACGTCGTCTCCACTGTGACAAGATCAACTCAAAAAAAACTGCTGAGCACAACAGTATGGGTAAATATAGTACCGCCATACTTTTCAGCCAAAAAGGATTGGCATACAAATTAGATTGATTCAGTGCATCACTAAATAATGGTGCATAAGTCAGTTGACCATTGGCCGTCAGTACTGCCAACCACACGATAATACAAGCAATAATAAAAGAGACGCTATAGATGATGCGCTGTTCATATAACACAAAACCAATTAATACAATATTGACCGTTCCCGCCATCACCGCAGGACTATAAATCCCAACCGTGTATCCTGAAAAAATGACAATCAATCCATAAAATAAGGGGATTAAATAGCCCAAGATTCGGCGAGCAGTAGCATTTTTTCGAAGCACTAAAGCGATCGTCAGAAAACACGTAGTCAAAATCACTTGTAAACATGTGGTCAATGTCCGATGAGGATAATATTCTGAATCTAACCAAATTTGATATTCTGAATGGAAAGTTAGGTAGTACCACAACCAATGACCGATGAGCATCAACAGCCCAAATATAAGTAACAGAATCCCTTTATTAAAGTTGGACCAGTTAATAATAGAACGTTCAGATTCTAACAAGACATATTTGATAGCTTGCAATAAACTGCGCTGTTGTTGTACTTCATTCTCTCGAGTCATCATCTAATTGTATTATCGAATATTCATATTTATTTTTATTAAAATTTGGATGTATTCAGCGATCATGTCAATGCGCTTTAAGCATTAAAAAGACTGCTTTATCGTTCAGATCAATTTATGGTATGAATTTGATGATCACTGACCAAAACAAAAGCATTGCTATAAAAAAACCTAAACGTATGTTTCTCTATAGTTAGTAGTACCAAAACCGAAATTTAATCATTGAATTAAGCTGACTGATATAACTGTACCTGATTTCGTCCGCTTTCTTTGGCAATATATAAAGCGTGATCTGCACAATGCGTAATGACATCTTGATCAGATAACTCATGGGATAATGCAATACCAAAGCTTGCCGTCACATTTAACGAGGTTCCATCATCCAGCACAATCGGCTGCTGTGCAATTGCGTTACGGCAACGTTCTGCGATATCAACCGCTTGATCACGACTGAGATTGTCCAGAATTAATATAAATTCTTCACCGCCATAACGTCCAACCGTATCACCAATACGAACATGATATTCCAAACGCGTCGCCACCTGTTTCAGGACTTCATCTCCTGCTGCATGACCATATTGATCATTAATTTGTTTAAAATGATCCAAATCCAATAAGATCACAGCATAATCAGCACGATCCTGCTGAAAATGTGATAACACTTCATTGATTTGACGACGGTTATAAACGTTCGTCAGGGCATCAAATTTACTGCTGGTTTCAAATTGTTTTTCACGACTGCGCCATTGGGTGAGTAAAATCTCAAAGAATAAAACACTCATAAGTAAAATGGGCACGTAGAGCTGTACCATGCTCATGACCCAAAAATCATTTTGGTAAACGATACTTTTATTCAACTCATCACTAAACATAGGTGCATAACGAATTCGATCGATATGCGTCAAGTAACACGTTAATAACGTGTATATCGTAATTGGAATTGCAATCCCATAAATAATTTTACGGCTATAAAATACCAACCCGACCAATACAATACTAATGAACCCTGCCATTGTTGCAGGACTATAAATTCCAATCGAATACCCTGAATAAATCATGGTCATTCCAAAGAAACTAGGGGCAAAGTAAGCAATGAAGGTTTGAAACTTAGCGATATGCTGAAACTTGAAACAACTCCAAAACAGGACAAGATAAATCACGGAGGTCACCAACAATTGGGTAACACGTAATTCAAAATAGTCAGGATTTAACCACTGTGCTTTTTCAGGGGTATAAAAAGCCACAATTAACCAGCGAGCGACCTCAAGTTGGCTTAGAATTCCAAAAAAGAGGATAAGCCGTCCCTTTTTAAAATCACTCCAATTGATCAGCATATTTTGAGGATCAAGGATGTACGTATTGGCCATACGATACAATCGCTTAATCATATGTTGAATCTTCCTGATTAACTTCATTCTGTCCTTTTATCTTTTATATTGTCTTTTTAAGCAGCGTGAACTCGCTCTACAAACAAGATCCCATCAAGATGGTCAATTTCGTGTTGAATAATTCGTGCAGGGAATCCTGAAAAAGTCTCAGTAATTTCCTGTCCTTGCATATTACGATAACGGACACGGATTGATGAAGCTCGAGCCACCTCCGCACGTCGATTCTCTACACTTAAACATCCCTCTTCTCCTAAAACAACATGATCAGAATGTTCCAATATTTCAGGATTAATCATGTAAATAGGCTCCATCTCAGGCGCATCGGGATACCGTATATTGGGTTTTGAAGCGACGATAATAATCCTTTTAGAGACATAAACTTGTGGTGCAGCAATACCGACACCATTGCGCTGTTGCAGCGTAAAATTCATTGCTTCAACCAGATGCGTTAACCAGCTACTACTAAACTCAAGTTCACTTACCGGCGATGCAACCAATTCAAGGATCACTTCACCTTTTTGAGCAACGGGTAGTATCGTCATAATACGTTCATCTCAATTATGATAAGAATTTGATCTTCATAATTTTTTAAATTTTAAATCAAATATTTGATTAATAGTCAACCAATCTTAAAGCATTTCAAGATGAAGTAAAACTGATTTAAATGACGAATTTGTGACCTGATAATTTTACGGCTCAAGTTTCACTTTTTTGTATGACATCAGCATCCTGAAGTTCGTAGTAGTGTCTAACCTGATTACGACCACGTTTTTTTGCTAGATATAATGCTTGATCTGCATGACGAATCACCGCTTCTTTATTTAAATTAAATTCAGAAATGGCTATACCAAAGCTTGCTGTCACTCTGATCGTCGTACGTTCATCGATATAAAAGAGCTCATTTTCAATTTCTTTGCGACACCGCTCTGCGACCTCCATCGCAGCTCTGAGGTTTTTATTCTGCAACAGCATCACAAACTCTTCACCACCAAATCGCCCGACAATATCTGTATCACGTATATTTTGACGTAGTACATTGGCAACACGCTTTAAGACGTTGTCTCCGATATCATGACCATAGTTATCATTAATACTCTTAAAATGATCAAGATCTAACAGAATGAGAGCAAATTTTCGTTCTTGTAATTGAATTTCATTGAGTTCTAAACCTATTTTTCGACGGTTATAAATCCCCGTAAGCGGGTCCATTTGACTCATTAAATTAATTTGTTTTTCTCGATTTCTCCATTGCGTCAACAAAATCTCAAACAATACAAAAGTCGCAAAAAAAATAGGCACGTAAAAATAAAGTTGTGAATAAACCCAGAATTCATTAAATACCATGACTGAATAATTGAGCTGATCACTAAAGACCGGTGCGTAGGTCATATAACCCAATGCACTACTGACAATTGCAATGAGCATATATACAATGACTGGTAAAAAAAGCAGATATACAATCTTGCGTTCAAATAAAACCAGACCAACTGTTAAAATACTGATAAATCCCGCAACGGTAGCAGGACTACTGATACCAACCGAATAGCCACCATAAATAAAGCTTACGGAAAATACCAAAATAATAAAGTAAGGTAAATATTGTCTCACCCACTCTTTATGACGCCATATGACACAAGGAATAATCAGTAAGAACTGTAATACACAGCACAGCAACATCCGTGATAGGTGAAAATAATAATAATCAGGATTGAGCCAATGATGTAATGCAGGATGATGAAATGAAAATAAATACCATGCGATCCAGGTGATATGTGCAAGTCCGCCCAATACCATGACCAGAATACATTTATTTAAGTTACTCCAATTCATCAAGACACTTTGATTCATAAATGAATGAAGTGTATAGGGGCGAAAAATCCGATTGAATAGTTTTAACATAATGAACTAACTCAATAGAAACAGCTCATCAAAACAAACTATATTTTCATTTGACTCTAAAATCATTAAATCTATTTCACCCCTATAAAATATAGTGACTAAAGTCACATATTTTTTATTATAATTGCACTTATTATCACAATCTAACCTTAAGATTAGGATTTATCAAGGTTTTTTTACCATTTATTCTATTTTTTTTTAAAGCTTTTTTTGCTTAAATCCAGCTAGCGATACGCTCAAGCATTTTGATTTGACTCAGCTAAAAATTGCTAAGTACACTCCTAACTCTTAGAACTCTTAGAGATCGAGTTCTCGATAAATAACTTTAATTTCTTGTGCAATGTGAATACTGACTCGATGATGCAAATATTGAATCAAAATATCAAATTGCTCTGCACCATCGTCTAATCCAGTACAAAAATATTCAGTATGAGGAGGAAGTGTTTTTAACCACTGACTTTGATAAAAATCGGCAACGGATTCAAAATTAAGATAACGGTGAGGATGCTGTTGTAATGATTTTACAAATTGCAGAAATCGAGCTTCCCAAAAGTGGATAATCATACATTTAAAGTCTATTGGTTAAATTCAACTTCATTGTTACGTTGATCTGCTTTATTTTGCAGATCAAATCATTTAAATCAATGTCCAAGGATGTGAATCTTTCAAAGTGAGTGGACGGTTTGCTGTTGAACTTGATATTTTTTCTTCCACTGAAGATAACCTAATAAGGCTAAAACAATAAATGCGCCATAAAGACCAGCCGTCAAATATAGATCTTTATACATAAACATCATGACATAGATGATATCCACCGCGATCCAAGCAGGCCAAATTTCCAAATATCGTTTAGACGTCCAATATGTAATGAGCAGACTTAAACTTGCCAATTGAGCATCTAAATAAGGAATGGAAGCATCCGTAAAATAATCCAGACCTAAACCAAAAATAAATCCTGCCAACATTGTAAAAAACACATGTTTGATAATTCTCAACCCTTGAATACGATTGATGGCAAGTTGCTCTTGTTGTTTAAACTGAGCTTTCCATATCCACCACCCATACACACCTAAACTGATAAACACGCATTGCAATATCGTTTCACCATAGAGTTGATAATCATAAAATAACTTTGCATATAAGCCATAAGCCACGAGATTCACAGGCCAACACCAAATATTACGGCGAATAGTGAGGGTTACACCCAATACACTAATCAATACTGAAATAATTTCTAAAAGGCTCATACACTACTTAAAATGATCGTGGTTTATTTGATACGCCTATCCTAACGCATATTGAATGGCACCATACATGATTCTTAACGAACACGACTTAGCGCTGTTCAATTTGAACTGCACAGTTTTGACCTAACCATTAAACTCCTCTAAAAATAGAATATCCTCAATGGAAAATAATAATGATGAATACAACTCAAACGACCAGAATAACCATTGAAATTCGCAATCATCTGATGTTGATTGGTTTAAACCGTGCTGCGAAGCGCAATGCATTCGACAGTCATATGATTGATGAACTTTCACAAGCACTTACCACCTATGAAGACCAGTCTGATTTACGCTGTGCTGTGATTTATGCACATGGAGAGCACTTTACGGCAGGATTAGATCTGCTTGAGCTTCAGCCGCGTATGTCAGATGGTATATTTTCGGAAGATATGAATCTGATTAACCCATGGGGCACGACTGGTCGTAAACGAAAAAAACCAGTCGTTGTCGCTGTGAAGGGGTATTGTTTTACTGCTGGAATAGAATTGATGTTGAATGCCGATATCTGTATTGCCCATCAAAATACCCAATTTACTCAACTTGAAGTGCAACGTGGCATCCTCCCCTTTGGCGGAGCAACTTCACGCTTCGTTAAAACTGCAGGTTGGTCTAATGCAATGCGCTACTTATTGACGGGGGATTTTTTTGATGCTGCAACTGCATTTCGACTTCATTTGATTACTGAAGTAACAGAACAAGATCCGCTTGACCGTGCCATTGAACTTGCCGAATCCATCGCTTCAGCTGCTCCACTCGCTGTTCAAGCCACCTTGACGGCTGCTCACGAAGCGATTTCACATGATGAGCAGTACGCTTTTAATCAGTTAAAGACTCATCTTCTTCCACTAATACAATCTGAAGATGCAGTCGAAGGTATGCGAGCAATGAGCGAAAAACGTCAACCTCGCTTTAAAGGTCAATAGTTCAATATCGGGAAATATAGACATGCAAGCTATTTCAAATGTGAACCAGATGCCGAGCATCAATAAAACTCAAGTTCAGTTTCCTGCCTTAGATAACTATATGCTCACCGGCACTCGCTACCTATCATCTGGTGTGAAGACTGTTGCACGTATTATTGTGGCTTCAGCGACAGCGGTTCCCCAACCTTTTTATCGCAGATTTGCAGAGTATGCTGCAGAACGTGGTTTTGAAGTGCTAACCTTTGATTATCGTGGTGTGGGGGCATCATCTCCAGCACAACTCAAAGGTTTTAAAATGAGTTATTTGGATTGGGGGAAACTTGATCTCGCTGGTGCCATTGAATACTTTTCTAGCGATACTTTCCCCTTATTTGTGACTGCACACTCTTATGGTGGTCAAGCCTTGGGACTTACCCCTAATCATCATCAAGTCAGTGCCATGTGTTGCTACGGTACAGGTGCAGGTTGGGCAGGATATATGCCGTTCAAAGAAAGATTCAAAGTATCCGTGATGTGGAGTATTGTGTTTCCACCCATTGTCGCAGTCACAGGTTATTTACCTTGGAGTAAATTCAATATGGGCTCTGATCTGCCTTTAGGGGTATATCAACAGTGGCGTCGTTGGTGCAAAAATCCGTTATATTTTTTCGCTGACCCCGAGCAACAAGATTTAAAAGCACAATATGCAAGTGTTAAAACCAAAATTTATGCTGTTTCAGCATTAGATGATGATTGGGCTCTCCCAAATTCGAGGCAAGCCTTTATGCAACATTATCGTTCTGCTGATATGCGCTACATTGATATCACAGCCAAACAGTATCAAATGCCTGCAATTGGACACATGGGATATTTCAAAAAAGGCGCAGAAAAAATTTGGGATGACATGCTCCAAAATTATCTCAATTTAGTTAATGATTAAATTCTAAATTACTGAATAAAGTCAGATTGATGCTCTACCCCTTGTGCGTCAGTATGTCGATACATGATGCCATATTGACTCACATAGTATTCAAGGGATTGATTACGATATTCCCATAAAATCGACCACTCACCTAAATCAAATTGATTGATCTGACATAAAGTTCGTGATGGCATCTTGTTCAAAAACTCATATTGAATTTGCTGAGCAAACTTGATATCACGATGATTTACACGTTTCTCAAACAGTAATTTTGCAACCTCATCAAACATACGAATATCTTCGACAGAATCCGTATCATACACCAAGCGCGCCGGCTGGCTGAGATCAGTAGGCTTGAGGAGTTTTGTTAAATCAAAGTGCCTCTGCGTATTCCCCATAATCAATTTAGGTTGTAATAATAGTCGCCATACGGCATAGCAACTGACCAAAGCAAAACACACCACGATTAGCATCATATTTTTTACTCATTCCGATGATTATTCATTGAATCGTTCATGACAGAAATGATTATTTCTTTATTTTTATTGTTAATTTTCTTGGTGTTATTAAGTTTTAACTTTTAAAATATTAACTTAAAAACCAGTAGAGGGATGGCACGAAACGTAACAACTCATTTCAAAATCCACATGTTATGTAAACCGTGTAAATCTAGGTAATTTTATTCAATTAATATGACTTAAAAGTACGTTGAAAGATTCTCATTAAAATAGGGTTTAAAATCTTAGTGTTCTAAATCATTACGACATTTTTTGTCGTTTAACTTGATACGCATCTACACTATTCTTTTCTCAAATTTTATAATTTAACCATGAACTATTCCCGTAAACGCAAACCCATTACCAGTGCATGGCCAGTTGAGCATGATTGCTTCCTCATTGAAAACAGTCATCTTCAACTCGAAGCATTGCAACAGACGCTTCCTTATTCTGCTCAAGAAATTCAAGATCGCCAAGAAATCTTGGGGCTCACGAGACGTCGTCGTCAAATAAAAAAATTAGGTCAATTTTAATTTTCTAATGAAGCTAAAAATAAAATCCCAATAATCCATCAAGTTTAAGTATTTTTTGTTTAATAAATTAACCCTCGTGCCCTCTCTGACAATGAATCAATTTCGCCATATTCTTGGATGGTGATTTGCCATCATTTTTGCTCAACAATAATCATTATTTAAATGCTCTCTCAAAAATGGATCCAAAATATTTATTTTTAAAGATTATTATTGACTTTTTATCTAAAAAATAGAATTATTGGATCCAATTGATAAGGAGATCAACTCATGTTTGTAAAAAATGCTTGGTATGTGGCGGCACGACCTGAAGAAGTACAAGATAAGCCTCTAGGAAGACAAATTTGCGGTGAAAAAATGGTTTTTTATCGTGGAAAAGAAAACCAAATACATGCTGTTGAAGATTTTTGCCCACATCGCGGTGCACCTTTGTCATTAGGCTTTGTTGAAGATGGTCAACTGGTCTGTGGTTATCATGGATTAGTGATGGGATGTGACGGCAAAACGGTTTCAATGCCTGGGCAACGTGTACGTGGCTTTCCTTGCAATAAAAGCTATCGCGCAATTGAAAAATTTGGCTTTATTTGGGTATGGCCAGGAGACCAATCGCTTGCAAGTGAAGATCAACTCCCAACTTTAGAGTGGGCTGAAAATCCAGAATGGGCCTATGGTGGTGGACTATTCCACATCAACTGTGATTACCGCTTGATGATTGATAACTTAATGGATCTCACCCATGAAACATATGTTCATGCAAACAGCATTGGTCAAAAAGAAATCGATGAAGCTGCACCAACCACTCGTGTTGATGGTGACCACGTTGTGACTGAACGTCATATGGAAAACATTTATGCACCTCCATTTTGGCAAATGGCTCTAAAAGGTAATAATCTCGCTGCAGATGTCCTAGTAGACCGTTGGCAAATTTGTCACTTTCATGCACCTAGCAATGTTCATATTGAAGTTGGTGTTGCCCACGCAGGGCATGGTGGTTACAACGCACCGGAAAATAAAAAAGTGTCTTCAATCGTTGTGGATTTTATTACCCCCGAAACGGAAACGTCTCACTGGTATTTCTGGGGAATGGCTCGACACTTCCAACCCGACAACATCGAATTAACTAACCAAATTCGTGAGGGACAGGGCAAAATTTTCTCGGAAGATTTAGATATGCTTGAACAACAGCAACAGAATTTATTGAGACATCCTGATCGTAAATTGCTAATGCTGAATATTGATGCAGGCGGTGTTCAATCTCGAAAAGTAATTGACCGCTTGATCAGCTTAGAGCAAACGAATGATGAGCAGAAAATTACAACTTTAAATGTTGTTTAAATTAAACCCACATTTTATCAGTTTTTCATTTTACCAAGGAGCGATACTCACATGGATGTGACTATTCAGAAGATTTATCGTCATAATGAACACATTTTATCTTTCGAACTGGTAAACACCCATGGTGAATTATTACCAGCTTTTCAAGCCGGTGCACATATTGATGTGCATTTAGGTAATCAAATAATTAGACAGTATTCTTTGGCAAATTGTAGTTCAGAGCAGCACCGTTACGTCATTGGTGTCCTGAATGATCCTTTATCACGTGGTGGTTCTAAATTTATTCATGAACAACTTCGTGAGGGTCAGCAGCTCAAGATTAGTGAACCACGAAATTTGTTTGCCTTGGTTCCTGAGACAGAATATGCATATTTGTGTGCAGGTGGAATCGGTATCACCCCTATCTTAGCAATGGCTAAAGAGCTTAAACGCAATAATCAGCCCTTCCAATTACTGTATTTTGTGAAAACGAGAGCTTCTATTGCATTCCAACAAGATTTAGAGGCTCTAGGAGATTCCGTCCACATCCATATTGATGATGAACCTGAAACACATATTCTTTTGAATACGGTCTTTGCCTCTCCTCATATCGATCATCATATTTATGTATGTGGCCCAGATGGTTTTATGAACTATGTGATCCATACCGCAGATACGCTCTCTTGGCCTAGTCATCAAGTACATAAAGAGCATTTCAGCGCACAAGCTATTGATACCAGTCAAGATGGCAGTTTTGAAATTGAGATTTTAAAAACAGGGCAACGTATTCATGTCGCAGCTGATCAATCTGCAGCACAAGCTTTAGAACATGCTGGAATCTGTATCCCTTTATCTTGTGAACAAGGTATTTGTGGCACTTGTTTAGTGAATGTAGTTGAAGGTGAAATTGATCACAGAGATATGTATTTAACTGAAGAGGAACAAGCTGCAAATGATCAATTCACACCTTGTTGCTCAAGAGCCAAATCTCAACGAATTATCATTGATGTTTAATTGGGATCGATAGATTTTCAAGTGTAGCCCTTCATTAATTGAAGGGTTTTTTATATAGACCCATCTGTGTGAAATATTGAACGCATAGTCTCCCCTAAAGTAACCACATGACTATGCTCACGCATTAAACTTTCAGCGCGTGCTGAGTCTTTTTGCTTTAATGCATTGAATATTGAGCAGTGTTGGATATGCGCATATTGCAAACGACGAATTTCAGACAGCGCATTATTTTTATCATAAGTCAGTGCTTGTGCAGATGCCATAGGTAACTGATTGTTTTTACTAAGTGCTTGCACAATTGCAATATTATCCGAGCCTTGAATAATAGTATTGTGAAAAATAGTGTTGTAATGATGGTAGGTTTCTAAATCATCGCTTGTTAATTCTGGTTTATTGAATATGGAATCAATTTGGGTAATACAATTCAAAAGTGTTTGATGTTGATCTATCGTCATGCCTTTTTCAGCAAGCGTTTTTGCAGCTAGACCTTCTAAAACGCCACGTACATGCAACGCATCATGAACTAATTTGGATGAAATTTCTCGAACAGTATAGCCTCGAGTTGGATTTTTAACGAGTAAGCCTTCTTGCTCTAAAAGCCGAAAAGCCATTCGAATGGGTTGACGTGATACACCTAGCATTTCAGCAGTCGGAATTTCAGCCAAACGAGAACCTCCTGCAATCTCCCCAGAAATAATCATTTTGCGAAGTTCAATTAACACTTGCTGCCCTGAAGACATATAACTACTCAATTTTTTTGATCATGATTGATCCTAACGAGTCAGATTTGGAATATCAATCTCTGTTGACTTAAAGGACTCTTTTAGGCCGTAAATTCACTATTCTATTTTTGATAACTGAGGTGATTATGAGTTCGTATCATCAATATTTATTTTTTGAAGATTGGTTGCCATTAACTCTAGATTGTTTCGAATTAAATAAGCTAAATGGATATCTACCCCATCTAACATTTTTTGTTCTATCTCATTAACAATGTTTCGACATTGTTCGAGTTTTTCAAATCCTTTAGGCGTTACATTAATTAAAATTCTTCGTCCATGTGAGGGATCTGAAGCTCTACTGATCCAATCCTGGTTTTGTAAATCTTGTAGAATTTTATTGGTAGATTGCGGTTTAATAAATGAACGTTCTGCAAGTTTTGCATTAGATAGATTGCCTTTCGCAGCGATAACTGACAATGCTGTAAACTGAGATAAGGTGATATCTAAGTCTTTTAAACGTTCAGTTAAAAGTTTACTCACAATACGATCAACCCTTGCAATTATATAGCTCAGTGTCGGAATCGAATGATTAACTTCTGACATTTTATATTCCTTAATAGATGAACAAAAGTATGACTACTGTCGTAATCATACTTTTAACATATGTTTAACGTGTAGTTATATTTAGAACAGCATCAGACTGCTCTGCTCGTGGCTTGCGTACAAGCATTAATGCCGCAACAGCTGCAAATAAAATCAGTGGAATACTTGCACCAATGACCATTGCTGAACTAGAACCTAACGACAGTAGCATGCCAGCAAATAGTGGCCCTGCAAAAGATCCTATACGCCCTACTGCGACTGCAGCGCCTACACCCGTGCCACGCATTTCTGTTGGATAGAACATCGCTGCCAATCCATAGAGCGCTGATTGGCCACCTACAATAAATAGACCACAACCCACAGCAGACAATACAAGTAAAGCAACAGTTGGAGATATTGCAAGACAGCACAGTGATAACAAGATGCCAATATATATAAATTTAATTACAGTACTCATGCGAATCTTATCAAGTAAAGTTCCCATGAGAATCGACCCGAAGATACCACCGATGTTGTAACCAATTTGAACATAGTTCGCTTCTGTTTTTCCTAAACCTTGTGCACCCATCAATAGTGGCAACCAGTTGAGTAAAAAATATAAAACAACTAACGTAAAGAAAAAACTGATCCAAATTTGAATCGTGGAAAAACGCCGTTCTTTTGCAAACAACACTTCAAAGAATGGGGTAGAAGTTTTATTCTTCGTCGCTGTTAAATAGTCTTTAGACTCTGGCAAATATTTCATTAGCAAAGGGATTAAAAGAATTGGCGCGAAGCCACCAATGTAGAAGATATGTCTCCATTGCGCATCACCAGCTAAACCCATTGCAACAAATGATGTCAACATTCCACCAAATGGAATACCGCTATACATAATACTGACTGCAATGCCTTTATGTTTCTCTGATACTGCCTCAGATGCCATGGTGATCATCATTGGTAAAGCGCCACCCATCCCTAAGCCAGTTAAGAAACGAATGATTAAAAGCAGTGTATAATCAGAAGCATATGCCGTTAGAACTGACATCACTCCAAAAATTAAAATACTGGTCAATAGAACTGCCTTACGCCCAATTTTATCAGCGAAACGACCTCCTAATAATGCACCAGGTAAAGTACCCAAGATTGCCGCGCTAAATGCCCATGCCATTTGAGTATTATCTAAGCCAAACTCTGCTCGCATCCGTGGTGCTGCTACGCCCATTGATTGAAGATCGAAACCTTCAAATACAGCGATAGCGAAACACAGTACGAGTGTAAGCGTAGCTTTAGTCTTACTACTTACACTTTGTTCCATTTTTTATTGTCCCTTTTAGAGCTTTTAAAATACTTTTAAAAAAATACACATCCTATGTATTGCCTCCGTCCAGGCAACTCAAAAAATATCACCCAAACTTATAAAATAATCAATATTTTTTTTTAAATAAAATTCATTTAAAATATTATTTTATTAAATATCAATAGATTATAAAAATTCTATAAAAAATTCAAAAAAACACTTGTATGTAAGTTTAACTGATATTATCTTAATTCCAACAGGACATAAAACAAACACTAAGGAGCTTATCATGTCTTATCAAAATCGCTGGTCCACTGTTGATGTAAAAGTTGAAGCTGGCATTGCTTGGGTCACTTTAAATCGCCCAGAAAAGAAAAATGCGATGAGTCCAACCTTAAATAAAGAAATGATTGATGTACTTGAAACGCTTGAACTCGATCCAGAAGCAGGTGTTTTGGTACTCACTGGTGCTGGGGATTCTTGGACAGCAGGTATGGACTTGAAAGAGTACTTCCGTGAGGTTGACAGCCAGCCAGAAATTTTCCAAGAGCGAATTCGTCGTGATGCATCACGTTGGCAATGGCATTTACTTCGTTTTTATTCAAAACCAACGATTGCAATGGTAAACGGCTGGTGCTTCGGTGGTGGATTCTCACCACTAGTCGCATGTGATCTAGCCATTGCAGCAGATGAAGCTACATTTGGCTTGTCTGAAGTGAATTGGGGAATTCCTCCAGGTAACTTAGTGAGCAAAGCTATGGCTGATACAGTCGGTCATCGTGCTTCTATGTACTACATCATGACAGGCAAAACCTTCTCTGGTGTTGAAGCTGCAAATATGGGCTTAGTGAACAAGAGTGTTCCACTTGCTCAATTACGTGCAGAAGTAACTGAATTGGCAAATAATTTGCTTGAAAAGAATCCAGTTGTACTGCGTACAGCGAAGAATGGTTTTAAGCGCTGTCGTGAGCTGACTTGGGAGCAAAACGAAGATTACTTATACGCCAAACTGGATCAATGCAACTACCGTGATGATGAAGGTGGTCGTGCACAAGGTATGAAGCAATTCTTGGATGACAAAACAATCAAACCAGGTCTTCAAACTTATAAACGTCCTGCTTAAGCAGAATCTACTTTTTTCGTCATGATGGACATGTAAGGAAACATTCACCATGCAAAACGTACAGTTACTTATTCACGGCCAATCTGTTGCAGCAAGTTCAGGACAAACTTTTCAAAGAATCAGTCCAATTAATGGCTCAATCGCATCAACGAGTGCAGCAGCGACTTTAAGCGATGTTGATCGTGCAATTGAGTCAGCGCATGAAGCATTTAAAACTTGGTCTGTTCTATCACCAACAGACCGACGTTTAAAATTGCTTAAAGCTGCAGATTTGATGGATCAAAAAACTGAACAGTTTATTCAAACTGCAATACATGAAATAGGTTCAACTGCGACGTGGTATGGCTTTAATGTCCATCTTGCTGCCAATATGCTGAGAGAAGCAGCAGCCATGACTACACAAATTGATGGAAATATTATTCCATCAGATGTTCCTGGCAATATCGCTATGGGTGTTCGCGTTCCATGTGGTGTCATCGTTGGTATGGCGCCGTGGAATGCTCCTGTTATCTTAGCCACTCGTGCCTTAGCGATGCCTCTGGCTTGTGGGAATACAGTCGTACTTAAAGCATCTGAAGCTTGCCCTGCAACACATCGATTAATTGGGGAAGTACTTCATGAAGCAGGTATTGGCGATGGTGTTGTCAATGTCATTACTCATGCTCCGCAAGATGCTCCACAGATTGTAGAGCGTTTAATCAGTCATCCATTGACTAAAAGAATTAATTTTACAGGTTCAACGCATGTAGGACGAATAATTGCACAAACTGCAGCGAAATACCTCAAACCAGTGTTGCTGGAACTTGGTGGCAAAGCACCGGTCATTGTATTGGAGCAAGCGGACCTGGACGAAGCCGTTAATGCCATCAGTTTCGGCGCTTTTTTCAATCAGGGACAGATCTGTATGTCGACAGAGCGTGTTCTTGTGGATGAAAAAATTGCAGACCAATTCATCGAAAAATTGATCAATAAAGTTCAGAATATCAGAGCAGGAAATCCACTTGAGAGTCAAGAACCCCTGGGCGTTCTAGAAAGTTTAAAAGCTGCAACAAGAATCAAAAATTTAATTGAAGATGCACGTGAAAAAGGTGCATATTTACCACTAGGTTTAAGCATTGATGGTGCTATGATGCAACCTACTATCGTAGTTGACGTCACTAAAGATATGCAGATTTATGCCGAAGAGTCTTTTGGTCCTGTGTGCACCGTTCAACGTTTTAAAACTGTTGATGAAGCAATCGATTTAGCAAATGACTCAGAATTTGGATTATCTGCAGCAGTTTTTAGTCAAGATTTATCCCTAGCTCTAGATGTTGCTAAACGTATCGAATCAGGTATTTGTCATATTAATGGTGCAACCGTTCATGATGAAGCGCAAATGCCTTTTGGTGGCGTGAAACAAAGTGGTTATGGACGATTTGGGAGTAAAGTCTCAGTTGCAGAGTTCACTGAGCTGCGTTGGATCACCATGCAAACCAAAACTCGTCACTACCCTATTTAACGAATATTTCAAAGAGTTGACATGAAGTCAGCTCTTTTCGTTGGAAAAGAATAGCTAAAAATACATGGAGTGAAAACAATGTCGAATATGACGGTTCATACGCATAAATATCCTGAGCGATTTGTTAAATTAGGCAGTCACGAGATTGAGTTTCAATCTAAAAATGGCACTTTGTATATTTCCCCAAAAGAACAACTTAAACCATACCCACAAAAAATTACTGACCGTTTAATTCAATATGCTCAAACACATCCCGATCGTGTATTCGCAGCAAAACGTGGTCATGATGATGAATGGATTAAGCTTACATACGCAGAAACATTAGATCGAGCATGGCGTATTGCACAAAGTTTGAAACAATATTCACATCTTTCAATTGAACGTCCTATTGTCATTCTATCTGGAAATGATCTAGAGCATCTTACTTTGTCAATGGGAGCAATGCTTGCAGGGATTCCATTCTCCGCAATTTCTCCTGCCTATTCACTTATTTCTAAAGATTTTGGCAAGCTCAAACATGTGTTTGATGTTCTAACACCAGGTTTGGTTTTTGCTAATGATGGTCAAGCTTTTGCTAAAGCGATTGAACATTGCTGTGATACAGATGATATTGTGATCGTTACGAATTCTGGAAAATTTGGTGAGAAAAATTGCCTTGCTTTCTCTTCACTCCTCTGCTCTGAAATTAGTGATATTAAAGTTCATTATGAGACCATTGATGAACATCAAATAGCAAAATTTCTATTTACATCTGGCTCAACTAAAATGCCGAAAGCGGTACCTACAACGCATCTAATGCTATGTACCAATCAACAGATGCTGCTTCAGACCTTCCCTGAGTTTGAAGAGACCCCCCCAGTATTAGTTGATTGGTTAGCATGGCATCATACTTTTGGTGGCAGTCATAATGTAGGAATCGCACTATATAACGGCGGCACAATTTATATTGATGACGGCAAGCCAGTTCCAGGAAAGATGGAAGAAACCATCAGGAATCTTAAGGAAATTGCACCTACTGTGTATTTAAACGTTCCTAAAGGATGGGAAGAAATAACCGTAGCACTTGAACAAGATGCTGAGTTACGTGAAAAATTTTTTAGTCGAGTTAAAATTTTGTTTTTTGCTGGTGCTGCACTATCAGAAGCTGGTTGGAACAGACTTGACCAAATCGCGCAGTCACACTGTGGAGAACGTATTCGTATCATGAGCGGTTTGGGGATGACTGAGACTGCACCATCATGTGTGTTTACAACTGGTCCCAAAGTAATGGCTGGGTTCATTGGATATCCAGCTCCAGGTTGTGAAGTGAAATTAGTTCCTTATGGTGACAAACTTGAGTTTTGTGTTCGTGGTAAAAATGTCATGAAACATTACTGGCGTCTACCTATGGCACAACAAGCTGACATCTTTGATGATGAAGGCTTTTATCGCACCGGAGATGCTGTGAAGTTAGTGGATCCATCCGATCCGAGTCAGGGACTCATGTATGATGGCCGTATAGCTGAAGATTTTAAGTTGAATACAGGTACCTTTGTCAATGTTGGAACATTACGCAATAAAGTTCTCATTACAGGTAATCGACTTATTCAAGATGTTTGTATTACCGGTTCTAATTTAAGTGCGATTGGATTTTTAATATTTCCCAAAATTGCAGATTGCGCTGAGTATGCAGGATTAGATTTAAGTCTAGTTGGTGCTAAAGAGGTGCTTCTACACCCTAAAGTTCAACAATGGTTCAAGCAGTTTTTAATTGATTTCAACAAAGATGCGACAGGTAGTTCAAATACTGTTTCAATGCTTTACCTCATGATTGAACCTCCACTTCTTGATGCAGGAGAAACCACTGATAAAGGCAATCTCAATCAAAGTGGTATCTTGAAACGTCGCATAGCAATGGTGGAAGAGTTATACGAAAAAAACATTAATAATCCTCTCATTATTCGCATTCCAACCCTTAGAAATTAACTCAACTTTTTTATTCAGCAGCGTTTAGTCAAACGCTGCTTAGACAGTTGCATTTAAAATTAGGATAACGCTATGCAGAAAGATAGTGATTTTGAGCTGTTTCGGGACAATTATCGACGCTTCCTAGCAGAGTTTGTCGCCCCATATTATGAGTCATGGGAAGAGCAAGGACTCATGCCTCGACAAGTTTGGGATCAACTTGGACAAAATGGATTTTTATGCGTCGATGTGCCTGAACAATATGGAGGTTACGGCGCACCGATATATTATTCACAAATGATCGTTCAAGAAACGGCTCGAGCGGGCTTCTCTGCGTTAGCCGTTGCAATCGGTGGTCAGAGTGAACTTGTTTCACCCTATATCCAGAATATTGGAAGTGAAGATCAAAAACAATATTGGTTACCTAAAATGGTATCCGGTGAAGTTGTTACAGCTATTGCAATGACTGAAGCCAATGCAGGTTCAGACCTACAAGCCATCCGCACTCAAGCCTTATTAGATGGCGATCATTATGTGGTAAATGGCTCAAAAACGTTTATATCGAATGGTCAACATGCAGATCTCATAGTTTTAGTTGCTAAAACTGATCCTCAAGCAAGAGCTAAAGGTATTTCGATTTTATTGGTGGATGCTCATTTAGATGGAGTAAAAAAAGGTCGTGGTCTAAAAAAAATTGGACTTCAATCTCAAGACACTGCCGAATTATTTTTTGACCAAGTCAGAGTTCCTAAAGACCAATTATTAGGTCAGGAAGGTCAAGGCTTTAGCTATCTCATGCAAGAACTTCCACGTGAGCGTTTGAGTATTTCTCTCATGGCATTAGGCGCTTTGCAAGGTGCTTTAGAAATTACTCAAGAATATGTCCTCGAACGTAAAGCTTTTGGACAATCAATTGCACAATTTCAAAATACTCGTTTTGTAATCGCTCAAGCCAAAATTAAAACTCTAGCAGCCGAAGCCTTTGTCGAAAAATGTAAGTCGCTTTATCAACAGGGAGTATTGGATGTAAGCGAAGTTGCGGCATTGAAATGCTTCATCACTGATACCCAATGTGAAGTCATTGATCAACTTCTGCAATTGTTCGGGGGATATGGATACATGCGGGAATATCCAATATCTCGATTTTATGTCGATGCACGTGTTCAAAAAATTTATGGGGGAACCAATGAAATTATGAAAGAAATCGTTGCAAGAGAACTTTTAGGAAAATAACACAAAGATTACCTCTATGTATTAATACTATTTCAGGATGAAATAAAGATGAAAAAATTATGGATCACACCACTTCTATTATGTACCGCTCCAGTATTTGCAAATAATTTTATCGACCAAAGTAAAGTCGAATTAACTGCACGTAACTTCTACTTTGACCGTGACTTTAAAGTTGAGAATAGATACCCCGCATTAAGAGACTGGACACAAGGATTTATCTTTAAAGCGCAATCTGGATTCACCGATGGAACGATTGGTTTTGGTTTAGATCTATTAGCGACCGCAGGTTTTAAACTGGATGCTGATGCTAAATATGGAGGTACAGGAAACTTAATTCGTTCCTTGGCAACCAATGAGCCTGCAGATCAATATGGTGAAGTTGGAGTCACTTTAAAAGCTAAAGTTTCTGAAACCGAGGTACGTATAGGGACTCTTCAACCCATGACTCCTGTTTTAGTCGGCTCTCCAGCACGACTTTTACCTCAAACGTATCGAGGTGTTGCAGTTCAATCTAAAGATATTCAAGGTCTGGATCTCCAAGCATCCTATATTGATGAAGTCAATCAACGTGATTCTACAAATTATGAAGCTATAAAGATCTCTGGAGTAAATGGTCGTTATATTTCTGAAGAAACAGATTATTTGTATTACTTAGGTGGACATTATGACTTGACTCATAATCCATTGCGGTTGACTGCATTTCATATGGATGTTAACGACTTATATCGCCAATCGTTGTTAGGCATAACCTATAAATATCCAATCTCAAATCAATCCACTTTTACAACACAGTTGCGTTACTACATTAGCGATGAAGATGGGACTGCTAAAGCGGGTTTAGTTGACAATAATTTACTTCATAGCCATTCAGAACTTCAACACCAAAACCATAAGTTTATCTTTTCTACATTTCACCACTTTGGAGATACTGCTTTTCCGTACTTAACTGGAGGAGAAACTGGACTAGCAATTGATACTTGGACTGGTGAGTTTTTGAATGCGAAAGAGCGTGTTTATAGCCTGCGTTATGAATACGATTTTAAAGACTATATCCCAGGTCTTCGTTTTATGACCCGCTATACCCATGGTAGCAATATTTACGCACCACAGTTGGGTGGTACAGATTTTTCGGAAGATGAATTGGATTTTGATCTAGCTTACATAGTTCAAAATGGCCCACTAAAAAATTTAGGTTTACGCGCGCGTTACGCGATCTACGATAATGATATGCCGATTACCGCCAATATTAAGCCAGCCAATGAAACTCGTATCAATATTGATTACACGTGGAAATTTAAATAATAACAAAAGGGTTCTTTACTGAGGAACCCTACCCTCTCTAAGGATAATAAGTATGAAATATTTAATCGGCTTATTGGTCTATACCACCACTACATTAAGTTTGGCAAATACCCAATATTCACCACAACCCATAAAACTTGAACCCCTTGCGACATTCAATGTTGAACTCACAGCCCCAGTTTGGGAACTCGGTAAAACTTCAGATTTAGGGCAAAGACGCATTATCCCAATCACTGGAGGAACTTTTTCTGGACCAAGTTTGAAGGGGCGTATTCTTAACAATGGTGCAGATTGGCAAAAGGTCGATAGCAAAGGTTTGGCATATATAGATACGCGCTATTTATTAGAAACTGATGATGGTGCTCTGATTTATTTACAAACTAAAGGTTATCGCCATGCTTCACCACAAGTACTAGAACAATTAAGTCGTGGCGAAGATGTTAATCCCACTCAATATTACTTCAAGTTAACCATGCAGTTTGAAACTAGCTCAGAAAAATATGCATGGCTAAATCAGACAATTGCAGTTGGAAGTGCAATGCGTCTCGGAAAAGCCGTGATCTATGATGCATTTGCAGTGAAATAAATATTAAAGGAGTACTTTTCAATGGAAGAACAAGTTTTATCTAATCTGCCCCCTATTCATCATTTGTTGGGTGGTCATCAACTTCAGTGGAACAAGGAAAAGCGAGAAATTTCAGTTCAATATATTGCTCTTGAAAGTTTTACTAATCCTAGGGGAAGTGTTGAAGGAGGCATGATCTGTGCCATGCTTGATGATGCAATGGGTATTTTAGCCGCCTTAAATCAAACAGAAAAACCAGCTGCCACAATTAATTTAACAATTGATTTCTTCAGACCATGTGAAGTTGGTGAAGTATTAGCAAAAGCGTGGTTCATTAAAGAAGGACGTAAAATTTTAAGCATTCAAAGTGAAGCTTGGCAGCATGGAAAGTTAGTGGCAAAAACCAGTGCTGCATTTATGGTTCTATAAGGATTAAAAAAGAATGGATATCTTAAAATTAAAGGATTGTGTCGATAATGGCAAAATAAGTTCATATCAAAAATTCGTCGTTTTTTTC
Source organism: Acinetobacter sp. ANC_7553 (assembly GCF_056779895.1). NCBI lineage: Bacteria > Pseudomonadati > Pseudomonadota > Gammaproteobacteria > Moraxellales > Moraxellaceae > Acinetobacter > Acinetobacter sp. ANC_7553. The sequence goes on along the minus strand of NZ_JBWYIV010000002.1, from coordinate 80,724 downwards.
TGTTTTATTTTATACATTATCGATGGATTCGATTTCATGATAATGGCTTATTTGGCAAGTTCAGTTGCCAATGAGTTTTCATTAACTGGTACTAATATAGGAACTTTAATTAGTGCTGGTTTAATTGGTATGACCGTCTGTTCATTTTTACTTGCACCTCTCGCAGATAAAATCGGCAGACGTAATTTAATTAACCTTTGTCTATTAATCTGTGGTTTGAGCATGTTTGCATCTGCATTTGCCACCGATTTTAAGCAATTGGTTCTGTGCAGATTTTTCACTGGTGTTGGTATTGGTGGTGTTCAAATCAGTGCTATGATTTTGGCCAGTGAATATTCTCCGACTAAATATAAAAGTTTTAGTGTTGGGATATTATCTGCCGGTTATGGGATTGGAGCAATTAGCGGAGCACTACTTGCTGTATATAGCTTAGAAAGTATCGGTTGGAGACAAGTATTTCTAATTGGTGGATTCGTTACTACATTTGCTTTTCTTTGCTCATTGAAATTTTTACCAGAATCGATCGATTATTTATTACTAAAACAACCAAAACATGCTTTGGAAAAATTGAATCAAATTTTCTCTAAAATGCATAAAAAACCAATTCTCACACTCCCCAAAGCATATGTAGAAAATCAAAAGTCTTCTTACGTAGAAATATTTAACCACAAGTATTTAGTTAAATCCCTTGTATTATGGGTTTCTATATTCTTTATTCTTTTTGGTTTTTATTTCGTGATGGGCTGGACACCTAAAATTCTCAATAGTTCTGGTCTAGATAACTCATTATCTATTAAAACTGCCATGATGATCAGCGTGGGTGGTATTTTAGGTAGTTTTATCATTGGTGTTCTTAGTTCTAAAGTCAGCGTATACATCAATCAAATTGCCTTTTTAATCCTCACGTACGTATGTATTTTATTGTTTGTGAACAATACAGATAATTTAAATATATTAATCATCGTTGCCACAACGCTAGGATTCTTTATTAATGGCTGTTTAGCTGGAATCTATGCCATTTCTACACAGCTCTATGAGGCAGATGTACGATCAACAGGCGTGGGGATTGCAACTGGTGTTGGTCGTTTTGGTGGTATTTTCTCTCCAATCATTGCGGGATACTTTTTAGACCTAGGGAACTCGCCTTTAGAATTGTACGGAAATTTTGGTTTTGCATTTGTTTTAGCAGCTATTGCCATTTTCATCATCTATAAGTTAAAACAAAAATCCGTAGTAAATACACCATATGTCGTTTTACAAAAAGAGCCTCAATAATTTATGCTCACGAATATATAACTTTGTATTGTTAAGATAAGTTGTTTCATCAAAATCTATTGATAGAAACAACAAAAGGTCAGTGAAATCACTGACCTTTTTAATTTCTTGTTCAAAGTTTAAATATCAAAGAATACAGTTTCATTTTCACCTTGAATACGAATATCGAAACGATAAACGATCTGACCATCACGCTCTTCACGCTTAGCAATGAGTGTTTGACGACGTGGCGCCCACTCAATACCATTCAAAATTGGGTCTTTCGCATTCGCTTCAGCTTCATCCTCGAAGTAAACTCGAGTATGTAAACCTAAATTGATACCACGCGCAAAAATAACCAGCGCGATATGTGGTGCTTGCTGTGAACCCTTACGTCCAGGAACAGCACCTGGTTTGATCGTATCGAAGCTCCAAAAACCAGTGTCAAAATCCGCACCCGCTCTACCCCAACCTAAAAAGTTTGGATCTGGCTGCTTCCCTTGCGTATCCTGCTGACTTGGATAAACACCATTGGCATCAGCTTGCCAAATTTCTACGAGTACATCGCGAAGTGGTAAACCCAAACCGTCAAAAACTTGCCCTTCGAGGCGAATACGTTCACCTTGAGTGCCATCTTTCACCATTTGATTATTGAAGCTATGCTCAAATACTTCTATACCAGCTTGATTAGGCATTAATCCAATATGGACATATGGACCACCTGTTTGAGATGGTGTTTCATGTAATTCTTCAAATTTCCAGCCATTCATCCTGATGCTCCCTATCAAGTCAAATCATTTTCAAAATATGTCGCACGACGACCACGTAAAGTAATGTCAAAACGATAGCAACGACTATCTGCTTCAATAAAGTTGCTCTTGTCTTCGAGCGCAATTAAAGCTCTTCGCTGTTGTTCTGAAGGAACAGTTTTTAAAATTGGACAGCTATCAATTAATGTATCGCCTTCAAAATAAAACTGGGAAATCAAACGCTGTGCCCAGCCATCTGCCATCACAGAAAAATGGATATGTGCTGGACGCCACTCATTGATACGGTTACGCCACGGATAAGGTCCTGGTTTTATCGTTCTAAAAATGAAGAATCCATTTTCATCTGTGAGCATTCGACCGCAACCACCAAAGTTAGGGTCCATAGCTCCCACATACTGATCATTTGGATGGCGATAACGTCCTGAGGCATTCGCTTGCCATACTTCAATCAAAGCATTTTTAACAGGACGACCAAATTGATCACGTAAATAACCATGAATAATGACGCGTTCACCAACAGGTAAACCATCTTTTGCATAATTTAAAATTAAATCATTGTCTTTAGGACCCAATAAGTCTGCGCTAAAGTGAGGTGCAGTAACCTCGGTTAATGTTTGCGCAATCGAAATCAGTGCATTTTTCGGGGAACGTAATACACTGGTTTTATATCCCGGTGCATATGCTGGTGGATGATCATCTGTATTTCGCTGTGCATAAGCACCCATCAGAATTTGAGACATGAATCTCTCCTTATTCAATTTAAAATATCGTCCGTTTATTTAATTTTCTCAGGCGAAATGCCTAACTCTGCAAATACTTCTTCTGCCATATGCATTGCAGCATTGGCTGCAGGAAGTCCTGCATATAAAGACGCATGCAAAAATAATTCTTTAAGATCATCTTTAGTAACGCCATTGTTGAAACAAGCACGAATATGCATTCTGAGCTCTGCTTCACGCCCCAATGCAAGTAAGATTCCAATCGTCACCAAACTACGTGTATGTCTTGGCAATCCTGGTCGTGACCAAACCTCACCCCATGCAAAACGACTAATGAAGTTTTGAAAATCAGCATTAAATTCATTTAAATTTTCAAGTGAACGCCCGACATGGGCTTCACCCAAGACTTCAGTACGGACTTCTAGCCCCTGCTTATAACGTTCTTCATCATTCATGAGGTTGTTCCTCTTTAAAATTGAAATTATTTGATGTTCAGATGTGCTTAAGACTGAATAAAAGCAAGCAATGCTTGGTTAAATTCAACTGGTCGCTCAATATTGGATAAATGCGATGCATCTATGACTGCAAGTTGACAGTCAGGTATATGTTGTTTTAAAAACTCACCATCATTCACTGTGGTCACAGGATCTAAGCCGCCACATAATGCCAAACAAGGCACAATAATTTTTCCAAGTTGATTGCGTAAATCCGTCTGAGCTAAAGCACGACAAGAGGCTGCATAGCCTTTAGGCTGAGTGACAGACAAACTCTGAATGGTTTTTTGAGCTGTCACATCGTGTAAATAATCAAACTGTTCACTAAACCAACGCGTATGTGTAGTACTGACGATATCAGCCAAACCATTTTGTTCAACCGCATCTGCACGACTCAACCATGCCTCGGCATTTCCAATTTTTGCTGCTGAATTTGCAATGGTAATAGAGTTAAAACGCTCTGGTGCAATTATGCCTAATTGAATCCCAGTAACTCCCCCCATGGAGATACCACAAAAATGCGCTTTTTCTATAGAGAAATGATTGAGTACATCAAGGACATCATTGGCTAAATCAATGATTGTGGTATTTTCAATGACACTACTTCTTCCATGACCACGTGTGTCGTAGCAAATCACATCATAATCTTTGGAAAAATAATCAATTTGGGCTTGCCACATGCCATGATCAGTGCCCAGTGAGTTTGAAAAAATGATGCTTGGTTTTGTATCGTCACCAAAACGATAGACCGCAAGCTGCTGACCATTACGATTATTGATTAATGTCATTATGGTGTACTTCCTTGAACGCTCTCTAGTACCGCATCTATTTGTGCTTGAGTATTTCCTAGATAATGTTGCGGATTAAAAATCTGACGGAGTTGATCTAGATCAAAAATAGCTAATATTTCTGGATTATTTTGTACAACATCGAGTAAGTGTCGTTGTTCGGCAACTGCTTGCTTACAAGCAGCTTCCACAAGATGATGTGCATTCAATCGACCCATCTGAGGTGCGAGTGACATCATCAGTGCTTCAGCCATGATTAATCCTTGCGTGCACTCTAAATTTCTGAACATATTTTCAGGATCTACTTCTAATCCCGTAAATACATCGATTGCTCTACTTAAACTACCCGCCGTCAGTTGAAATAACTCTGGTAACGCTAGCCATTCAGCATGCCATGCACCTAAACTTCGTTCATGTTCTTGTACTAAGCTTTGGTAGATACTTGACATTAATGCAGGGACGCGATTTGCAGCGGCTAGAATTGAAGCAGCTGCAACAGGATTACGCTTATGAGGCATCGTCGATGACCCTCCACGCCCAGCACCACTCGGTTCAAACACTTCTGCAATTTCTGTTTGCATCATGAGTGACCAGTCACGGGCCATCTTGCCCAAGTTTCCTGTAATCGTTGCAAGTACATGTGCAATTTCGGCTACACGATCTCGCTCCCCATGCCATGTACATACGGGTGTATTTAAACCAAGTTTTTGTGCGTAGCTACTCACTACAGCCGAACCATATTCAGTTAATGAAGCTAAAGTACCTACCGCACCACCTAACTGCGCTGTTAAGACATGTTGCTGTAACTGCTGAACACGCTTTAAATCTCGATCTAAACTAGAGAGCCACCGTGCTGTTTTATGTCCAAAGGTAAGCGGTAAACCTTGTTGCAACCATGTACGTCCGATCATCACCTGATCACGGTATTGAATCGTCAGTTTTTTAGTTGCCTGAATAGCCTGGATAAGTTGCTTTTCGATCAGCTGTAACGCATCTTGAGCTTGCAGCATAAAGGCCGTATCAATGATATCTTGGCTGGTCGCACCCCAATGCACATAACGGGAAGCATCTTCATTGATTTTTTTTACAGCAGCAGTGAATTGCTTTACGAATGGAATTGCAATATTGCCAGCGAGACCACTGGACTGTGCCAAATGATCAAAATTAATAATGGAATGAATTTCTTGTGCTGCAACACGTTGAATCGTTTCAGCAGCAATTAAGGGAATAACACCAACTTCAGCTTGAGCTTGAGCCAGTGCAACCTCTGCACGCAACATATATTTAACGAGTGCTTCATCACTAAATATGATATTTACATCATTCTGATAAAACAAACTTGCATATAACTGACTCATAACTTATCCCTATTACGCTTCATCATGTTTTTCACCATAAAGCGTCTTTCCAAAAATTGCTGTTAAACTTTTTCAATAATTAAAGCGATGCCTTGACCCACACCGATACACATAGAGCACAATGCATATTTGCCACCAGTTGCTTCAAGTTGGTTGAGGGCAGTCGTCACCAAACGCGCACCTGATGCACCCAATGGATGACCCAGTGCAATTGCACCACCATTTGGGTTTACACGCGCATCATCGTCGGCTAAACCTAGGTCACGTGTACACGCCAATGCTTGTGCTGCAAACGCTTCGTTCAGCTCAATCACATCCATTTGCTCTAGTGTTAAACCTGTTTGTGCTAACAGTTTTTTAATCGCAGGTGCAGGACCAAAGCCCATAATGCGAGGTTCAACCCCAACAGTGGTTGCACCAATTACTTTGGCACGAGGTTTTAAATCATATTTTTCAACAGCTGCATCAGACGCAATCAGAATCGCTGCCGCACCATCGTTAATGCCTGATGCATTACCTGCGGTTACTGTACCGTCTGCTTTTACAACAGGTTTTAACTTGGTTAAGGCTTCTAAAGTGGTTGATGCACGTGGATGTTCATCTTTTGCCACCACAACCGCATCACCTTTACGCTGTGGAATAGTCACAGGCACGATTTCTTGATCAAAGAAACCACGTGCTTGCGCTGCAGCCGTACGTTGTTGGCTGGTTAAAGCAAATTGGTCTTGATCAGCGCGGCTAATGTTGAACTGTTCAGCCACGTTTTCAGCCGTTTGCGGCATGGTTTCAACACCATACATTTCTTTAAGCTTCGGGTTGATAAAACGCCAGCCCATGGTGGTGTCTTCAATCTTTTGACTACGACCAAATGCACTCTCAGATTTACCCATCACAAATGGGGCACGTGACATAGATTCAACACCACCTGCCACAATCACGTCAGCTTCACCAGCTTTAATGGCACGCGCGGCCATTGCTACGGTATCGAGTGATGAACCACATAAACGGTTGACTGTGGTTGCAGGTACTGTATAAGGAATACCTGCTAAAAGCGCCGACATACGACCGACGTTACGATTATCTTCACCGGCTTGGTTGGCACAGCCAAATAAAACGTCATCGACGACATTCCAATCCACAGAAGGGTTACGTTCCATTAAGGCTTTTAATGGCACTGCACCTAAGTCATCCGCACGGACAGGCGCTAAACCACCGGCATAACGACCAAAAGGCGTACGGATGGCATCAATGATGTATGCGTTTTTCATTTATTTATGTCCTAAATCTTTGAATCCCTCCCGACCTCCCTTTGAAAAAGGGAGGAGTCCACCCGCTTAAATTAATTGGATGGATAGTCCCTCCTTTAATAAAGGAGGGATTTAGGGAGGATTGATAAATTAGCCTTGAGTCGCATCAATGAGTTTGGCACCCGTCATCGATTGAAGTTCTTCAAAAGATAAGCCTTCAACTTTCTCAATGACTTTCATGCCATCTGCCGTCACATCAATCACACAAAGGTCCGTATAAATGCGGTCCACACATTTCAAACCTGTCGCAGGATAAGTCAGCTCAGCAACGATTTTAGGCTCGCCTTTTTTAGTGACATGATCGGTGGTAATAAAGACTTTTTTCGCACCTACGGCTAAGTCCATTGCACCACCCACAGCAGGGATGGCATCAGGTGCACCGGTATGCCAGTTTGCAAGATCACCATTTTCAGCGACTTGGAAAGCACCCAAGACTGCGATGTCTAAATGACCACCACGCATCATGGCAAATGAATCACCATGATGGAAGAAAGCTCCGCCTTCTAGCAGGGTTACAAACTCTTTACCCGCGTTAATTAACTCAGGGTCACGGTCTTCTTCCGCAGGGGGTGGACCAAAGGCCAATAAACCATTTTCAGAATGTAAAAAGACATCTTTATCAGAAGGTAAGTAACTCGAGATCTTGGTCGGTAAACCAATGCCAAGGTTGACATAAGCACCATCAGGAATATCTTGTGCAACACGTTCAGCAATTTGATCACGGGTTAATTTTTGATAACTCATTTTATTTCTCCAATCTCAAATTACTGCGCAGGTTGAACTTGTACAACGTGTTGTACAAAGATCCCAGGGGTGATGATGTGTTCAGGATCTAAGGCACCGAGTTCCACGACTTCTGATACTTGCGCGATGGTGATATCTGCTGCCATGGCCATAATTGGACCAAAGTTACGTGCAGATTTACGGTACACCAAGTTCCCCCAGCGATCTCCCTTATGCGCTTTAATTAACGCAAAGTCAGCTTTGATTGGATTTTCTAAAACGTAGTCTTTACCTTCATAATTCATGGTTGGTTTGCCTTCAGCGAGCAAAGTACCAAAACCTGTTGGTGTGTAGATTGGACCTAAGCCCATACCCGCCGCTTGAATACGGCAAGCCAAGTTGCCTTGCGGTACAAGTTCTAACTCGATTTTGCCTGCACGGTAGAGTTCATCGAAGACATAAGAGTCAGACTGACGAGGAAAAGAACAGATGATTTTACGTACAGCGCCTGCTTGTAACAGTTTAGCCAAGCCGTAATCACCATTACCTGCGTTGTTGTTGACGATCACTAAGTCTTTAATACCGAGTTCAATTAAGCCATCGATGAGTTCAGCAGGCTGACCTGCGGTACCAAACCCACCAATCATAATGGTTGAACCGTCTTTAATTTGGGATAAAGCTTCAACTAAAGACTGTGACGATTTATCGATCATCCAACAACTCCCTCTGTACAACATATTTTAATATTTGAGGAATCCACGATTAGCGCAATTTCAATCTGGACGGAGATTGAAATATGCAACTAAATCGCTTGGATTCCGTCATTCCATTCTTGATAAATTACAAAGCTTGAGCTACCTTGAAAAAAGGTTTTTGTACGATTTACAGATTTTTTGTTCGATGATCGAACAATATCTTGAGTATATTGCTCAAGATTCTAAATCAGCATCAATAATTCAATTTTTAAAATAGCAAGGAAAATGCTGTGTCTACAGAATCAGACTCAAGGAACAGACAACTTCAAAATCCAGATAATAAAAAGTGGATTCGTCATGAAGACTTTATTGCAGGTATCAGCAAAGGACTTGCTATCTTGGATTGTTTTGCAAATGACCGTCACCGTTTAAATGTGACCATGGCTGCAGAAAAAACAGGGTTGACTCGAGCCGCTGCAAGGCGACATTTAATGACTTTAGAATATTTAGGTTATTTAGAGTTTGATGGTCATTACTATTATTTAACACCTAAAGTTTTAAAATTTTCAGGTGCATATTTAAGTGGTGCACAGCTGCCTAAAATTGCTCAGCCATTGTTGAATTTACTTACTCAGCAAACCTCTCTCATTTATTCCGTGATGGTATTAGATGGCTACGAAGCTATTACGATTGCACGTAGTGCAGCGCATCAACAGACTGATCGTGTTAATCCTTATGGATTACATTTAGGTAACCGACTACCCGCTCATGCGACATCTGCAGGGAAAATTTTATTAAGTTATTTATCCAAGGAAGCACAACAAGAATGGTTGGAAAAATATCCACTCAAAGCACTCACCAAATATACGTATACCGATAATGAGAAATTTATAAAATTATTAGCAGAAGTTAGAGCTGATGAATATTGTTACTCAGCTGAAGAACATGAGTTAGGCGTACATGCTTTGGCTGTACCTATTCACAATCATCGTGCTGATGTTGTCGCAGCATTGAACATTGTGTCACCGACAGGTAAAACCAGTAAGGAATATTTAATTCAGTATATTCTGCCCTTATTACAGCAAACCTCGATTGAATTTAGACAATTTGTTTAATAAAAAAACACACCAAATTGTGGAGCAATTTGGTGTGCGCTAAAAAATAGCCAATGGATTAAGCTTAACGTAGAGGATTAACTCGCTTTTTGGAGTGGTAGTCCAACATAGTTTTCAGCAAGCGTAGTTTGCCCTGCTTCTGAACCAAGAATATAACTTAATTCAGCTTGTTTGATTTTATGCTCGAATTCGGTTTCTGTCTCAAAACGATGTAATAAATGAGTCATCCACCAAGAGAAACGCTCTGCTTTCCATACACGTTTTAAGCAATTTTCAGAATACTGCTCAATCCCCTGCTCAGAACCCGTTTGATAATATTCAATGAGAGCTTGAGAAAGATACGCAATATCAGATGCAGCGAGGTTTAAACCTTTAGCTCCTGTTGGCGGTACAATATGAGCAGCATCACCCGCCAAGAACATTTTACCAAAACGCATTGGTTCAGTGACAAAACTACGTAATGGCGCAATACTCTTCTCAATTGATGGACCAGTCACAAGCTTTTCACGGCTTTCAGGATCTAGACGATTTTTTAACTCTTCCCAAAATTGCTCATCTGACCAATTTTCAACTTTATCCGTTAACGGTACTTGTAGATAATAGCGACTTCTCGTGTTAGAACGCATACTGCATAATGCAAATCCACGATCAGATTGCACATAAATTAGTTCATCCGCAACAGGAGGTACATCTGCCAATACCCCCAACCAGCCAAATGGATAGACTTTCTCAAAAGTTTTAATTTTGTCTTCTGGCACACTGGCACGGCACACGCCATGGTAACCATCACAACCAGCGATAAAATCACATTCAACTTTAACTTGCTGACCATTATGCTCAAAAGTAACACTTGGTTGACCGTAGAAATCATGTACTTGAACGTTAGCTGATTCGTAGTATGAAGTGAGTTGAGCTGCTGTGCGAGCCTGCATTAAATCTTTGGTGACTTCAGTTTGGCCATATACCGTAACTTGTTTACCACCCGTCAACTGCGTTAAATCAACACGGTGCTTTTCACCATTGGTTAGAATTTCAATACCCTGATGAGGTAACCCTTTTTCACGCAGTTGCTGATCTACACCAGCTTCAGTCAATAAATCTACTGAAACTTGCTCTAAAATCCCAGCACGGATACGACTGGCAACATATTCAACACTACGCTGTTCAATTAAAATATGATCAATACCCGCTTTATATAGCAGTTGACCGAGTAATAAACCTGCTGGACCTGAACCAATAATCGCGACTTTGGTTTTTAAAATTTCCATATTGCAAACACCCTCAATTTTTTTCCTTTTGTAAAACCTAATGAAATTCCAACTGAGGTACTAGACTTTAGCCCTAAATACGACCGAATTTAGTGACAAATGACCGATCATCGGACAAGATATCAGAATTCAAGGGTGTAAATCAGAGCAATATCATGCGCAATGAATTGATTTCAAATGCTAAAAATAAAGAAGTAATTCAATATGATGATTATATTGCAGGCCTTGCTAAAGGTTTGAATCTATTAGAGTGCTTTGGTGTTGAACGTCAAAAATTAAATGTCACCCAAATTGCTGAACGTACAGGATTGAGTCGCAGCGCAGCACGACGATATTTAAGAACTTTAAAATTTTTAGGTTATTTAGACACAGATGAACATTTTTATTGGCTCACCTACAAAGTTTTACGCTTTTCAAGTGCTTATCTAAGCTCTGCATATTTGCCAAAAGTCGCTCAACCTATGCTGAATTTACTCAGTATCAAAACTGCACTGAGCTATTCAGTCACGGTGCTCGATGAACATGAAGTCGTACCTGTTGCGAAAAGTGTTCCTCAACAGAACGAATCATCTAAAATGAGTCCGTTGGGTATTCATCTAGGTAATCGCCTTCCAGCCTACGCCACCTCAACAGGTAAAATACTACTCTCAAGATTGAGCCATGATGAACTTAATCAATGGCTTGCACAATATCCACTCAAGAGATTAACGCCTTTTACCATCATAAATCATCAAAAGTTTATAAACACTATTGCAACTGTTCAAAAACAAGACTACTGCATTTCTACAGAAGAACATGAATTGGGAATTATTGCTTTAGCTGTCCCTATTCTCAACATGCAAGGTGATACTGTAGCCGCACTCAACTGTATCGGATCCAGCCACAGAATTACAGAAACATATTTAATCCAAAATATTTTGCCCCAGCTTAAACAAGTAGCTCATGATTTGCGCGCTATTTTATAAAATTCGGAAGATTCGAATGAACTTTTAAGATTTTTTTCCTTTCTTTAACTGAGGCGTTCATTTTTTTAATCCCTAGTACTTTAGTATATTTTTCAAGTACTTCTTCGCAAATATGGATCCATTTAATCTAAAATATATCTAAGTTAATATTTTTTTGCTTGAATTTGGATCCAATAATGCTAAATTCATGCACATTGCAGACGTGTTGATTATTTCATCAATACCAGAATATGGACGGGTTCTGACTGCGATGAACACCTTAAACATTACTAGGATGACTTCTGAAGTCTGCCTACGTTTATGACATGTAATCACATGCCACACGTAGTGCTTTTCAATGAGGTCTTATTCCATGGAGAAAGTAAATGGTTCAGAACCCGCGTGAGGAAATGAATAACAAGACCATGAATGGGTTTCAGTGGTTTGTTATCGGTATCTGTATTTTATTAAATGTTATTGATGGCTTTGACGTTCTTGTCATGGCCTTTACTGCTGCATCTGTTTCTGCCGAGTGGGGACTGACTGGCGCTGAACTTGGTGCACTATTGAGTGCTGGCTTATTTGGTATGGGTGCTGGCTCACTATTTCTTGCACCTTGGGCTGACAAAATCGGTCGCCGCCCACTCATCTTACTTTGCCTACTTATCTCTGGAGTAAGTATGGTTGCAGCATCATTTGCTCAGACTGCAATGCAACTTGGCATGATGCGTTTTGTGACTGGTTTAGGCATCGGCGGTATTCTCGCAAGTAGTAATGTTATTGCAAGTGAGTACGCATCTCTGCGTTGGAGAAGTCTCGCAGTCAGCTTACAATGTACAGGTTACGCGATTGGTGCAACCGTTGGTGGGATTATTGCAATTGCGCTTATCAGCAATTTCGGATGGCGTGCAGTCTTCTTAACAGGTGGTTTAGCGACTTTATTCATGTTGGTCGTGTCTTATTTCACCTTACCAGAATCACTTGATTACCTTTTGGTTAAACAGCCAAAAAATGCTCTAGAACGTATTAATGTTTTAGCAAAGAAAATCAATATTACCCCATTACAGCAACTTCCTACGGTCACTATGACCAGCGAACAAGCAAAGAGTGGTTTGGCACGTTTGTTCAGCCCTAAATTGGCACTTCAAACGATTTGTATCTGGTTTAGCTTCTTCTTCGTTATGTTTGGTTTCTACTTCGTCATGAGTTGGACACCAAAAATCTTATCTGCAAATGGGATGACCACTGAACAAGGTGTAACAGCAGGTGTCCTGATTAGTGCTGGCGGTATGTTTGGTGCTGCGCTGTTAGGTCTGATTAGTTCACGTATCCGTATTTACTATGTTCAAGCGGCTTTCCTTGCCTTAACTGCAATCTTGATCTGGTTATTTGTGAACAGTACTGGTTCACTCATGATCGCATTCATTCTCGCTTTATTCCTTGGCATGATGTCAAACGGATGTGTCGCAGGTCTATATGCGATGTCTCCTGCAATCTATGATGCTGATGTTCGTGCGACTGGTGTTGGTTATGCGATTGGTTTTGGTCGTGTAGGCGGTATTTTGTCTCCACTAGTTGCAGGTGCTTTCCTCGACAGTGGTATCTCATCACTTGTACTTTACGGATATTATGCGTTGGCATTCGTTGCAGCCATTATCATGGTATTAAGCATTTCAAAACTCAAAAATAAAGAAACTGCACAATTGCATTTCCAACAACCAACATCTGCATAATCATTTTTTAAATACTTTAGAGCTAGACAAGACGTCTAGCTCCTCTTTTCATATAGGGACAATAATGAGATTTTCTGCAATCTTTTTAGGGGTAATTACGTCTGGTTTTCTATCAACAACGCAAGCAAATTCATTTATAGATGATTCATCAGTCAATCTAACAGCTCGCAATTTTTATTTTGATCGCGCATATACACAAGATGCATCAGGTAAAGATCAGAAAGACTGGGCTCAAGGTTTTATCTTTAAAGCTAATTCAGGCTATACACCAGGTACCGTAGGACTAGGTTTAGACATTATGGCACTGGCAGGTTTTAATCTTTTAGGCAGTGATGCCGACGATTATGCAGCTTCGGGATTACTGCCAACCAGTCCATCAGGTAAAGCTGATCAGTATGGAGAAATTCGCTGGACGGCAAAAGCGAAAGTGGGCAAATCGACTTTACATGGGGGTACACTCGCACCAATGTTCCCTGTTTTGTTCTCTTCTCCAGCTCGTTTATTCCAGCAAAATTATCGAGGTACACATCTTCAAATCAATGAAGTGGATAATTTGAAAATTCATGCCCTGTATGTGGATCGTGTGAATCAACGTGATTCAACAGATTATGAAAAAATTAAAGTTGGCAATCCTAATAATCGATTTAAGACTGCTGCCGAATCATCTGGCTTACACATGCTTGGTGCTGAATATAAATTTAACGATCAAATTAGTGCGCAACTCTTTCATGCCAACCTTCATGATGTTTATCACCAAAATTTCATTGGTGCAAAAAGCAAACATGATATAGGTATTGGGCATTTATTAGGGGATGTACGCCTGTTTGTGAGTGAAGACTCAGGTCAAGCTCGTGCAGGACATATTGAAAATCAACATTTGAGCGGTATTTTTGGGCTTAACCGTAACAATCATACTTTCAGTTTGGGCTATATGCAGTCTTTTGGTGATACAGCTCTTCCGACCTTAGCGGGTTCAGAGCCAGCAGTGTTCTTAGATAGTATGAGTGCTGATTTCACCAACATTAATGAAAAAGTCTATCACGCACGCTATGACTATGACTTTAAAGACACTTCATTGAAAGGTCTAAAGTTTATGACTCGCTATAGTAAAGGCGATGATATTGAAATTCGTAACACCGACAATCAAACGTTTGAACAAGATGCTCTAGATTTTGAACTCAGCTATCGTGTTCCAACGGGTAAACTCGAAGGTTTAAATATTCGTACACGTTATAGTCGCTACCGTAACGATATCCCACCAGTAGGTATGGCATTTAAGTCGGATGACGAAATGCGTGTCAACATTGATTACACTTGGAAATTTAAATAAAACAAAGTTAAAGGGAGTTCAACGGAACTCCCTTTAACACAAATATCTTTCATCGAACACAGCTCATATTTTAATTTCACATCCATTTCACAAGATTGCCAGTAGATTAAAAAATAAGAATAAATTAGTGGATTGAGATCATGAAACACGTCAAAAAAATTGTGGCTGCGACATTGAGCCTTCCTCTACTCTTTTTATCAGGCTGTGCAAGCATCCCAAGTTACTCTGATGATTATGCTCAAGCACGATCGACAGTTCAAGGCATCACCATGACGCCTGCCAAAGCTCAAGATATAGGGGTTCGTTTTACCAGTGCATTCAATACTTTAGGTACACCTGAATTCACTAACCGAGCAAGCAATCTGTATGCTGACAGTTTATATATCAATGACACACTTTCACAATTTAGTAAGCGTGAAAATCTAGTCGAACATTTCAAAGGTATGAATAACCGTGTCAGTAATGTTTCAGTCAAATTGCTCAACACATCACATTTTGACGACTCAGCCTATGTGCATTGGCGTATGGCATATGATTTTAAAATCTTCGGCACGACTCGAAGCATGGAATCACATGGAATTAGTGAAATAAAACTCAATGAGCAAGACAAAATTGTGTTCCAGCAAGACTTTTGGGACCCAGCTGATGGCTTATTTCGCTCACTACCATATGCTGGAGGGTTATACGCATGGTTATTACCTTTCAAAAAATCGCAATAATCACCCTCTCTGCTTTGAGTCTATTCTTATTACCACTCGCGCATGCACAAAGTGTGCGTGAGTGTGGTCAAGGAGACCTCAAAGTCGGACAAAAAAATGTCGGTAAAGCAACTTATTTCGCTCAAAATTGTCAAAGCACTTGGAAGAATCAAGATATTCGCATGGACTTTGCTTATACTCAACATATTCCAGAATGGGCTTTTAAAAAGGCTGCAACGCACTTTCTCAAACGAAATGTCAAACAAGCCAATACGTTGAAACAGCTTGACCAGATCACACAATTGTATCAACCGGTTCGATCTGGTGATATTTACAGTCTAAGCTATACCCATACGACCCAGACTTTAACTTTGAGTCTAAATCAAAAAATTTTGGGTAAAATTCAATACATGAATGCCAATGATTATTTTAAAATTTGGCTGGGTTCGTCTCCATTTAGTGATACTTTAAAAAAGCAATTATTGGACTAATCGTGTCGACATGACTAAACATTTTATTTTAATGGTCGAAGATCATTACGAACTTGCTTCAACATTATGTGAATTTTTAGAAGAGCATAATTTTGTGGTTGATCATGCGCGTAATTTGGATGTGGCACGTCAACTGCTTAAACAACATCCTTATCATATTCTACTGTTAGATATTAATTTACCTGACGGTACAGGTTATGACCTGTGTGAATGGCTTCGCAACGAACAAGGACTCGACCTCCCGGTACTGATGCTGACTGCTCGTGATACTTTGGATGATAAATTAAAAGGTTTCCGAGCAGGTACAGATGATTATTTAGTCAAAC
Organism: Acinetobacter sp. ANC_7553; assembly: GCF_056779895.1. Lineage (NCBI taxonomy): Bacteria > Pseudomonadati > Pseudomonadota > Gammaproteobacteria > Moraxellales > Moraxellaceae > Acinetobacter > Acinetobacter sp. ANC_7553. The sequence continues at coordinate 64,711 of NZ_JBWYIV010000002.1, read as the reverse complement.
CATTTGATTTTAATGAATTGGTTTATCGTGTTCGTGCACTGATCAAACGCTCATTAGGAGAAGTATCTAACAGCCAAATCAAAATTCACGATCTCACATTAGACCCTGCTTTACAGCAAATCACTCGTGCAGGTCAAATGATCGAACTGCCACCTATTCAATTCAAACTTTTAAAATTACTTATGCGAAACTCACCTAAAGTGCTCACTAAACAGGAGATCATGCTTGAGTTATGGGGGGATGAAGAACCAGAAAGCGATGCACTCAGAAGCCATATCTATAATTTAAGAAAAATGGTCGATAAGCCGTTTGAACAAAAATTAATACACACCGTTTCAGGGGTAGGTCTAAAGATCGCAGTTGAATAAAACTAGTTACTACTGAAAAAACTAGTTACTACTGAATTCGCACTTCAGATCAAATTCCTCCAAATACACTATTTTGGAGGCTGATCATTCAAGTAAACGACCACAATCAGTCCTGAACTGAGTGACAAGTCAACTTTTGGATGAGTCATCAAATAGTATTCACGATCAAATAACTCTACTCTCCAGCCAAGTTGTTTACATAATTTTTGAACCAGTTGTAGCCCGATACCATGACCTTTGATATCGAGTTGCAGCTGCTGATTCGTTAGTTCTTGCACCTTAGAGTTATTCGGTAAATCAATCCCGATACCATTATCTGCGACCAACACTTTGTTTTTTTCGAGAATGACATTAATGCTTGTACCTTGAGAGTAATTCAATGCATTTCTTAAAATATTGCTAAACACCATTTTTGTCATCGATGGATATAAATGACGTTTGACCTCATTAACTTCGATGTTTAAATCGATACTCATTCCTTTTGCCAAACTGACACTATTCAAGTCACTTACAACATCTTGAAGCAGTTCTGATAAGCGTGTTTTTTCACTTTGTAAATTGCTTGTGGTATTTCGAGCAATCGCCAAAAGTGTATCGACCAATAACTGCATATCTTCGATTGTGTTTTGCAATCGAGTAAAAGATTTGTTATCACCATAACGGGCCTGACAAAGTTGTACATTTCCCTTCAATATTGTGAGCGGTGTTCGAAGTTCATGACTAACATCGCCAGTAAACTCTCTTTCACGCTGAATGAATTCGCTTAAAACTTGATGATATTTTTCAAGTGCTTGCTTGAGATATTCAGCCTCCAAATTAGAATCTGTTTTAATTTCTTTAAATGGTGATGCTCGATTATTCTGATGTTCCCAATCGATATGTTCGAGTGCATTGGCTAAGCGTGTGATGGGCGAAAAATAGCGGCGTGCACGGCGATTCCACCACCACAGCACACTGTATAGCAAAAATAAGCTGACCATGAGTGGCGCTAAACCAAACAGCCAAATAAGCTTATTAACATTACTTTCACCAAACACTAAAAAAACGTGTTCACCATTGCGTGTCCCATAAACCGTCATCCGGTCTTTACCATCGATATAGTGTCGATGTACACCCGATTGGAGTTTTAAATTACGAAATTCAGAGGGGGCTAACTCGTCATCGGACCAACGATATCCATATAAATTTTTAGTGTCGGGTAAAGCAGCTTCTGGATTACGCTCCATACGCTGCCAGTAATGCTCCATCTCCTGTTCGAGCGCTGTGGTCAGCAATGTTCCTTTAATGACCCAAGCACTGCAACCAATCCCAATCACAATAGACAAGGCAATAAGACCAATTTGTAGCCAATAATAGCGGTTAAACACCTCACCCAAAGGATGATCGCGTTTATCCCTAAATAGCCTCATCATGGACATGTACCCTCTTCACCTTATCGCTAAGCTTAGTTTGAACTTCAAACAGCTCGCTTCTTAAACAAATAATGGCCAATCACCCACTCACGACCTTTGTCATAACCAAACAGTTCTGCACAAGCCATGAAAAAGATTCTCCAACGTTGCCACCAGATTTCCGCATCTTGACCATAAGTTTGCTTAAATAGTGGTTTAAGTAAGTCCTTTTTTTGGTCCATATTATTTAACCATGCATTGGCTGTATGTTCATACTGTTGTCCAGACCATTGCCATTGGTTTTCTAACTGTAAATGATCCTGAAAGTGCAGGAAAGTCGAAACAGCAGGCATTAACCCCCCTGTAAAAAAATATTTAGACATCCAGTCATAATCATTTTTAACTTCAAATGGATAGTGAATAAATCGATGGCAGAAAATATGACACCACAATAAACCATCTGCTTTGAGCCATTGGCTAATATTGGCAAATAATCGCTGATAGTTTCGAACATGCTCAAACATTTCAACGGATACAACACGATCAAAAGAGTTTTGCTCCAACTCGAGTTGATTTACATCACAGGTGATAACTGTCAAATTGTTAAATTGCTTTTCTTTGGCTTGTTGTTGAATGTGAAGACGTTGAGTATTGGAGTTTGATACTACCGTAATGTTGGCATTTGGATAATGCTCTGCCATATACAAACTGAGTGATCCCCAACCACAGCCTATTTCTAAGATGTCCTGACCATCTTGTAATTGCGCACGTTCACAGTAGACCTGCAGGGCATTTTCCTCAGCTTGATCTAAACTGGTTTTAGCATCATGGAATAAACTGGCACTGTATTTTAAACGCTTGCCCAACACGGCCTGAAAGAATGCTGTAGGCAATTCATAATGTTGTTCATTTGCCTTGTCTGTATCAATCGCGATTTCACTTTTTTTCAAGTCTCTTAATACATCCATATAACGCTGTGAAGCGAATACAGCGTCAAAACGACCTTCTTGCTCAAGACGTTTTTTGCAAAGTGCTTGGATACCAAGACGAATCACTTGATCTGGAACTTTGCCACTTTCAATGAGTTTTAACGATTGTTGAACGATTGAATCCATGTAATTACCTACTTTTTCGGTGACCAAGGAAGAAACATTGATGTTTTTTGTTGGTACATCTTGTAGTTTGCACCACGATTTTTGAGCGCTTGCTGTTCACTAAATGGAATACCCGTGATGTAGTACAAAAAGAGCCACATCAACACCGGATAGATCCACAACCAAGGCGTTCCCGCCGCTATACCTAAGATTGGATAAGCAAACCAATGTATCCATTCAAAAAAGTAATTCGGATGGCGTGAATATTTCCATAACCCTTGATCCATCGTTTTGCCACGATTATTCGGGTTCAATTTAAATTGATACAACTGATGATCTGCGAGTGCCTCACCAATAAATGCAACCAGCATGATTAATCCTGAAATCAGCAGCAGTTCTGTCGAGTTACTCCACTGCATCGCAGGTATACTGAACAATTTGATCATTGGATATGAGAATAAGGAGATCAACCCAGCCTGAAATAGAAAAAAGAGAAGAAAACCTAAATGTTGAAAGTCTCCCATCGCACGGCGCATATTGGCATAACGCGTGTCCTCAGAATCTTCTCGGATATATCTTCTGAATAAATGCCATGCTAAACGGAGAAACCAAAGACCACTCGCGATCGCTAGAAAAATGCGAACAGATGTAGGGGCTTCATTCATTACATTTGCTGCGATGAGGACATTTAAAGCTATTCCAAAGCTCCAAATGACATCGACCAAACCTGCACGATGATTAAATGTCACCCAAATCCATGCACAAAGCATCAGGAAAACATTCATCACAAATAAATTGAGCAACATCGAGATGTCCTCTCACTGATTTAGTATGGACTTGCTTCAAACAATAAATGCACATCACTAATGACGCCTTCGAGAAAACCTCCTTCGCAATAACATAAATAAAAATCCCACATGCGAATAAAGTTTTCATCAAAGCCCAGTGCTAAAACTTGCTCACGCTGTTGTAGAAAACGTTCACGCCAGCAGTGAATCGTTTGTGCATAACTTAAACCAATATCTTCAAGATGCTTTAGACGTAATTTTTGTTCTGATGCAACGTTGGTCATCACGCTGATACAAGGAATAAAACTACCTGGGAAAATGTATCTTTTGATGTAATCGACCGTACTCAATGCCTTTTCATATCGCGCATCTTCAATGGTGATGGCTTGAATAAGCGCCAAACCATTAGGTTTTAACAGCTGTCTACACTTTTCAAAATATGTCGATAGATATTGAGCACCAACGGCTTCAATCATTTCAATTGAAACCAATTTATCGAATTTACCTTCAAGTAAACGATAATCTTTTAATTTAACTTCAACACGATGAGACAGACCCGCAGCGTCAATTCTAGCTTTAGCTTCGTCATATTGAGCTTGAGAAATGGTAATAGTAGTCACTTTACAACCATAGTTTTGCGCAGCATAGATCGCAAAACCACCCCATCCACTGCCAATTTCAACCAAATGATCCATCGGTTGAAGTTTCAATTTTTGGCATATGATTTCTTTTTTATAATCGGATGCTTGTTCCAAAGTCATAGATTGATCTTTGAATACCGCGCTGGAGTACATCATGCTCGGATCAAGAAATAACTTAAAAAAGTCATTACTTAAATCATAATGCTCAGCAATATTTTTGCGACTACCTTCCAATGAGTTTTTACGCGATGCATACCAAGTTTTGAGCAAGAGTTGACTCGCCTTTGCTAAGGCACTTTGGTTCATACGATCTAAAATATCGCGATTTCTCGCAAGAATTCGCACAATCTTCACTAAATCTGGTGTCGTCCAATATCCTTGAATGAAACCTTCAGCTGCACCAAGAACCCCCTGACGAAAAAGTAGATCCATCAACTTTGCATCATGGACCTCAATCACTGCGTCTAGATCACTCACCTCACCGACTGAACCCTCCCAAATCCCTTTAAAATGAATTTGGCCGTGTTTTAATTTCAGTAAATGACGTAATACCAGCGGTAGTGAAGATTGCTCTCCCATTAACAATGATTTCATATCACAGCTTATCCTTCGTTTTATTGGGATGCCGATAAAATGGAACTCTATTTATCCAAAGCTTAAAGGCATGATAATAAATACCTGCAACCATCTTGATCGGCTCAAATAGTTTAAAAACAGCATAGCGATGAAGTTGTGAAGGAAGTGTGATGGGGGTTAACTCAAAACGCATTGATGCATCGAATTGTAATTTTTCCTCTTTAAACAATTGCATAAGCACATAATTTTGTTTTTCAGCCAAACTAAACGTCCATTGATACTTCAGATCCATTGGCATGAAGGGTGACACGTGAAAAGCTTTGTCAAACTGGAAGTGGAAGCTCGTATATTCGGAATGCTGCTCCCCCCCGGTGCGACAATCGTGAACATATACCTGTCTTTCTAACCAGGGTGTATTGGTGATTTCACTGAGAATGAACTGTAATTTTTGCTGGGCATTAAATAGAAAATAAAAAACCACCGAATTAAATCTGAAGCCAAGCGTGCGCGGCAAAGCCAACACCCGAATTTCAGCGAGCTCCGTCGGCTCTTCTAAAGTATGCTCTTCCAACACATGCAGAACCTTCTCTCGAATCGTGCCTTGATAGTTTGCCAAGAAGTCATCAGAATCTAGGCTCAGAAAGTTCCATTTTTTCGTTGACCAAAGTATCGAAGTTTGCGCGAAGTGTTCGAGCTGTTCTGGATCAAACCACAAATACGTCAGCTGACTCTGAAAAGCATAAGGCTTAGGCAAGTAACGGCGATGACGAATGTCAGCAACTGCAATTGCAAGTGGATACAGCTGCATAAGTACTCCTAAGCGGCTTGATTCGATGAATTTAATAAGGCTTCAACCACCCATGACGCACTTCTTGCACCATCTTCATGGAAGCCCCATCCCCAATAAGCACCACAAAAATAGGTCCGATTTAAACCGTTTATTTCAGACCATCTTGACTGAGCTGCAATAGCTTCCGCATTAAATACAGGATGACGATAGTGACGCTGAACCCAGACTTTGTTTGGATCTAAATCAAAATTAGGATTTAATGTCGCAAAAATCTGAGTTTCACATTTCAGATTTTGTAGCTGATTCATCCAATAACTAAATCCATAATGGACACTATTTTGCTGAAATGGAGTGACTTGACCCGCTCTATTCGGTGTGACATGCACATGCCAACTTGCCCACTGACGTCTTGATTTTGGCATAATGCTGGTATCTGAATGCAACACCATATGATTGTCTTGATACTGAAACTTTTCTAATATTTCTGATTCTTTAACCGTTGGTTCAGCGAGCAACTTCAATGTGTCATCTGCATGACTTGCAAATACCACCCAATCAAACCGTTCAATCCCCTGTCCCGTTTCAATACTCACGTCATTTGCTGAGCGCTTAACTGACTTCACCTCTACTTTTTTAAAATGAATGTGCTTTGCTTGAGTTTGAATTGCACGAATATATTTAGAAGACCCACCTCTTACAGTTAACCATTGTGGTCGATCTTTGAGTTGCAACATACGATGATGTTGAAAAAAACTGACTACAAATTTATATGGAATTTGACCTGCTTGCTCTACTGGGCATGACCATAATGCACCACACATCGGATAGAGATGCTCTTGCCTAAACGCATCCGAGTATCCATGCTCGTTGAGATATTGCTCAATAGTGTAATTCGGGTCGGTCTCATCTACATCAAGATCTTTATTTGCTGCATAAAATCTGAATAAATCTGACAGCATCGCTCTAAAGCGGGTCTTTAAAAAATTCTGTGGTTTGAACAATAATGAGAATTTCTTGGAAGGGTTATATTGCAGTCCTGTGACCTGATTATTAACTGAAAACCCCATATCGCTGCTTTGAGCTTGTACACCAAGCTCCTTCAACATCTCACAAAATAAAGGATAGTTGTGTTCATTAAAAACAATGAATCCGCTATCCACTGCAACTTGCTCACCATCGATCTTTAATTGATGAGTATCAGTATGTCCCCCAAAATAATTATTCTTTTCAAATACGGTCACCTCATGCAACTTACTCAACTTCCAAGCTGCATAAAGTCCTGAAATACCCGATCCAATAATTGCAATTTTCATCTTGATTCCTTTGACTGAACTTGAGAATGTTGGAGTTTGGCCTTTTTCGAACGCGTAATTTTACTTACTTCATAGACTCGAGCTGGTATGGGTTTCATTCCCCAAACCAAGCCAAACCATGACATACATTTTAAGATGTAATAGGTCACATCGATCTGCCACCAATAGAACCCTTGGCGCGTACTTCCTGCATAAAAATGATGATTGTTGTGCCAGCCTTCACCAAGTGTAATCAGAGATAAAAATAAGTTGTTGCGACTATGATCATTCGTCTCAAAATCTCGGCTTCCATAATGGTGAGCCAGTGAGTTAATGCACAATGTGGCATGAATAAGCAGAACAGTAGAAATTGCGCCTCCCCATACCAATAACTGCAAACCACTGGTTCCCCAATGCGGCCACATCCAAGCAACCCATTCCCCTAGACCATAAATTCCGATAGCCGTTATTAATACGATCATCAAACTAAAACGATCTAACCAAATCAGCTCCGGAAACTTCAGCCAATCTTTAATAACACTTTTACGCGTTGAAAAATTATATTCATTTAAAAACCAACCAACATGGCTATACCAAAATCCATGCGTTGATGAATGTGGGTCTTGAGGAGTATCTGTATAACGATGATGATATCGATGATGTGCTGCCCACCATAATGGTCCACGCTGCGCACTCATTGTGCCAATTAAAATAAAGATAAATTGCAGCCATCTCGAAGTTTGAAAAGTTTTGTGTGACAAATAACGATGAAAAAAAGCCGTGATTGCGAACATGCGAATAAAATAAAAAAACAACATAAATGCAAAAGCAAACCAAGAAAACCCGACCCAAAACACTGCCAGACAAGCAAGATGCAGTAGGATAAAAGGAATTATTCTGAGCCATTGAATCTGTTTACTCTCAGAGGTCAATGCATCATGTGGCACGCTTACGGACCAACTATCCAGCCATTGCATGAGGCTTTTCAACATACAGTCATCCCAAACTAAGCAATCGATCTTTATGATTTAAATGAAGTGTAGTTCTTGATATATGAAGTTTATGTGAAGCACACGCTGCATCTTGAATTTTATGCTGAATCATTGAATTTAATATTAATTTAATTTCATCATATAAACTTAACTCACCCTCATTTTGACTACATAAATGCTGATCAATTAGCACTTCAACCCCTTTTATACCCTCGTTGAGCAACATGACTGCACACTGATAAGCCAAACTAAAGCGCTATGTATCTCGATTCAACAAAATAATCATAGGCAAACCTATTGAATCTCGATATAAACTATAGGGAGAAATAAAAAACCAAGAATATTGATGAAAAAGTTGAGACAACGATGTCTGAAACGAATGTAGAAACTGTATCGGATTCTAAACTCGCCCCTGATTTAAAAATGGTGCAAATCAATCAAAATTATGTTGCTTGTGAAGAGTGCGATACTCTCTTTCGTAAATCCGATTTATATAAGAATGAACGTGCCTATTGTTCGGCTTGCGGTTCCGAGCTCTATCGTAAAATTCCAAAATTTAACACACTGTTGGCCTTAGTCTGTACTGCGTTAATTATCTTTGCGATTGCCAATAGTTTTTCAATTGTCAAAGTTGAACTCCAAGGCATTTATTCAGAAACCACATTATTGGGTGCGGCTTGGGCAATGTTCGAGGCTGATCGTGCTTTTGTAGGCTTTCTTATTCTGATGACCACTTTTGTTGTCCCTTTGGCCTACTTACTTCTGATGGGATATATTCTTTTGATGGCAATGTTCAATAAAAATGTTATTGCAACCCAACAGTATGCATCACTTAAACTCGCATTACGGTCACTATTTCAACTGAGAGCTTGGGGAATGGTTGAAGTCTTTCTGATTGGCGTTTTGGTCACCTTGGTGAAATTAGTGGGGATGGTGGTTGTGATTCCTGGAATTGCCTTATGGGCATTTGCCATTTTAAGTGTTTTGTTGGTCTATTTGGTATCAATCAAAATCAAGGATCTATGGAACGTAATTGATGGAAATCAAATCTCATGACCATTACTTCCACTCATACGAATCAACCCGATCAGATGAAGCATTCGCCACACCCTATGCAGAAATCTGTCTCATTAGAAACGCTTGCACCGCGTGCAATTGATCTTGAGCTCACACTTTGTCATTGCTGTGGAACACTCAACCGCATGACGTCCTTGTCTGCCATGGAACAAGCACGAAAATCCCGCTGTACTCGTTGTGATAGCCCATTACATACCCGTAAAACCCGAAGTTTAGAACGAACTCTAGCTTATTTAATTGCAGCGAGTATTCTTTATATACCAGCTAATGTTTTACCGATGACGATTACAGAATCTATTCTTGGCCGTCAACAAGACACTATTATGAGTGGAGTCATCTATTTCTGGAAAAGTGGTGACTATTTCGTTTCGTCCGTTATTTTTATTGCCAGTATATTTATTCCCCTACTGAAATTGGTCATCCTTGCTCTCCTGCTCAGTGCTGTACATTTACAAGCCTCAAAAAAAATTCACCTCTCACCGAAGCATTGCTCGATCATGTATAGAGTCGTGGAGTTTATTGGCCGTTGGTCAATGATTGATGTTTTCGTTGTCGCCATGCTAGCAGCACTAATCCAAATTCAATCATTGGCAACTATTTTAGCAGGCACAGGTGCAGTCGCTTTTGGTGCAGTTGTGGTTTTGACCATGTTAGCCTCACTGAGTTTTGATCCTAGAATCATTTGGGACAACTATTACGTTTCAATTCTGAGTCAGCATGAAAAAAAAAATGACGCTACAGAACATTGAGATTTACATAAAACCCTTTCACTTCTTGCTTGATATTCATATGATGAAGCGTACAAACAACAACCACATTACGATTTAATAAGATCAATAACTATGTCAGAAAACCAATCGAGTAATGGTCATCCACATGATGAACAAGTTCTGAGTCAGGTCGGTGTACCTGATAAGAAACGTAGCAAATGGAAACCTTCTCTCATTTGGATTATTCCAATTGTTGCATTACTCATTGCATTTTCATTAGCTCTCAAGGCGTATTTGAATACTGGTCCTGTTATTGAGGTTTCTTTTAGGACTGCAGAAGGCATTGAAGCTGGCAAAACTACAGTTCGTTATCGTCAAGTTAATGTGGGTCTAGTGCGTGAAATTGACCTTTCGGAAGATCGGTCTCATATCATTGCTAAAATTGAACTTCGGAAAGATGCTAGTAATTTTGCCACGGAAGATTCACGTTTTTGGGTAGTGAGACCACGTATTGGTGCAAGTGGGGTTTCAGGTATCGATACTTTACTTTCTGGCGCATATATTGAAGTAGATGGCGGTAAATCAGATGTCAAAACCACTTCATTTAAAGGGCTAGAAACTCCACCAGTTGTAACTTCCGATGTTCCTGGAAAAATCTTTTTCTTAAAGGCACAAGATTTAGGTTCGCTCGATTTCGGTTCACCTATTTATTATCGAAGAATCAACGTTGGACAAGTGACCTCTTACCAACTGGCTGATGATGGAAAAAGCGTTGAACTTCAAACTTTCATTAAGTCACCTTATGACAAATTTGTCACCACAGATGCGCGTTTCTGGCAAGCCAGTGGTGTAGATGTCAATTTGAATGCTTCGGGCTTTAGTTTAAACACACAATCTTTGGCAAGCATCATTTCGGGAGGGATCGCATTTGGTTATCCTGAAAATTCTGATGCAGCTCCTGCTCCGAATAAAATGAAATTTGAATTATTTGACTCTGAAAAGCTTGCGCTTAAAGAGCCTGATCTTAATCCAAGACGGATCGTAATGTATTTCAATGAGTCATTGCGAGGTTTATCAGTAGGAGCTCCAATTGATTTCATGGGTGTCGAAGTCGGTACTGTGAAAAAAATCAACACTGAGTTCTACAATAATCACTCGCAAATTCGAATGCGTGTTGATGCTGAAGTTTATCCTTCACGTATTGCTGGAGGTCATGAGTTGGACCCGCAAGGTACAGTATTCAAGCAATTTGTTGAGCGTGGTTGGCGAGCTCAAATGCGGACTGGCAATTTACTTACAGGTCAAAACTACATTAGCTTTGATCTTTTCCCTAAAGCTAAATATGCCACTGCAATCCGTCGAAATGATGGTGTAGTTGAAGTTCCAACAACTCCTACAGAATTAAAAGGCCTTCAAGCACAAGTGTCCCAAATCGCCGATAATGTATCTAAATTTCCATTGGTTGAAATTGGTCAGGACTTTCGTCAAACCTTGGCAAACTTAGATAAAACTATACGATCTTCAAAAAGTTTGGTCGATCAACTGGATGGCAAAGTTGCGCCTAATTTACAAGCCACTTTGGATGATGTTCGTAAAACAGTTCAGTCTTCTGAAACCATCTTGGCAAGTGATGCACCATTACAACAAGATCTACGTCGTGCTTTACAACAAATTACCCGTGCCGCAGCTTCATTGCAGTTAATGGCAGATCAAATAGAACAAAATCCTGAGTCATTGATTCGTGGAAAAACAGCGGAGCCGAAGAAAGATGACAGAGAATAAATTATTGAAATCTCAGCAACGCTGCTACCTAAAAGTCCTTTCAAGCTTGAGTGTTGGTTTGTTTGCACTCATCGTCAGTGGGTGCTCTTCATCCCCTACGCCTATGTTCTATTCATTGAGCACTCAAACGCTAACATCATCTTCGTCAAATCTAAAAGTGAGGATGATTGAGGTGCTTCCTGTTGGATTATCCGATCGTTTAAACCGAATTCCATTGGTAATTCAACAAGAAAATGGGCAGGCTAAAGTATTGTTCGATGATCGTTGGACATCTACTTTATCGGCTGAATTGAGAGATGCTGTTTCTGCGCGTTTACAGCAAACATTAGGTGCAGTGGATCGTTATAATAGTGGTATGACTGGTGGACAAGCAGCTTATCGAATTGCCTTAGATTTTTCTAACTTTGATTTCATCGAAAAATCAAATCAGCAACGCTTTATGCTCATGAATGCGACTTGGACTTTAAGATATGATGATCCTAATCGCCCCTTATCCATACCCAAAAACGCTCAAACATTACCTCAACGTCATCAACTCAGTTGTCGGATGAGTTTTTATGAAGAAATTCCACAAAAAAATAAAGACTTAAACACTTTAGTCACTGTTTCGCAAAAAGCCATTGATCAACTTTCAATCAGTATTGCAAGTTCAGTCAAGCACTTAGAAAATAGGAATCAGCCGATTACTGGTGGGGTATGTAGTTAATTTTCATAAAAACTTGAGATTTCTTTTGAATCTGTTTTGAATACAGCAAAGCTCTGAGTTGTATTTAAAACATCTATCTTTGATAAATTGGTATATAATTTTTTAGATAAAGACATTCAACAATAGAATTCTTTCATAATTCATTTTTATGCAGTTCCATGTTATAGATTCCAGCAATTTAATTGAATCTTAAACCTAGTCTTTTGACTCGATTACGATATCGCGCCGCAAGGACTTTGAAGGCTTTCAAACTGCCGAATACATGTTCAATCCCAATTCTTCTTTTATTGATTTCTCAATTGTAAACTTTTAGCTCGGGATCTAGTTTGCAGCATCTCTTTGCTTTTAGAGGCAATGAGCTATTTGGATACATTGCATAGATTCCATGATAGCCTTCATCTGCATGAATAAAAGCACCTTTAGGAATCGGATTCAAGTTGCGTTTGAAAAGCTCGAAATCATGTACAGCACCACGACTCGTGCATAAACTCAGAAATTGCTGTGTTCTATAATAGATAATGGCTTGAACTTTAAATGTATGTGCCTTCTTCTTGCCACTATAGCTTTTCTTCTGTTTTTTAGGTCTTTGTGTTGGAGTTTCTGTGGCATCTACGATCACCACGTTCCAGTCGATACCTTCGCCTTCAGGCAGACTCTCGGGTAAATTAAATAGATTGGACTTGATCAGGCAATCATCTACATCGTGGAAGATTTGTGGAGCAGTAGGCTCTGACACGCCAATAGCTCAGACGGAGTAAAGCCTGATTTTCTTCACTTAACTTGGATAGTCTACCTTTAGCAGGCACAAGCATTTTTAGTAGTTCAACCATTAAATCAATGGTTGACTATAAGATGCCTGTGTATCGCTTGAAATGTGTATCAAAAAGTTTCTTTCAGTTGATGATTTTAGTCCGCAAATTATGTATTAATATTTAGAAAAATAGATCAAATGTTAAAGTTTAGATTAATAGATGAGTTTGTATCACACGTACATTTTATTCAGGCACGTAAATCATTCGGCCATCATTCAGTTTATAGGTCACCCCTGCCTTACTTCCTTCGCCCTCACCAATTTGACCTGTAGACTCATATTGTTTAAGTTCTTGTCCTTCTTTAAATGAAATTTTCATATTTTTTTCACCAGGATTTTCAATTACAACGACATTATTATTTGAAAATGGATTTAGCGGGTTTTGTACTACCAACATCATTAGAATCACAATAATAACTAAAAAAAGGTCAATCAAATTCACAACAGAAAGCATAGGATCATCACTTTCATCCTGTTCCAAAAATCGCATTAAGCTTCCCCTTGATGAAGACTTTCAAATTCTTTTTCATACTCACGTAATTCTTCAAGCAACCAACGACGTCTGATAACCAAAATATAAAAACATATAGAAGCCGAAACTAAAGATAAAATTACTGAAGAAAATGCCATCACCATATTCTGCCCCACTTGTTCAGCTTGACCTGAAGATAAAGCGAGTAATGCAGGACCCATTGGAATCATAGTTGCGATCAATCCCAACATCGGTGCAGTTCGGGATACAATTCTTAGCCATTCCAAACGTTTAATAATCCAAAGTTCTAAATCATCAGTCGAGGCTTGAAATTGATTTTGTTCTGCATATTTCATCAAAATCGATCGATAACGTTTAGAGGTTCTGAACACGCATTCCATAATAAAGCTACCCAAAGAAACCAATGAAAAAATCAATGAGATAAGGATGAGCAACATCACAGGCCATAAGAAAAGTTTTGAAGCCTGATAAATCAAACTTTCGACTTCTAAAATTTGCATAAATTTCCTCTTATTTTTTTCGCTGTTGCATAAATTGTTTAAAAAAACCAAATCCAATCAATAAACTCAGTATGAAGGCACCAACCCAAGCATAATCTTGTACTTCCGACTTTTTCTGGACTTGTTCCAAAGCCTGACCTTTGACTTTCTGTTGTGCCTGATTCTGAGTATTTTTTTGATCTATTTTGGGGGTTTGTATTTCTATAGAAGATGGATGTTGATCTTGAGTAGACTGATTGGCATCGGCTGCTTTCAAAGTCTGTGTTGTTGGGTTTAAACCTTGTCCTATAGCTTGCTGATTTTGAGTATTTTGCTCATCGGCTGTGCGTTTTGTTTCAGATGAATTTTCAAGATTTACTTGATCAGTTACTACAGTCATCTGTGCATTTTTTTCTAGTGATACACTGTCATTTTGCTTCAAAATACTTTGGGTAAATTCATTAAGCTTTTCAGACTCTAAAGGCAAATTCACTTGTTCTTGCAACGCTTGAATTTTTTCTGCAATTTCTCGTTTTGTCTCATCATCAGATTGCCAATAATCTTGACGAATCGCTTCCGCCATACGATTTAATACTTGGAGTTGCGCAGATGGATTATGTTGTTTGAACCATTCATTTACACCAAGTTCGCGCTTATCTTGAACGTAAGTTTCATACATATCTTTCCATTGATCAGCACGGACAACTGAAGGGTCAGTCACATTCCAGCCATATAAATTATTGGTCACATTAATTACTTCCAATGTGCCAGCATAACCCTCCTTTTGCATACTTTTAATCCACTCAGGATTTAAATAACGGGTACGTAATTCATCTGACAAATAAGCTTTCAATGAGGTGACTTCAGCTTTATTTTGGCGTAAATCTGTAATGAGTAATTCCGGTGATTTCCCTTGAACGGAACGAATTGCCAAAGATAATCCACCTAAATATTCAAATGGATGATCTGTCGATAACACGCCATGCACATTTGAAGAACGCGACATAATGGCAACATCAACGCCTTTTAAATTTTCAGCGAATAGATTGACTGGTGCTTGCTCACCCCACGTTTTATCGCCATAGGCATATTGCAGATTATTTAAGAAGGTATTTGCTAATTCTTGATCATTTTCCCAATCATCATAGGACAAGGTTTTTTTCGTTAAACCTGAGCCATATTCTCCAGGTTCATTACTAAAAATTTTAAGTTGTGATAACGCTTTAGCTCGTTCAGGATCAACTTTTTGAGCAATTAATGATTGCTGTATCTGTTGTGAATTTTGATAAAGCTGATTATTGGGTTCATTTAGCGCTGAAAGTTTTGCCATTGCACCAGCAAGTAGACGCATAAAACCATCAAATTGATCTCGATAAACACTGGTGGCTTGAATCACAACATCCACACGTGGGCGCTTGAGCTCTTGTTGTGGAATAATGTCTAAACTCACCACTTTACCTGCTTGATCCCACACAGGTCTTAAACCAAGCGCTGCCAAAACTTGTCCTTCCGAAACACCTAAATGACGAATCGTTTCAGAAGACCACAAACTAAATGCAACTTTGTTAGGGTACTGCTGAGGATGCTTTTGTTGGTACTGCGCAATCATCTGCTCAAAGGTTTTTTGTCCCATTTCATAAGCCGCTTTAGTCGGGATTTTATTGGCTTCAAAAGCATATAAATTGCGTCCACTGACACTTTCAGGCTGACGAATCGGGTCTCCCCCCGTTCCCGGTAAAACATAGCCTCCAGATAAAGCATTCAACAAACTTTGCATTTCTCTATCTGCACTCAAATATTCATAATTTTTTTGTGCAGTTTCGATATACGCTTTTAGTTTTCCACTTTGCCCTATCTTTTGAATATCTGCATCAACCTCAACATTTGAAGCCTTAGATTTAAACCATCCTAAACCTGTGGATTCAGCCGGATTTAAAACATAATGCGCCAAATAACGATAAGCTAGAGATTGACGAATTGTTTCAATATCGGCATTAAACACTTCATTTTTATCCAGCTTTAATGCTTTGAAATAGTCTGAGTCTAACTGCTGTAAAACAATCATTAATCTTTGATCATCTTGGGCTGACAAACCGAAACGATGCAAGCCCATGGGTACAGCTTGTTGCGCTAGGCGATGCAAATGATCATGAAGCTGAGTATAAAATTGAGGGAAATTATTCTGAGCCTGAACCTGAGTCAGGTTTAAATCTTTAAGCACACCACTTTGCTCTGTTAAAGCGATCAGTTTTCCTTGAGTTTGCTGCTTGACTAAACCCTCATCGAGCTGAGCATATTGGTGAATTAAATCGTGAATATCTCGTAATTCATCATATAAACCAGAGGGTGCTAAAGGCGCAGTTTGATGACTCACTATAACTGCACGACCACGTCGTTTCGCTTGCATGGCTTCTGCGATATTATCCTGAACATAAGGATAAAAAATCGGTAAAGCACCTGCGGTCAATAAAGGATAGTCATTCGCTGCTAAGCCTTTGTCTTTTCCAGGCAACCATTCTTGTGTGCCATGTGTTCCCAAATGAATCAATGCATCGGTTGCTTGTTGCAAATACAGATAAGTCGCTAAATATAATGGATCTGGAACAGCGTCTAGACTGTGGTAATTCTCACCTAATTTAGAACCACGAGTAGGCTGAGGAAGTAGTAATAAATTTCCGTAACGCTGACTTGGAATTGCAAAATAAAACTCGCCCTCCCTTTTCACGACTGCCCAATGTTTAGATAATTTTTGAATATCCGCGCTTTCTTTTAATTCGTGTTGACGCTGTTCAGGCAAGGTTTTTAACCAATCAAGATAATACTGAACAGGAAAATAGCTGAGCATTTCTTTCTGTTGTAGGTCAGCTAATTTTTCATGCTGGTAATATGCAGATAATAAAGTTTGAGCATCTGAAATAATTTGTTTTTCGCTGATCAGTTCGGTGTCGTATCCACGTTCTTTTAAACTTTTTTGAATATTTTCGATGCTCAGCGGAATATTTAAATTTGATGCAGATAAATTATTTTGACCATAAGGATAATTCCAAAACATCACCCCAATTTGCTTTTCTTTATTGGGTTTAATCTTCAATTTGGATTGGGCAATTACACGTTCAAGTAATATATTGACCTGTGGTTCAATCCATTGCTCGCGACCACCCTCATTTAAAGACAGCACTAAAGGATCAGAAAATCCCCAAGTTTCGGGAAGACTCAAAAAGATAGATGCTAAATGCGGAGGTATGCCTGATTTCGAGTTTTTCCATTCTTCAAAATTGCCATTAAAACTCAAACTTTGAACCATAGGCACATTCATTTTTTGTAGCTCGGCAACTAAGTCCTGACCATTTTGAATATGCGTCATATTGACCATTGCGGTGATTGGTACATCTTTAAAAAAATCTGAAAGTTTGGTTTTGGTTTTCGACTCATTCCAAAGCAAGACAATGGGAACAACACCTTTTCGTTCAGTAAGCGTTATGAGTTGATCAATTTTTTCAGACGTTAAATTGGTGATATTGCTTGGATGAAGCACATAAACTAAATAGGCATTTTGTCCTTGGATAGTTGATTTTTTCTGATGTTTTAGATTCTGTTGATACCAATCTAAATAGGATTGCACATTGTCAAAATAGTCTTGTGCACTGGTGTGATAAATCGAAATTTCTGGTAATTTTTGCGTCTTAAATGTGGCTTTTTTACCTTCAGTATTCCAAAGATGTACTGCTTCAAAATAATGTGAAAAGTTAATTTCTCCACCGTTGTAATACAGATCTAATAATTTAAATCCAAATAATTTTGGAATTTTCTGGAACTGCGGTGCTCCACCACCAACGGTCATATATGCTTTGTCTTGAGCCTTTAAACTTTCAAGTGCAAGCTCTTCAACCTGTTTACGATCTGGCGGTCGCGGAACATCTAAAATGATCACATCCGCCTGCTGAATAGATTGCTGAACAGCTTTTTGATTTTGATTTACTTGTAAATGCTGTAATTGCACATTTTGTTTCGCTGCAATTGGCACAAGTTTTTCAAATTTAGTATTTGCCACAAAATCGGTATGTAACACCAATACCTTAGTTTGAGCATCTGCTGTTTGTGCAAAAGCCACATTTAATGTGAGATAAACACATAAGAAGATGCTCAAAATACGCAGGATGGAGTTTAGATCCAAACTTTTTTGAATATGAGTTGGATCTATTGCATGCAGAATGAAAGATTTCTTCATCATTAAAATCTCACATTCATACCAACAAAGTAACGACGTCCTGCATCACTAAAAGTTTGTAATTGATCAGGTTGCATGCCAATTTTTTTATCTGTCAGATTTTCAATTCCTGTCTGGACTGTCCAATTCGGAGTCACTTTATAATCTGCATACATGTGCCAGAAGATATATCCTTGACTGTGTGGTGTATTCACAGCTTGAAATTGTTTACTGCGATATTGCTGGCGTAATTTGGTTTGGAGTTTGTCGTTCACTTGCCAAATGACTGAACTATTTAATTGATGCTTTGAACGATCGGCTAAAGGGATATTTTTACTTTTATCTTTTGCGTCTAAATAAGTGTAATTGGCTTCTAAATGTAAATATGGCTCTATGTGATAAGCACCACTCCATTCAATACCTTGTAGTTCTGCTTTTGTCACATTGACATAATCTAAGCAAATTTTCCCTGCGACTGAACATGTAGGCTGACGCTGTGTATCTATCAAATCATCGACATTGTTTCTAAACCACCCTAATGTGGTTTCAAAATTATCTCGATGGAAATGTAATCCAACTTCATAAGCGGTATTGGTTTCAGGCTTAAGATCAGGATTGCCTCGAATAATACCCATACCACCCATTGCAGCATTAGACTCAAACTCTTTAGATAGTTGCTTTAAAGTTGGCGCTTTATAGCCTTTGCCCACACCAGCTTTGACTGTCCATGCATCGCTGAGTTGATAAGACGCATTAAACTTCGGACTCAGTTCCCATCCAAAATCTGAATGCTCATCGCCACGTGCCCCAAATCCAACTTTAAATTGATCAGAGATTTGCCAAATATCTTGTAGATAAATTCCATAATGGGTAATACTGTCTTTTTGTTTTAAATTGACCGTTGGATCTTCCAACTTTTCCTTACGAAGCTCATTACCCAGTATTAAATGATGATTAGATAAATCAAATTGAAACTGTGTCGAAGCCACTTGATCAGTTAATTTTTGTGGAGATGTCGTATCTCCGCCATCACTGCGCTCACTTTCTCGTTTGAATTGTGTTTGATAAAGCTTAACAATACTTTTACCCCAACTCCATTCACCTTCATGTTTTAACCCGAATCGAGCCCGCTCAATTTCATCATCAACTTGATAATATTGATTACGTGTTCCACCTCTTAAATCTTGTCGATCCTCATGGCCGTACTCACTTATGAATTCAATCTGTTGTTGATCTGTTGCTTGCCAAAATAGACCAAGATGCTCTTTGGTATTTTTCTGCTCATCGTGTTTGCTTAAACGAGAATTGGTAGGATCTTCAAGCGCATCACGTTTTCTAAATTCGGCCCAGAAATTGACACCTAATTTATTTTCAATGAGTGGACCAGACAAGTAAGCACTGGTTTTATACTGATCACCACCCAAATTAGATTCATTCCATAACGATTGAATCGAAGCAGAGCCTGTCCATTTTTCGATTGGTTTTCTAGTAATAATATTCACTACTCCACCTAAAGCTTCTGATCCATAGAGTGAAGACATCGGTCCTCGAACCACTTCAATCTGTTCTATCGCTTCGGTTGGAACCCAATTTAATTCACCATCAGAGTGAGCAATGGCTGAGGATGAACTATTAATTCGTTGTCCGTCGACTAAATATAGGGTGTGTGTCGGGTTCATTCCTCGAATCGAAACCCCTTTCCGATTTAGCCCGATACCTACATTTTGTAGACCTACTCGATCGTTCAAAGCATCTGAAACATCATTTATAAATCGTTGATTAAGTTGCTTACCATCAATCACATCAATACTCGCCATTGCTTCATGAATATTTTTTTTTGCAGATGCTGTGAACACAATCGTATTCATACTGTGTGCTGGATGATGATTTGTGTCTGTTGATTCTGCAAAGACAACATGAGTTACAAAGAGACCCATTCCTAAAAAGATACGCATAGTGATATTTAAGGTTATTTTTTATTGCTTATAATGTTATGTTATAACATTATATAATGCAATTTTTTAATTTATAAATTTCTATTTTTCAATATATTCAGTTGAAAATCTTTGAGCCCAAAATAGCCAATAAATGTGAGACTCTTTTGGAGTTGATAAGTACAAATTTGACAAAAAACTAAAACCTCTTTCTACTAAGAATTAATCTCTGTCGCACTTCATTTAAGAATCTAAGAATTTTTAAATTTACACTTTAAGAGTTTATTAAAATTATAGAATTCTTTCATAATTCATTTTTATGCAGTTCCATGTTATAGATTCCAGCAATTTAATTGAATCTTAAACCTAGTCTTTTGACTCGATTACGATATCGCGCCGCAAGGACTTTGAAGGCTTTCAAACTGCCGAATACATGTTCAATCCCAATTCTTCTTTTATTGATTTCTCAATTGTAAACTTTTAGCTCGGGATCTAGTTTGCAGCATCTCTTTGCTTTTAGAGGCAATGAGCTATTTGGATACATTGCATAGATTCCATGATAGCCTTCATCTGCATGAATAAAAGCACCTTTAGGAATCGGATTCAAGTTGCGTTTGAAAAGCTCGAAATCATGTACAGCACCACGACTCGTGCATAAACTCAGAAATTGCTGTGTTCTATAAATGTATGTGCCTTCTTCTTGCCACTATAGCTTTTCTTCTGTTTTTTTAGGTCTTTGTGTTGGAGTTTCTGTGGCATCTACGATCACCACATTCCAGTCGATACCTTCGCCTTCAGGCAGACTCTCGGGTAAATTAAATAGATTGGACTTGATCAGGCAATCATCTACATCGTGGAAGATTTGTGGAGCAGTAGGCTCTGACACGCCAATAGTTCAGACGGAGTAAAGCCTGATTTTCTTCACTTAACTTGGATAGTCTACCTTTAGCAGGCACAAGCATTTTTAGTAGTTCAACCATTAAATCAATGGTTGACTATAAGATGCCTGTGTATCGCTTGAAATGTGTATCAAAAAGTTTCTTTCAGTTGATGATTTTAGTCCGCAAATTATGTATGGATTTTTAAATTTTTCGGTACAAATAATCAGCAAGAGATAGATCGTTTTGTGATTTATGAAACAGATCTATCATCGATCGTGATTTTCAAACAGCGAAAACATTTAATAACTGTGCAACTACGCTAAGCGGGGTATTTAAATTGGCTGTTAAGCATAATCTGATTTCTCCAAATCCTATGCATACAATTAAGAATCGTAAGGTTCAGGCAGAAATACCTGCCCCCTTCACACGTAAGGAGATGGTAGCCTTACTAGCTTGGCTCGACAAAAGCTTACATGATGAGGATAAATTTTGTCGCTAGTATTTTGAATTTGCTTTTTGGACAGGCTGTAGACCTTCAGAAATGATTGCTCTCAGAAAAAGTGTTATTGACTGGTTCAATGGCACATTCAAAGTTAGCAAAAGTCATGTACGTGGTTTAGAAAAGAAAGTGACCAAAACACATACTTCTCGTGAGGTCTATTTGAATGAACGCTTGACTTTGGCTTTAAAAGCTTTGCTTCAATTTAAAAAGGATCAAGGCTACCAAACAGATTATGTAATGCTATGTCCCAAGATGAAGGAACCATTATTTAATGAAAAACCACCGAGAGAGCGTCTTGTAGAAGCAATGAAATCGTGTTCTATACGTCATCGCCCTGCATACAATGCAAGACATACTTATGTGATGATGTTGCTCATGGATGTCGTAAATCCAATGTTTGTCTCTGATCAACTTGGGCATAGCTTACACATGCTGATCAAACGCTATTTTAAATGGTTGCATGAATATAGAACTGGCAAGAAATTACGAAACTTAGCGTGGCAAGTGCAGCTTAAAAACTTTGAAATCAAAATCACCTGGAGTGAAAATGTGGCAAATATGTAGCAATAAAAAAGCCACTTAAAATAAGTGGCTTTTTTATTACAAGAATTTTGGTGGAGATGGCGGGAGTCGAACCCGCGTCCGCAAGCACTACACTCGAGATTACTACATGCTTAGATATCGTCTATTGTTTTAACCCTCAAAGACCCGACGAACAGGGTTAAGAGAGCGATCCTTTAAGTTTAGTACAACACCCCAAGGCTTGATGTTATACGGACTTGTGTGCGTGCGCTTCAGTCGGGATCTCTAACCACAAGTATTCAGAGATGCGGACAAGCTGCCCTTAGGCAGCTAGAGCGTAAGATTCGTCGTTTGCGACTATTTAAAATGCAAATTTTATTTACGAGAGAAAATGCGCTCTCGGCATGCATCTATGAGTTTCATCACCAGCGTCGAAGCCAGGAACATCCCCAAAGTACAACGCAATCATAGCATAAAAGTTTGAAAATACGACCTCTAATTTCACAACAATTACACATACACATGCGCTTAGTTGAATAATTGAGATAAAATCCCTTTTTTCAAGATCACAATTGCATATTTTATGAGTTATTTACTTGCACTGGATCAAGGTACGACGTCAAGTCGTGCGATCATTTTTGATGAACATGGAAACGTTCATGCAACAGCTCAAAGAGAAACTAAAATACGAACACCAAAGTCAGGCTGGGTAGAGCAAAATGCACAAGAGATTTGGAGTTCACAAATCGCAGTAGTGCAGCAAGCAATTGCTGATGCGCGATTACTGCCTAAAGATATCAAAACTTTAGGCCTAACCAATCAACGCGAAACGACAGTAATTTGGGATAAAAAAACTGGTGAACCTCTAGCCCCTGCGATTATTTGGCAAGATCGCAGAGCGAGTGATTGGTGTAATTCCCTCATTCAACAAGACTTACAAAAAAAGATAAATTTCACCACTGGACTCCGCATTGATCCTTATTTCAGTGCTGGAAAATTAGTGTGGTTACTTGAAAATATTAATGGTTTAAGAGCTCGTGCGGAACAAGGCGAAGTGGCTTTTGGCACCATTGATAGTTGGTTAGTTTGGAATCTCACTCAAGGTGCTGAACACGTAATTGAGGTTTCTAATGCTTCAAGAACCATGTTAATGAATTTGCATACCCAGCAATGGGACGACGACTTACTCGCACTATTTAACATCCCAAAAGCAATACTACCCAAAATCGTGGCTTCTGATTGCCATATTGCCAATACAGCCAAAGGTCTCTTAGGTGCAGAAATTCCAATTACAGGGATTCTAGGTGATCAACAATCAGCCTTATTTGGTCAATCATGTTTTGATATAGGCTCAGCTAAAAACACCTATGGTACTGGCTGCTTTATGTTATTCAATACAGGTGATCAAATTCAACTGAGTCAAAATCAACTCCTCTCCACTTTAGCTTGGCAATGTAAAGAACACACCTCGTATGCGCTTGAAGGTAGTGTTTTTATGGCTGGTGCAATTGTGCAATGGTTACGTGATGGACTTGGAATTATTCAAAGTAGCCAAGAAGTTGAACAATTGGCGTGTCAAGTTAACAGTACCGATGGTGTCGTACTTGTTCCTGCCTTTACAGGCTTAGGAGCACCTCATTGGGATACGGATGCCCGCGCATTATTATGCGGTATGTCTAGAGGGACAAATAAAGCACATATTGCGCGAGCAGCTCTCGAATCAATCGCATTTCAAGTCGCTGACGTTTTGAATGCCATGCAATCTGATATTCGAAACCCTTTAAAAGAATTACGTGTAGATGGTGGTGCGAGTCAAAATGATATGCTAATGCAATTTCAAGCCGACTTACTGAATGTTCCTGTGTTAAGACCGCAACTTTTGGAGTCAACGGCTTGGGGAGCTGCGGCAATGGCAGGTTTAACTGCAGATGTATTTAAAAATCCGTCTGATATTGCGGCATCATGGAAATTGGAAAAAGCTTTTGAGCCAAAAATGTCTGAAGATCAACGTCAATTCCATTTACATCAATGGAATAGTGCTTTAAAACGTTCAAGATCAGATATTTAGTATAAAAACCGCCTACAAGGGCGGTTTTTTTATAAGAGATACATGGATTTTTCAATATGCGTATGAAGCAATACCTGTTGCAATTGCTTTACCTTCATCATTCACCATATTCATGCGCATCGTACAACCTTTGCGACCCATGCGTAGGACTTCAGCAGTGGCAATAAAATACTTTCCGCGCCCTGGTGATAAATAATCCACTCGCATATCCACTGTTGCTAAACGTGAAACTTTCTTTAAAGTTTCAGGCAACATATCAGGCTCTGCACGCTTGTAAAGCTCGCCCATTGCAACAATCCCGCCAATACTATCAAGTAATGTTGCCGCTACACCGCCATGCAAAATTTGGAAAGAAATATTACCAATGAGATTAGGTTTCATCTCAATATAGCCTTGGATTTCACCTTCTACGACACGCATTTGCATTTCGTTATAAGCGAAATAAGGAGAGGTATTAAATACTTGAGTGAGTTGATTTAATACCACTTCAAGATCAGGTTTAGCACCTAAATGGAGGTTACCCATCCATTTTTTTTGGGAATCGTTCATACAAAACTCAAATTAACATCATGAGAAAAAACCATCAGCATTTTCCCAAAAACCGCCTTAAGGGGGCTACAATTAGACCCAAGTAAAATACCAAACATCGAGATTGTGATGACTTATACGTTTAATCGCCCTGCTTTTCCTGCAACACGCATGCGCCGTATTCGAAAAAATGACAAACTCAGAGCGATGGTGAGAGAAACACATCTTTCTGCTGAACATCTCATTTATCCGGTATTTGTTCTACCAGGTCAAAATCAAACCCAAGAAATACCTAGTATGCCAAATATTCACCGTCTTTCAGCTGATTTGTTGTTAAACAAAGCTGAAAAACTTTTAGAATTAGGTGTATCTAAATTAGCTTTATTCCCAGTTACCCCACAAGAAGACAAAAGTTTAACTGCTGAAGCAGCATGGAAAGATGATGGTTTAGTTCAAAGCACTGTCCGTCTTCTAAAAAAAGAATTACCAGAAATGGTACTCATCACTGATGGCGCTTTAGACCCTTATACAACACATGGTCAGGATGGCATCATCGATGAAACAGGTTATGTCCTGAATGATGAAACTGTTGAGTGTCTGATTAAACAAGGTTTAAGCCATGCAGAAGCAGGAGCCGATGTTTTCGCACCGAGTGATATGATGGATGGTCGTATTGCTGCGATTCGTCAAGCATTTGAAGCAAATGGTCATATTTATACCAATATCATGGCTTATTCTGCCAAATATGCATCAAGCTTCTATGGTCCTTTCCGTGATGCAGTGGGTTCAGCATCTAATTTAAAAGGTGGTAATAAGTATAACTACCAAATGGATGTAGGAAACCGAGCTGAAGCTCTTCACGAAATTGCACTAGATATTCAAGAAGGTGCAGACATGGTGATCGTAAAACCAGGGATGCCATATCTAGATATTGTACGTGAAGTTAAAGACACATTTGGCATTCCAACATTTGTTTATCAAGTGAGTGGTGAATATGCCATGTTGGCAGCAGCAATCCAAAACGGCTGGCTTTCTGAAAGTGTGATTTTAGAATCACTGATGAGCTGTCGTCGTTCTGGTGCAGATGGAATTTGGACCTATTTTGCTGAAGATGCTGCAAAAATGCTTAAAGATCTGTAATACACTATTGAATCAAAAGCGCTTTTCCATAAAGCGCTTTTTTTCTACTAAAATCATTATCATTGTATTCGAGACCTAACTTTTAACTCACTCATTTAACATCTTACATCTCATCGATCTCTTTACATCATTGAGATTATTTGCACGATTAGAGCTTGAATATGGTCTAATACACCCCGTCATTTTGAAGGTGGATAAAAATGCACGTTGCCATCATTGGATGTGGAATTAGCGGCTTACTAACAGCGCTTGAATTACTCGAACAAGGTTGTGAAATTACCCTCATTGATCAAAAACAAGCAGCTAAAGCTGCATCTTGGGCAGGTGGTGGTATTTTGTCACCTATGTATCCTTGGCGTTATCCCAAAGCAGTCAATCAATTGGCACAACATGGTAAATCGTTATATCAATCTTGGAATCAAAAAATTCAACCATGGAGTGGCATTGATTTCGAAATTCACGATTCAGGTATGTTAATTTTTGATGAAGATGATTTTGAGATTGGACTCAGTTATAAGGCGCAATATAACGAGCCGATGCAGCATTGCAATTTACTCGACGAGACTCAATTAAGAAATCTGAATCCACGAGTTTCTAATACTTTCAAGCAGGCTTTGCATTTTCCACAATTGTCTAATGTTCGTAATCCTCGTCTTTTAAAGTCTATTCTGACTTATCTTAAATCACATTCAAAAGTAAAGATTATCGAGCATAAGTGGGTAGAAAAATTACTGATTCAAAATCAGCAAGTGCAATCCATTGTTCTGCATGATCAACATCAAATTAAAGCTGATCAGTATGTTATCGCTACTGGAGCTTGGTCGGCACATTGGGCATCACAACTCGATTTCAATATCCCTGTTCAACCTGTTCAGGGGCAGATGATCCTATTCAAAACCCCTGAAAACTGGCTACCCACGATGTGTATGTACAAGGTCATGTATATGATTCCACGTCGAGATG
Source organism: Acinetobacter sp. ANC_7553 (assembly GCF_056779895.1). Taxonomy (NCBI): domain Bacteria; kingdom Pseudomonadati; phylum Pseudomonadota; class Gammaproteobacteria; order Moraxellales; family Moraxellaceae; genus Acinetobacter; species Acinetobacter sp. ANC_7553. The sequence continues at coordinate 37,976 of NZ_JBWYIV010000002.1, read as the reverse complement.
GCCATATCGTCTGTGGTTCCAGTATGGCAGAATTAGGTTTTGAACATCGCCCAAATTTGAAAACACAACAATCCATTTACCAAGCATGCATTCAACTCATACCTGAACTTAAAAATTTCCCGATTGTGCAACAATGGGCAGGCTTGAGACCTAGCTCACCTGATGGAATTCCATATATCGGTTTAATGCCTGAAATGAAAAACTTATGGGCGAATTTTGGTCATTTTAGAAATGGTTTATGCATGGGCCCAGCTGCAGCGCAGTTACTACGACAACTCATGCTGAATCAGACCACCCTCGTTGATCCTAGCCCCTATGACCCATCTTTGAAGTTTCAAGTTTAATGTGATGGAAGTAGTTGCTCCAACGCCATTTTGAGTTCTGGATATTGAAATGTATAACCTGCTTGAATAAGTGCTTCTGGTATAACGTATTGTCCATTTAAAACCAATTGAGACTGCTCACCTAACATGATTTTAAACAATGAATCAGGCAGACTTAAAAGCGGTTTCTTGTTTAAAATTTTTGCTGCGGTGCGAACAAAATACACCTGATTCGTTTGTTCAGGAGCAACGAAATTAAAAATTTCGTTTGGAGTGTCATTCAACATCAGAAATTCAATCGCCTGAATCACGTCCTGAATATGAATCCATGCTAAGGGCTGCTGACCTGAACCAATTTTACCTACCAGATTAAATCGAATCGGTAAGAGTAATTGTTGTAAAATTCCTCCGCCATGCCCAAACACCACGCCTAAACGAATGACCTTAATATCAAACTGATTTTTGTGTTGGAGAGCCGACCTCTCCCACTCTTGGCAAAGTTCGGACATAAAGATCGGTTGAGATGATCCCTGCTCATTGTTTTTTTCTGACCATACTTGATCAGGATCAATACCATAATATCCTACAGCAGAACCAGAAATAATTCGCTTGGGATGTTGCTGATGGGTCAGCAGATAATGTAATAATGCATCGGTCGTATTCACTCGGCTGTCGATGAGTTTTTGTTTTCGCCTTTGCGTCCAGCGACCATCACCAATACTTTCACCCGCTAAGTTAATAACATAGTCAATTTGAGCGTGTTGGATATCATCGAAAGATTGAACCCATGTCAAACGTGGATGCTTCATTTTTGGATTGGACTGTCGGCTTAAACCAATCACTTGATAATCTTGATCTAGCCGATATGCAACCAAATAAGATCCAATAAAACCTGTTGCACCAGTAACCAAAACGCAAGGATGATACATAGAAGTACTCTTATGATCTGATCACTCTATCGTGGTGAAAGATGCCTTTGAGCTCAATTCATGATTACTTATTTACCACCAATTTATTCGCCATGCGCTTCGCTTGTGGACCATAAAACCAAAAGGTAATTAAATATAATGGTATCGCCAGCATCAAAATCATAATTGCACTGAGACTTAAGAAACTGGAATTTTGGATATAGAGTAAAAAGTTCTGCCAAATTTCAGGGTCTTTTCTCGAGAAAAATAAAATACTTAAAAAAACACCAAGAAAGTTATAGCCCCAAAAAATCAAGGTAAAGCCTAATGTGAATTTCTTACGTTCTTGATCCGAAGGTGCCCGTTGTTGTTGATGAATAAATTTATATAAAACAACAATCATCGCTATTAAATATGGAAGTGCAGTGACTATTCCTGCAATTGCCGAAGGCAATAACGCTGCCAAAATACCTGCAACCAGCGTTAATCCTAAACAAAGTAAAAAGAACCATAAAAAATATTTTCTTAAAGAAACCATAACTCTCAGACGCGATAAAATCCTGTCTCAAAGCATAACCGAAAATAAATCAAATATTTTTAATTTTCTTGTCAACCGAATCACAACCTTATGCGTTATATAGGGTACAAGGTCAGTAGCAACCGCGTAGTCATTGCACCGGCATCCGCAATGATACACGGTGACCTTATACCCCAATGAGACCTATAAATCATGCTTCTTGCAGAAAAATTTAGTTTAGCAGCCTAAATTTGAATGACTGAAGTATTTTGGCCGACGATTTCACATCACTCGAATCGTCGGCTTTATTTTTGAACTTAATAAATTTTCTAAATATACTTTTATCCATAAAGATGAGATAACAATCAGAATAAATCCTAGCCCCAATGTATAAAGAAAAAATTAAACATAAAATTAGTCTAAAAAAACGTCTAAATTTTAAATCAGACTTTTGGGATGTATTGAATTATCCATTCACTCGCTTTCTTATCAGTATCGTATTAGTTTGCTATTGCTTTGTTTTTATTAAAGCATTTATTAATCATCAATTTCACATACCGCTTACAATCATCAGTTTACTCTGTGGTGTTTTTTATCAAAGTTATCAAATCATTAGAAACAAAGAAAAAATCTTAATTTATTCAATTTTAAGCCTATTTTTGAGTGCACTTTCATTTATTTCTATACAGAGTAATAGCTCGAATCCATTAATAATTTGGGTCTATTTCTATCTTGGTGCTTACTTAATAGTTTTTTCTCTAGAGCATCATCAGAGTTTAACCACACCTTTTGGTGAAGGAATTAGTTTTTTATTCGCATTTGGAATTTGCTATTGGTTTTTCGAAAAACAGATGCTTGGTGTTGATACAGTATTATCGACATTCATCACAATAATCTTGTTAATATTTTTACTCTATTCGATTTTACATGCCTTTTTTGAAATTAAGCATCATCATTTAAGCCGTTTTCTACTGAGTTTCTTTACTTGTTGTTCAATTTTAATTTTGTCTATTGATCAAATTATAGAACTTTATTCACAGGGCGATATTACATCTGAGCATCGTTGGGTTGAGCGTTTAATTTTATTATTTCGATATTTTTTACTCGGTTTATCGTCTTTATATGTTTTTCAAAACTTAATGCTGCTTCTCAGCTATTTGCCCAATAAATATACGCGTTCTTATTTTTCAGATGTCAAACAAAATACGCTGATCCATATCAAACGTTTTTCAGAAGATCAAATTTCTAAAACAGAAGCCTGCTTTGCTCTCATTTTTACGGTCTCAGTCTATTCTTTGAATTATATCTATCAAATAATTCCCATCAATATGAGTATTTGGCTAAGCATTCTATTGGTACCCTTAGTCATCCAATCTTTTTTTCATCATAAAATAGATCATTCGTTAACAGCAGCTAAACTGCATGCATCCTCTTCTCATAAGCAAATCTCGATCAACTCGAGAATCAAAAATAGAAAAAAGAGAAAAAGACGAAAAAAGAGTAAATCGAATAAAAAATAGCGATTAAAAGCTGTCTTATAGAGATGTTAAAAATTTCGATGTTTTAAAGTCCGATATTGGATAAGATGACAATTGAGATGTTTTGGGGTTCGGTAATGGCAGTGCGTTTTTTTCATACTTCAGATTGGCATTTGGGGCAATTTTTTCACAATCATGATCGTGACTATGAACACACACAATTTTTAAACTGGCTACTTGCGCAAATTCAACAAAAACAACCGAATGCCCTGCTGATTGCCGGTGATATTTTTGATGTGGTCAATCCTGCATCATCTGCTCAAAAACAGTTATACCAGTTTCTCACCGATGCCCATGCCATTGCCCCGCATATGCAAACCTTAATGATCGCAGGTAATCATGATTCCGGTTACCGCATTGAACAGGTTGAACCTTTTTTAGCGAAATTCAATGCCAAAGCGGTCGGTATTATTGGCAAACAGGATGGTGAATTTGATCTCGATCGTTTGTTGGTACCTATTTATGATGCTGATAAAAATATCGTTGCTTGGTGCTTAACCCTGCCTTATTTACGCAGTGCCGAAATTACAGGCTTAAATGAAAATACCACCAACAGCCAAAATGCGATTGCCTATTTACACCAACAACTTATTGCGGAAGCTAAAGCGCGTAAACAACCCAATCAAGCCTTAATTTTGATGTCACATGCCCATATGCAAGGCGGTGAAACCTCAGATTCCGAACGTCCAATTGTGATTGGTAACGAAGAGGCTTTATCCACTGCATTATTTGATGATGTGATTGATTATGTAGCACTCGGTCATTTGCATAAACCGCAAAAAGTTGGACAGGAACATATTCGCTACAGTGGCTCACCTATTCCACTGTCTTTTAGTGAACGCAACTATAAACATCAAGTGGTTGAAGTCACCATTGACCCCGAAGCTGATGAACAAAATCATTTTCAATATCAAGCGCACATTATTCCACGTACCGTGGATTTGATTCGAATTCGTGAACCCTTGTCTGAATTAATCACTACGGTACATGCCCTGCCAAAAGGCGAAATTGACAATCTCAATGCACGTCATTTTCTAGAAATTGAATATACGACAGATGCCCCACCGCCTGTAGACTTACGTCAGCAGATTGAACTGGCACTGCCACCAAATCGTTATCGTTTACTGCGTATTGCTCGAATTTATCAAAAACAAACTGAGCAAAATGATACCTGTCACAAAGTTGATTTAGCGCCCCCCACCCCTGAAAAATTATTTTTAAGCCTTTGGGAAAAAATGGGCTATGAGCAGGATGAATCGGTGAAGCGTGATTTCTTAACTTTGCTTGAAGCGGCACAACACGATTTGGATCAACAAGCGCACTAAGGACAGGCCATGAAAATTATTCGACTCAGTTTAAACAACTTGGCCTCTTTAGCCGGTGAACAACACATCCATTTTGAAGATAGCCCATTGGCGCAGGCAGGTCTGATTGCCATTACCGGTAAAACGGGTGCAGGAAAGTCGACAATTCTCGATGCTATGTGTTTAGCGCTCTATGATGAAATCCCACGTTTACGGGGCGCTGCCGGCAGTATCAAAGATGTGGGTGGCAAAGACATTTCAATTAAAGATTCCAAGAATATTTTACGTCGCGGCACCACCTCAGGCTTTTGTGAACTGGAATTTATTGCGCTTGATCAAAAACGCTATTTGGCGCGTTGGGACATTAGCCGCGCGCGTAAAAAAGTTGATGGCAATTTAAAAGTCGAGCGCTTTGTTCAATGTTTAGATGATGGCACGACCTTAACGCAAAAAATCTCGGAAGTGACGCCACTGATTGAAAAACTAATTGGGCTGAGTTTCGAGCAATTTACCCGTGCAGTCCTGTTAGCACAGTCTGAAGTGGGGGCATTTTTAAAAGCCAAAGACCATGAACGTGCAGACTTACTCGAATATTTAACCAATTCGCAAATTTTTAGTGAGGTTAGTAAGAAAGCCGCAGAAAAATTTAGTGAAATCAAACAGCAACGTACTGATTTAGAAAAGCAACTCGGTCATATTGATATTCTGAGTGAAGAGCAACTTGCAGCCTTAAATCAGCAGCATCAGCGGCTAAAACAACAACTCGTGCATTTGGCACAATCAGAAAAGCTGCTTGAAAATGAACGTAAATGGTATCTTGAGCGTGATCAATTGTATGCTGAAGTCCATGGCAAAAAAGAGATTTATGAGGTTCAGCTTGATGCCGTAAATAAATCCGCAGCACAACAACAATTGCTACAACAGCTTGATGCATTTCAAGCCATTCGTGAGCAATATGTACAGCGTGCACGTCTAGAACCTCAAAAACTTGAGGTGCAACAAAAACAACTCGCCTTTCAAGCTGAGTTTGTCGCTTTACAACAACAAGCTACTACTGAGCAACAGCGCTTAAAAGCCTATGAACATGCCCAAGCGCAATTTGAGCAGCAACGTTTGGATATTAAGCCTCATCTTGAAAAAGGCTTAAAGTTGGATCATGACATTCACAGTATTTCTGAACAGTATAAAAAACTCAGTACAGATAAAGATCAGCTTGTTCTCAATGAATTAGAACCGTCAAAACATGCTGTGGAACAACAACAGACCAGCGTATTGGCTTGGCAAAACAAACAGCAACAAATCAACTTTGAGTTAACCCAAAGCCAATTTTTACAAGGCTTTGATCAAGAGCCACAAAGTGCTTTGCAAGTGCTACAACACTATGTCGAGCAATATGAATTGCTTCATCAACAAGATCCAGAACTATTACAACAATCCTTCGCAACTTTAGAACAGCAACAGCAAACCATTGTACAACGTCTGCAAAGCTATGTGGCTCAACATGAAAGTCTTGACGCTTTGACACAATCGCTAAAAAACATCCAACAACAGCGTGAACATCAGCAAAGTACGGTATTACGACTGCAACATCAACAGCAGCAGCTTGATCAAGTCATTACCCATATCAGCGAAACACACGACCTGACAGGCTCAATCGCTGAACAACAAAAGCAACTGCAGATTATTCAACAGACCCTTGAAAAACGCTTGAGCGAAAAAGCCACACAAGAAGCTGCTTATACTCAACTACAAAGCATCTTGGAGGCACAGCGTCTATTACATAGCGAAAACGTGCAGCAGTTACGTGAACAGCTAAAAGCCAATCAACCGTGTATGGTCTGTGGTAGCCATGAACATCCGTTTTTAGACCATCATCAACGCTTAGAACAAGGTTTATTGCAACTACACGAGCACCAATTGCAAGAGGCTCGTCAACAATTGGAACAGGTCAATCGTGAGGTACAGCAAGCACAGATTGAGCAATCCAAAGTACAGACCTTACTTGAACAGCAACAACAGCGTATGGAACAGCTCACGCAATTCACTCAGCAACAGCTCGAGCATATTCAAGCAGCATTACAACATCTGGGTTTAAATCTCGACACGGCAGACCCGATTCAGTTGCAGCAGCGCATAATGCAGCAGATCCAAACACTGCAATCGCACATTGAACAACAACAGGTGCAAGAACAAGAACTTAGTAAATTGCTTGAGCAATGGCGTAAAGATCAGCAGCAACAACAGCAATTACTATTGAATATTCAACGTCGTGTACAGCTTGAACAAGGTATTCAACCTATTGTGCAGTTACTGCCTGCTCGCTATCAGCAAGACACACCAATACATTGGGTTGCCGAATTGCAACAGCAGCTGCAGCAGCGTGTTGCATTGCTCACGACGCAAAAACAAGTAGAGACATCACTGCTGCAAGCACTGCAAGAACTTGAAAAAATGACGCTACGCTTTGAAGCAGCACAAAAACACGAACAACGCCTGACACAACAGATTGAACAACTGATTGAGCAAGGCAAAATGTTACGCTCGAAACTTGCGGAACTGACCCAAGACTATGCCGGTCAAAGCTACCGTTATGCTGCGGATTGGCAAAAACATTTAGAGGAAACTGCTGTCACTCATGCCAATGAAGTTCATGCACAACGCAATAAAACTGCACATGCTGAACAACAGCTGAATGCAGCCAATTTACAACAGCAGCAGTTGCTCAGTGATTTACATCATATTGAACAGGCATTACAGCAAGTACAACAGGCTATTCAGCAATGGCAACTGAGCCATCCGACCGTGACCACAGATCAAATCACGACATGGTTAAGCATTGATTTAGCCCAACATCAACAAATACGCCATGAGTTAAATACGCAGCGACAACTTTTAGAGAATGCCAAAACCGCTTGGCAAGTTTTAGAAGAACGTTATCAAGCCCATTTAAAACATCAGCCTGAACATGATCTCAGCATGCTCGAGCAGCAACTTGCGAACTTGCAAACGGAAAAGCTCGCTCAACAAGAAGCATTCACTGATACAGAAACTCAGTTACGTATGAATGCTGCCAATCAAGCCAACTATGCTAAGTATCAAGGCCAAATAGAACAAATCAAGGCGGAAGAATATCGTTGGGGACGTATCTACGATTTGATTGGGCATAAGGAAGGCACCAAGTTTAAAAAGATTGCTCAAGAACACCATTTAGATATTTTGGTGGAATATGCCAATCAGCAATTACAGCCACTTGCGCCACGCTATCAGTTGCATCGTATTCCTGACAGTTTAAGTTTGGCCATTATTGACCTAGATATGAACAGCGAAGTTCGACCTGTCTTGTCCTTATCAGGTGGTGAAACTTTCTTAGTGTCTTTAGCCCTTGCTTTAGCGATTGCTAACATGGCATCAGGTTCAATGAAACTTGAATCACTGTTTATTGATGAAGGCTTTGGTACGCTCGACCCGGCATCCTTACATATGGTCATGAATGCCCTCGATCATTTACAAAGCCAAGGTCGTAAGGTCGTGCTCATCTCTCATGTACAAGAAATGCATGAACGTATTCCTGTACAGATTCAAGTCAAACCTGTAGGTGCAGGTGCGAGTACCATTAATATTGTCGGTTAATGGTTAATGATAATAAGTTGAAGCCGTCAAATGACGGCTTTAATCTAAGCCAGTTTTCTTAAAGTTAAAATTTGCTCAGCTCGTCCAAAAGGTCCGTTCAGATCATGAAGAATAGATGAAGTTAACCCGATACCGTCATCACCATATTGTTGCACTGTTTCCAGACCTAGCCACTTACCTATTGGCATACGATAGAGATGTATCTGTAAATCTAAATTTGGGAAAGTATAGTTAAACGGCCAACCTTGTCGTGTGACAATTCCATTCGCTGTATCGACCATTCCCATCAACTTCACAAAGTCTGAATGTATTTGTCCTTCAACCATATCATAAGGATTGGTTAGCCATACAATGCCCTTACCTGCCCGTCGATCTAAACGGCGTGCCTCAAGTGATTGAATATAGCCTCCAGGCCAATTTCTAATTTCTTCCCATAAGATCCCCTCGTCAGGATCAGCAACTTTTTGATCTTCTAATCCTGCGACTGCCTGAGTATCACTCATCATCATTCGCCAAGTACGTGCCTGAATGCAGCTTTTACCATGTGCAGACATGGTCGACTCGATCAACTCAATGGTTTTTCCAGGTCGAATAATTCGAGTTTCAATTTGAAACTCCCCAGCGGGTATCAGGCCCAAAATATCCAAACTTATACGTCCAATCCTTAGGTCAGACCGAGCTGAGAAGTGATCCAACTCTGCACAAATAATCCCTGTTGCGGGCGCCATATGCTGTTCGTGCGTATTCCATGCACCTTGAGCATGTATGGTCGACTTATACGTAGCCACTACTGATCCATCATCACACACTTTTCGTTCTAAAAGCTGATAATACGAACTCATCTAATCCTTCCCTGTTTTATGATTATGTGAAATATATTGGTTTATTTTTATACATAAAAAGTTGTATTTACAATGACAGTGACTGAACCCGAAAGTTCAGTGCAGACTGAATCCAATCATTTTGAGTAATTTCTCGCCCCAAATAAGGCCGTCCCTATTCGAACCATAGTCGATCCAGCACTAATCGCATCTTGTAAATCACCTGACATTCCCATACTTAAGGTATCCCAATCAGAAGGATGTGCATGATGCTCTTTCATCCGATCAAAAAGTGTCTTGGCATCATAGAGTGCATCTACATTGCCAGGCGCTGGAATGACCATTAATCCTCGTAATCGAAGTCGAGGTAATATGCTCATTTGAGCCACAAAATCTTCGACCTCTGAAACCGCACAACCATCTTTGCTTTCTTGAGCATCAATATTCACTTGAAGACAGATATTGATTGGTTCCTGTTCAATGGTGCGTTGATTAGAGAGTCGCTCTGCGATAATGAGGCGATCAACCCCATGCACCCATGCAAATTGTTCAGCCAACTGTTTGGTTTTGTTGCGTTGAACATGACCAATAAAATGCCATTCAATGTCTAAATCATTCAGCGCTTTGATTTTATCTAATGCTTCTTGCAGGTAATTCTCACCAAATGCTCGCTGACCAGTCTGATACATTTCTCGCAAAATCTCTGCAGGATGCGTTTTGGAAACAGCCAGAAGTTTAACCTCGTTAGATTGTCGTTGAGCAACTTCACAGGCTTGTTCAATTTGTTGAATGACACTATTTCTCGCTTGCTCTAGACCCATCATGTATAGCTTTCTCAGTTAATTCATCTTTTTTTACTTTCTTGCACGCTAACTGTTGGTTAAGCTGTAGGAAAGCCTTATTATTCTATCAAAATAATTACGATTTTAATGCGTTCGGGGAATTTATGGATATTACAGAATTACTGGCATTTTCAGTGAAAAACGGGGCGTCTGACTTGCACCTTTCTGCAGGAATGCCACCGATGATTCGTGTTGATGGTGAAGTTCGTCGTATTAACTTACCAGCCTTAGAACACAAAGAAGTACACCGCTTAATCTACGACATCATGAATGATAAACAACGTCGCGATTATGAAGAAAAATTAGAAACCGATTTCTCATTTGAAGTACCCGGTGTAGCACGCTTCCGTGTCAACGCATTCAACCAAAATCGTGGCGCTGGCGCGGTATTCCGTACCATTCCTTCTCAAGTGATTTCTATGGAAGACTTGGGCATGGGGCAAATTTTCAAAGACATTTGCGCCTATCCACGAGGAATTGTTTTGGTCACAGGACCAACGGGTTCAGGTAAATCGACTACGCTTGCGGCGATGATGGATTACATTAACGACAACCGTTACGACCATATTTTAACCGTTGAAGATCCAATTGAATTTGTGCACCAATCCAAAAAGTGTTTGATTAACCAGCGTGAAGTGCATCGTGACACACACGGTTTTAATGAAGCGCTACGCTCTGCACTGCGTGAAGATCCAGATATTATTCTCGTCGGTGAAATGCGTGACCTCGAAACCATTCGACTTGCACTCACTGCTGCGGAAACTGGTCACTTGGTGTTTGGAACACTGCATACCACATCTGCAGCAAAAACAATTGACCGTATTATCGACGTGTTTCCTGCCGATGAGAAAGACATGGTTCGTGCCATGCTTTCTGAATCGCTTCAAGCCGTCATCTCTCAAACGCTCTTAAAGAAAACAGGTGGCGGTCGGGTAGCTGCTCACGAAATTATGATTGGAATTCCAGCGATTCGAAATCTCATCCGTGAGAACAAAGTTGCACAAATGTATTCTGCAATACAAACCGGTGCAAATTACGGCATGACCACACTCGATCAAAGTCTCAAAAATCTTGTCGCGAAAGGCATTATTACCCCGCAAGTTGCACGTACTGCGGCTAAACAACCAGAATCATTTTTATAAAAAAGTGAACGTCATTTGATTTAGGGGAATCAAAATGGATTTTAATGACCTGCTCGACATGATGATTGTGCGCAAGGCTTCAGATTTATTTATCAGTGCAGATATTGAACCATCAATGAAAATTAATGGTGAAATTGTGCCTGTAGTTAAAACAAAGCTCACTGGTGAAATCATAGGTCAATTGATTCACTCGATTATGAGTGAAAGACAACGAATCGAATTTGCTGCAACACACGAATGTAATTTTGCTATTGCCAATCGTGATAAAACTGCGCGTTTTCGTGTCAGCGCTTTTCAGCAACGTGATCAACCTGGCATGGTTTTACGTCGGATTGAAACTATCATTCCAAGTATTGATGAGCTGAAACTACCGCCCGTCCTTAAAGATCTAGCAATGACTAAGCGCGGGATCATCTTATTTGTAGGTGCTACTGGTACAGGTAAATCGACTTCGCTTGCAGCAATGATCGGTCATCGTAATCAAAATTCTAAAGGTCATATCATTACCATTGAAGACCCAATCGAATTTATTCATCAACATCAAGGCTGTATCATTACTCAACGTGAAGTTGGAATTGATACAGACTCCTTTGAAATTGCACTGAAAAACACACTCCGCCAAGCACCTGATGTCATTCTTATTGGTGAAATTCGCTCACGTGAAACCATGAACTATGCGATTAGTTTTGCTGAAACAGGACATTTAGTATTTGCGACCTTACATGCAAATAATGCCAACCAAGCCTTAGATCGTATTATTCATTTCTTTGAGACGGATCGTCACAGCCAACTGTTTATGGACCTTTCACTTAATTTGAAGGCGATCATTGCACAACAGTTAATTGCGACTCCTGATAAAAAATCACGTCATCCCGCAATTGAAATCTTAATCAATTCTCCACTGATTTCAGACTTGGTGCGTAAAGGCGAAGTTCATGAAATTAAAGAAGTCATGAAGCGTTCCCGTGAAATTGGAATGCAGACGTTTGATCAAGCGCTATTTGACTTATATAAAGCTGAGAAAATCACTTATGACGAAGCATTACGTCATGCTGACTCTGCCAATGATTTACGCTTACAAATCAAACTCTCTGAAGAAGATCCAAACTATCTGTTGAATTCTGGCCCCCGCCTCACTTTTGATGGTCAAGATGATTAATCAATAGTGAATAAAAAAGGAGCAATCATTGCTCCTTTTTTACTTTAATCAAGATTTATTTTTTACGGTATGCTTCTTGGCATTCAGGCGCATCGCAGTAACCATATAAATTCAAAGAGTGACCTGTTAAAACAAAACCAAGTTGTTCAGCAACATTATGTTGTTCTTGTTCAATCAAATCATTGTGGAATTCAACAACTTTGTTGCAGTTCTGGCAGACCATATGATCGTGGTGATCATCTTGCATGATTTCGAATACAGAGTGATTATTCTCGAAATGATGACGTTGGATAATACCAGCAGCTTCAAACTGAGTTAACACACGATATACAGTTGCTAGACCGACATCTTCGCCTTGCTCAAGTAAGGTCTTATAGATATCTTCCGCGCTCAAATGATGCTGTCTTGAATTTTCTAATAATTCCAAAATCTTGATTCGTGGAAGGGTAACTTTAAGTCCAGCTTTGCGTAAATCTTGATTTGAAATAGGCATATAAAAAGGTCTCTCAACAAATTTTAAGTTGGAATATGCAACAGAGTTGAGATGCAGTATGATCTATCCTTGGATCAATTGCATCATAATTAATTTGGGATAGTGTAGCAAAATGCAAAAAATCATGCTGACGTTATTCGTCGCTTCTTTACTGGGTGGTTGTTCTGTCTTTGGTGTATACAAAGTTGATATTCCTCAAGGAACACCATTAACCCAAGCGCAAGCTTCAAAAATTCAAGTCGGGATGACTTACCAACAAGTTCGTTTTTTACTTGGTAGCCCAACCATTTCAGATCCTTTGAATCCTTTACGTTGGGATTACATCTACAATTATACCCCAGGTACATATGCTAAAAAAGCAAATATTCCTGCAACTCAAGGTCAGCATCTAAAAGTATATTTCGATGGTTCTGGCGTCGTGAATAAAATCGAAGGTTTAGAAACTATCCCAGAAACTCAACCTGGTTTACCAGGTTCGAAAGATGCGATTTTGAACGCGCCACCACTATAAAGAATTAGACATAAAAGAAAACCCCTCAAAGAGGGGTTTTTCATATCATTTCAATTGTTTAAAGCGATTGCCACGACAATAGCGCCCAACTGGATTCGCTGCCGCTCGCTTACGGCGTATATCTTTTGGATTAATCGTTAATGCCCGATAGATTTCCACCCGATCACCTGCTTGCAAAACATGCGATTGATCTTGTACTTTCGTCCCAAAAATTCCAACAGCATACTCGTCTGGCAACTGCGTACACGACGCGATACCACTTTGTGTAATAGCATCCGCAACAGACATGCCTTCCACAAATTCAAGTTCAATGTGAAACTGCTGGTCTACAGCAGCATAAGCAACCCAAACTTTTGCATTTTGGATCATGGTAACAATTGACCTAAGTAAGAAATCATTGCAACCACAATTGCTAAAGGTGTCACAATACGTACAGCCACACGCCAGATATTATAAAAAGCTTCATTACTAAAATTCAGCGCTTTACGTAAATGACTAATTTTCATGATCCAACCCACGAAAATTGCATAGATTAAACAAATGCTTAATCCCCAAAGCATTAAAATCGGAGTTAAAAATAGATCGGCTGCAGGGAATACCCAAATTAAAAGTGGTGCAAGCAATAAAATATATTGCACCGCTTGTGCTAATCCACGATGTACGAGTTGTTCCTTGCCAAGTTGCAGGAGTAAAGCTACTGCAAATATTGTTGCGATTAAAACGATATATGCTGGAATTGCAGCACTAATTGCAAAATATCCAAATCCAGCCACAGCCACCAGTTGCGCTAGCCAAATCGGTAAAGTTTTTGGCGTTGCAGCATCTTGTTTCTCTTGATTAAGATTTGTCTGCCAATACAATCCAAGCCCGAGACCAGAAGCCACTAAAGCGAGAATAGTTGCATTACCCCACTCTTTAAACTCAACAGGAGTCAGCTGCCACTCATTAACTTGGACACCAAAAACTTGAGCCGCGATTAAACTTGCAATCGTTGCAATCGCAGTAAGTACAACCAATACAGAACGTTGAAGAAATGATAAACTAAATGCAATGAATGCTGCGATACCCATCAAAATATTTGAACCAATACCAAAATCATTTTGTTGTGCTACAGCATTAGAAGTATTAAGTAATATACCGCCCGCTAAGAATGGAATAAAAATCACAGCAAGCCAACCAACCACTCTCCAACGTTGGTGCGCATCGGCTTCACGGGTCAATTTTGATAATGCGTTCAGCGCTGATGTTTGAGCTCGTTTCGCCAATCCAATTTCTAAATAGATAATTGGCAACGCTAAAAACAACATCGTTGCAAACCAAAGCAACCAAAAATCGAGTTGTCGATCAATTTGCAAGCCTAAGCTTGGTGCCAGACCCACAATAATGATAAATGATAAACAAAATGCCATCAGCGGCGATAACCATCGTGACATAGCGGTGTCCTGCATGAGGTATTCCATTAAAAAGTTTTACGCTATTTTGCCTAGCTCAATCATTAAAATCAAAGTCTGGCGTTAAAAAAGTAAGTGTAGATCTTAGCCACTTCACATTAAATTTTTAATACTGATCCGCGCGAGTAACACGCTTCAAGCTTGGGTCACGAGCTTCTCTGACTAATCGCTCAACGTGAGTTATGGTACGTAGTGTTGGCTTACCATCCTGAAATAAAATCATTTCGCCGGGCGTATATGCAAACCAAGCTTCATTATCTGTTAATGGTTCTGTCGTAATTACAGCCACACGATCTTCAGGTGTCGTGACCTGACTAAAATCGACTTCAACATCAATATCAATTAATCGTGCAGGTTGAAATGGATATTCGCGAACAATCCAGTGTAATTTTGTGGTCGCATAACTATACAAAGCCTGTCCATTTGATAAACAAAAATTGAATGTCCCATGCTCTGCTATTGTTGGCGAAATTTCTTCTAAAGCATGAAATACATCTTGGACACTTGGCTCTACATAACCAAACTTTTGTACGAGATGTTCTAATAAATAACAAAATGCAAGCTCACTATCTGTATTACCTACTGGTGTGAACTGTCCCGACAACCTTGGATGAAAATCATGCAGATCACCATTATGCGCGAAAATCCATTGTCTCCCCCACAATTCACGAATAAACGGATGAGAATTTTCTAAAGTAATTTTTCCCTGTGTTGCTTTACGAATATGCGCAATGACATTACGCGATTTAATCGGATAATTACGAACGAATTCTGCAATTGGAGACTCGACTGCAGATTGGTTATCAACAAATAAGCGGCATGCCTTATCCTCAAAGAAAGCAATGCCAAAACCGTCTGAATGATCTGACGTTATTCCAGCGCGCTGAGAAAAACCACGAAAAGAAAACGTAATATCCGTAGGGGTGGCACAATTCATTCCAAGTAGTTGGCACATAATCTTTCATTTTGCTTTAGTTATCAGTTTTATTGTGCATCAGCCTTATAGATGTTGCAAATATGAATATGGCAATTGAATATGTTTTATACCGGATATATGGGACATAAAACGATTATTCTTATCAAACAAAAAGCCACCGAAGTGACTTTTTATTATGTGATTATGAGTTAGTGCGCCGACTTAGAACGATTGGTAATCAATGTTCCAACACCGTGATCCGTAAAAATTTCCAATAAAGTCGCATGTGGAACACGACCATCCACAATATGCGCGCTCACTACACCACCTTTCACCGCATCAAGCGCACATCCCACTTTCGGAATCATACCGCCGTAGATCACACCTGTATCGATCAAGCGATCAACTTCTTGTGTTGTTAATCCTGTGAGTAGGTTTTTATTCTCGTCCAATACACCACTGATATTCGTAAGAAGAATTAACTTTTCTGCACCCAAAGCTTCAGCAACTTTACCAGCAACTAAATCCGCATTGATATTATAAGTGTTACCTTCCTCATCAACACCGAGTGGCGCAATCACTGGAATAAAATCACTTTGAGTGAACATTTCCAGAACGTCAGTTTTTACACCGACCACTTCACCCACTAACCCAAGATCAATTTGTTGAACAGATCCATCCTCTTGGTTTTTTTCCATCAACAACTTTTGAGCACGAATTAAGTTACCGTCTTTACCCGTTAATCCAATTGCACGACCACCATGTTGATTGATCAAATTCACAATAGACTTATTTACACTTCCGCCCAACACCATTTCTACAACTTCCATAGTTGCAGGATCAGTTACACGCATTCCATCAATACGGTCTGATTCACGCCCAAGTTGTTTCAAAAATGAATCGACTTGAGGACCACCACCATGAACCACAACCGGATTAAGACCAACTGTTTTCAGAAGCACGATATCACGGGCAAACGAACTTTCTAATGCAGGATCAGTCATTGCATTGCCGCCATATTTCACTACAAGTGTTTTACCTGTAAATCTTTGGATGTATGGCAAAGCTTCTGTCAAAATTTGAGCTTTGTCGATGCCAGTTTGTTGGTGTGGCATTCGCCTCTCCTTCATTCCTACATTAGTGTGCATTCAAAATACTTTGAGCAAGCACAGGATATTTTTCATTTAAAATTTTTACAAAATGCTGGCGAATTTCATAAAGTTTTGATGGACTATCTGCATCAAACCGTACCGTGAAGTATTCACCAGTATTTGATGCTCGCATAATGCCAAATCCGTAGTCAAAATCAAGGCGAATACCATCGATTTTACTCATTTTAGCCCCAGTACTTTTACAATTCTGCTCTATCAAGGCTAAGACGTCTTGCGGATTTGCATCTTGAGTTTCAATGTAGGTATCTTCAGTACCAAAGCGATCTGGAAATTGGGCGAGATATTCAGATAGCGTGATATTGAGTTGACTCAATGCCTCCATGACCCGTAATGCTGCATAAATACCATCATCGTAACCAAAACCACGACCATCATTAAAAACATAATGACCCGCATATTCTCCCCCAAAAACAGCTCGACCTTTGGACTGGGAAATATAACGGCGCATAAAACTGCTGCCAGTACGAATCATTTTTGCGATGCCTTGTAATTGTTCAATGGTTTTTGACACCATCGTTGAACATTTTACGTCATAAACAATTTCATGATGAGGATGCTGACTTAAACATAATGATGCGAATAATGCTAACAAGCGATCAGCAGACACAATGTGAGCATTTTCGTCCAAAATGACGGCACGATCACCATCACCATCAAGAGCAATCCCCAAATCCGCCTGATGCAACAAAATTTTTTCTTTTAGCTGCGTCAAATGCTTCGCTTGTGAAGGGTCTGGAGGATGATCAGGAAACTCTCCATTTTCACGACAACGTATTGAAATGACTTCACATCCCATTTTTTGTAGTACTAAATCAGCACAACGCCCAGCGGCACCATGCATACCATCTAATACAACCTTGAGTGGACGCTTTAATTGAATATCCTTGAGCAAAGCATGCTGATAAGCCAAGCAATACTCTGATTTAATCTGATGTGTCAGTTGAGGTGGCGTTGGAAAGTGATCATGTTGAAAATAGAAACCTTCTGCATACTCCCCAACATTTTGAATCATGTCTGGACAAGGTGGTTCGTATTCAATAATCCATTTAATCCCATTATCATGTTTAGGGTTATGACTCGCGGTCACCATGATGCCATTGCCATTTTTATGTCGAGCAGCAAAATACATTTGTGGGGTTGAACAACATCCAATGTTCTCGACATTCATCCCTTGGTTTTTGAAGACTGATTCAATAATCCAAGCAAAAGTAGGCCCAGTCAATCGAGCATCGTAACCTAGCACAATACTTTTCTGGCCACGTGATTGATACTGAGCAGCAAGCCCATGCGCAATCGCATAAATTGTTCTTGTATCCAATTGACTGACTTTTCCGCGAATATCATAAGCGCGGAAAATTTGTCTTGGAAAAATAAGTGGTTGGGTATTCATTCTTAATTAACACCGTTGACTGCTGAGTCAGAACAGCGTGATGAGAGTTGATCCAAATAAATTTTGAATATATTGAGTAATAAAAAATATCGTTATTCTTTATATAACGTGTACCAATTTCAATTTATATAATCTTTGTTAATATTTTGCAACATATAAATAAAAGCCTGATTTTACAGGCTTTTATCCAAAATACTATTGTTTTCCAGTGTGTCCGAATCCACCAGCTCCTCGCTCACTTGCCTTGAATTCGTCAACTAAATCAAATTCAGCTTGTAAAACAGGAACCAATACGTATTGAGCCAATCGCTCACCCGGCTCTAATGTAAATGCATTTTGACTGCGGTTCCAAACTGAAACCATTAATTCACCTTGATAATCTGAATCAATTAGACCGACGAGATTTCCTAATACAATCCCGTGTTTATGACCTAAGCCAGAACGAGGCAAAATCAAACCCGCATAACTTGGGTCTTCGATATAAATTGCCATACCTGTTTTAACTAAAACAGTCTGACCAGGCTCAATAGTGATCGCTTCATCTACACATGCACGTAAATCTAAACCTGCCGATCCTGTTGTTGCATAAGTAGGTAATGGCCATTCTTGACCAAGTCGTTGGTCGAGTACTTTCACTTGAACTTTCATATTCAATCCTGTTTTAAAATGTAATTAACGTTTGAGTAAAGCTTTCAGATTTTGCAGATAATGCTGTGCCTGTAATTTTGGATCGATATTTTCAGCCAATTTCTTTTTTCGACCTAGCCAATCGACTTCATCTTGTGGCAATTCATCCAAGAAGCGACTTGGTGTCATTTGTTTCATCTGACCGCCATTTTTACGCTGTTCTGCAAGCGTCAAAGTCAGACCTTGTTTGGCACGGGTAATACCAACGTACATCAGTCGACGTTCTTCTTCGATGGTATCAGCCACAATTGAATTCTTGTGCGGAAGCAACTCTTCCTCAAGCCCCATAATATAAACAAATGGGAATTCCAGACCTTTAGAAGCATGCAAAGTCAGTAAGTTTACTTTATCGATATCTTCATCTTCTTGCTGTTGCTCCAACATATCCAGCAACACCATCTTACGAATGACACTTTCGATATTTTTTTCATCGACATCTTCAGCACGATTGATCAAACTTTGAATACTGCTATAAAGCACTTCAATATTGTCAATTTTAGTTTTTTCTTGTGCTGGCGTCGCTGCCGTTTCTTTGATGTAGTCGATATATCCTGCCTCAACCATCATTTGGCGGACTTTAGGCACAGGTTCATCATCATCTAACAGTTCACGCGTAAAACCTTCGATAAAATCAGCAAACTCAGCCAATTGAGATGTCGCCTTCTTCGGTAATACCATACTTAGGCGCTGATCATTCGCGGCACCTAGTAAAGAAAGATTATTCTCTTGCGCAAATAAACCTAGTTTTTCTAAAGTCACAGGTCCTATGGCACGTTTAGGTGTGTTAATAATGCGTAAGAAAGCACTGTCATCTTCAGGGTTAATAATGAGACGTAGATAGCTCATAATATCCTTGATTTCAGCACGACCAAAGAACGACTGACCACCAGAAAGTTTGTAGGGAATCTGCATCTGACGAAGTTGTGTTTCTAAAACACGTGCTTGGAAGTTTCCACGGTATAACACGGCGTAATCTTTCCAATTTTTACCATTCATCAATTTATGAGTCAGCAAATCTTTAACAACGCGTTCCGCTTCATCATCATCATTACGACAAGTAATAATGCGGATCACCTCACCATGACCTTTATCACTCCACAATTTTTTATCAAAAATATGTGGGTTATTCTCAATCACATGGTTTGCAGCTTTTAAAATACGACTGGTTGAACGATAGTTTTGCTCAAGCTTAATGACTTTTAAATTGGGGAAATCTTCCTTCAATAAGGCCATATTTTCTGGCTTTGCCCCCCGCCAAGCATAAATTGATTGGTCATCATCCCCTACAGCCGTAAATTGTCCCATGACACCAACAAGCAGTTTGACCAAGATATATTGGGCGGTATTGGTATCTTGATATTCATCAACCAACAAATAACGTACACGGTTTTGCCATTTATCACGGACTTCAGCATTTTCTTGAAGAAGGCGTGTCGGCATTACGATTAAATCGTCAAAATCGACCGCATTATAGGCACGTAAATTACGCTCATAAAGTTGATAGAGATGCGCAAATTGAACATCTTCAGCCGTTTCACAAGTCGTATGTGCTTGCTCCGGCAAAATTAGATCGTTTTTCCAATCTGAGATCATCTTCATCGCTTTTGCGATCAGCTCTTTACTTTCTGCACCAGACAAATTATCTCGGTGCATTAAATCCATTAAAATACGCTTACAGTCATCAGCATCTAAAATGGAAAAGTTTGCTTTAAGTGGCGTATGTTTTAATTCTAGTCTTAATAAATTCAAACCAAAGGTGTGAAAGGTAGAAACAGATAAACCCTTTCCATCCTCTTTACCAAGCAATTTACCGACACGCTCTTTCATCTCTCGTGCAGCTTTGTTGGTAAAAGTCATCGCAGTAATACGATGTGCTGGTATACCGCAT
Source organism: Acinetobacter sp. ANC_7553 (assembly GCF_056779895.1). Lineage (NCBI taxonomy): Bacteria > Pseudomonadati > Pseudomonadota > Gammaproteobacteria > Moraxellales > Moraxellaceae > Acinetobacter > Acinetobacter sp. ANC_7553. The sequence goes on along the minus strand of NZ_JBWYIV010000002.1, from coordinate 17,284 downwards.
TTTTTGACTAAATATGCAATTTTCTGTGTGATTACAGAGGTCTTACCTGAGCCTGCCCCAGCAAGTACTAACAAGGGTCCTTGAGTGTATTTCATGGCTTCAAGTTGCTTGTCGTTCAAATGACTGGCTGATGACATATTCTTTCCTCTTTTCCTTCAGCGCTCGATTATAGTCATCTGCTTCGAATATGACTAACGTTAAATTTAATGAAGGTATATTTGAATAAATTTCAGACATAAAAAAACCACCCGAAGGTGGCTTTTTTAAGATCATGTATTATTGAACTGCGTAAACAGCAATCTCTACACGACGGTTTTGTTCTTTACCTGCTGCAGTTGTGTTATCAGCAATTGGGTTTGAAGAACCTAAACCTTGAGCATTAATACGTGCTGTAGAAACACCCTTAGATGCTAAATAGCTAGCAACAGATTGAGCACGTGCTTGTGACAATGGGATGTTAATCGCATCATTACCTGAACTATCAGTATAACCAGTTACAAGGATACCGCTCTTGTTGTCTTCAGTTAAAACTTGTGCAACACGGTTTAAAGTGTCATAGAAGTTTGGCTTGATATTTGATTTATTTGTATCAAACGTGATAGCACCTGGCATTACTAAGTTAATAGAGCCATCTGGATTACGGTTTACATCAATACCTGTACCAGCAGTTGCTTGGCGTAATTTTTTCTCTTTATTGTCGAGATATACGCCTGCAGCACCACCTAATACAGCACCAATCGCTGCTGCACGGTTATTTTGACGGCTAGTGTTCGCATTACCTTTAGAAACACCGTAACCAGCTGCTGCACCAATTAAAGCACCCAATGCAGTTTTGTCATACTCGACGCCACCAATATTGTTACCAGTTGTTTGACAACCAGAAAGTACCATTGCCCCAACCACTGCAGCTGAAATAGCTAATGCACGCATGGGATGACTCCTTTTATATGTTTTTGTATGTGATGAATAATGATTTGTTAGAAACAATTTAACCATTACTATTTTGTTAATAATAAACAGTTTATTAACAATATGTAATCTTTTGTAGCATCTTTCGTTAATGCTTCATCATATTTTATACATAGTTAAGAAAACGGGCTTTGTGATTTGAGCGACTCGATTTATAGTGTTTTAAAAATTTCAATCACATGCAATCACTTTTTAGGACTGTGCAATGGCAGCAGAGAAGCAGAAACAACCTATTTTAAAAAAAATTTCTAAGGGTTTAACCGTAGGTTCTGTGATCACAGGAAGTACATTTTTTCGTGGCCCACCTATTCTTGCATTAGGTTTGACTAAACTCGTAAAAAAATCATCAAAAATCGATGAAACCAATATCAATATCGCCAATGGTTGGATTGGTACGAATAACTGGCTCATTGAAAAAGTTCTCCCTGAGCTTAAATGGCACATCACGATTGATGAAGATCTAGATCTCAATCTACAAGGTCGTTACATCATGACCTGTAATCACCAAAGCTGGGTAGATACAACTGTTACTCAATATTTTGGTCTTAAACGTATGCCGCTCACACGTTTTTTTACGAAATGGGAACTCATTTTTATTCCTTTTGTTGGGCAAGCATTCAAGATCCTTGGTTTTCCTATGATGAAGCGTCATACCAAAGCGCAAATCGAAAAAAATCCTGCGCTGAAATATCGTGATATGGAAGAAGCGCGTAAATCGTGTGAACAACTGCTCAGCCAACCTTTTACCTTATTAAATTATTTAGAAGGTACGCGCTATACGCCCGAAAAACATGCTCAACAAAAATCTCCGTATAAAAATTTACTCAAGCCTAAAGCGGGTGGTCTAGCACTTGCCCTAAATATTCTAGGAAGTGAAATTGATGCACTAGTCGATATGACCATTGTCTATCCAGATGGTGTGCCAGGTTATGGAGATTTTTGGTTAGGAGAAGTTTCTCAAATTGCCGTGAATTTAAGAAAAATTGAAATTCCTGCTTGGGTTCATAGCGGCAATTATGAGGATGATGCCGACTATCGCGCTCGTTTCCAAAAATGGGTTGATGAGCTTTGGACAGAAAAAGATCAGTTAATTACACAGTTAAAACAACAGCTTCAAGCTGAATCTGTAAATTAAGCTGTCCTCAGAATGTATTGCATATGACAGAACGCATGACTAATTCTCGAAAAACTTTCCGTCCACAGCGTCACGATACGTTATTTTGGAAGATGTTCCTGATTTATGACATCTTTATGATGCTCATTATTTTAGTCAATTTGTTTTGTCTATGTGCCAATGCATTTTTAATGAGTAATTTTGGCTCATGGGTATTTGACACGGTTCAATTACCTCAAATTCTGGAGTTTTATAAATCCGAGCTTCACCCATGGGTCATCATTACTGAAAGTTGGTTTATCACATTTTTAATTGTTGAACTCGCTGTAAGATGGCTGATTGCAATCGTCAATAAACATCATCAGCGTTGGTTTTTCTTTCCCTTCATTCATTGGTATGAAATATTAGCTATTATCCCTTACCTTCGCTTTTTACGTTTAATTCGCGTCGGAGTGATTGCCTATAGACTGCATGAGCTAGGCTATAAAGTCATACCTAATAAATGGTTCAGACGTCTTAATTTTTACTATAACGTGATCATGGAAGAGCTCTCTGATCGTGTGGTGATTACTGTCATTGATAGTGTAAAAAAAGAGTTAGACACTAGCTCAACCCATAAAAAAATCATTCATGATCTGGTGAATCACCATCGAGACATGTTTGCCACGACATTAGCGCAAGTCTTACAAGAATCTTTAGCAACCGAATTAAAACTTCAAAAAGATAATATCTCGCAAGGCGTTGGTCACATTGTCATTAAAGCAATTGAAGACACACCAGAGCTAACACAGCTCTTAAAGCTGATTCCATTGGTGGGTGGTCGTATAGAACAGCAAATCCACAACATTGGTCAACGATTAGGTGAAAATATTACCGACGGTTTAGTTGAACCTTTTATTTCTGGAACCATTGATAAACCGAATGCGCATTATCAACTCATTGCTGAAAAAATTAGCCAGCTCAATATTGATAATCATGCATTAGAACAACTCGTTGAATCTGTCGTTTATGAAAGTCTTGAGTCTTTAAGAAAACAGGTGGCAGTAAAACAATGGCAAATAGAGTTATCAAAAAACAATCAAGTCAAGGAATGATCATTTCTCTATTAATTTAATATATCCGCTAGAGAATTCTTGAGAATTGAACTAGCATTTGCACAATTAACAATTTTTACTTCGATTATAAAGCGCGAAGCAAGCAAGGAATGAATATGGCAGATATTCGGATTACCGGTAGAATGGTGAATTTTACCCGAATTACCTTTGACACCAATGATCATAATGTTATCCGCCAACAATTAAGTGCCATGATGAGTGAAACCTCTTATGAAGGTGCGCTTGTCATTCTAGACACAACCGTTGAACAAGAACTTATTGGACTCATTCAATTGGTCATCAGTTTAGGGTTACAGCCCATGGCTGTCGTTGATGGTTTAATGGGTGATGAAGCACGTGCGATCCAATTCCCAGTTCTTGCGGCTGATCGTCCTTTGCAGCGCATCAAAGCAACAAAAGAACAAGTGGTAGAAGCCCCAGCAAATACCCCTGAAGCTGAGAAGGCTCCAACACACATAGCTCCTGCAACCACACATAAAACTTCGTATCACGATGAAGTGCTTAGAACAGGACAATGTCTGGTACAAGATCACGGCGATATTATTTTAACTGCTGGAATTAATAGTGGCTCTGAAATCATCGCTTCAGGAAATATACATATTTATGGCTCTGCTCGTGGTAGAGTCATCGCCGGCGCCGGTGGCAATACAGCAGCACGAATTTTCTGTCATGTTTTAGAAGCTGAATTAGTATCTATCGCAGGAACATATTGTGTTGCAGATGATATTCCACCACATATGCTAAAAAAGTCAGTACATATCTATTTAAATGATGCTCAAGAGCTTGTCTTTGAAGCACTCGAATTTTAATGTATAACTAAACATGAGAACCCCTATAGTATTGGGGATAAACATAACAGGAGTGGATTCGGTGGCGAAAATTGTTGTCGTAACATCAGGTAAAGGTGGCGTAGGTAAAACAACTACCAGTGCATCTTTTGCAACAGGTTTAGCCCTTCGTGGCCACAAAACTGTTGTAATCGATTTTGACGTAGGTTTACGTAACCTCGACCTTATCATGGGTTGTGAGCGTCGTGTTGTTTATGATTTTGTGAATGTATTAAATAACGAAGCGAGATTACAACAAGCACTTATTCGCGATAAAGAAATCGAAAATCTATATATTTTACCTGCATCACAAACCCGTGATAAAGATGCGTTGACCGATGAAGGTGTTGCACGTGTTATGGACGAACTTTCTCAAGAGTTCGACTACATCATTTGTGACTCTCCTGCAGGTATTGAACGTGGTGCGATTTTAGCAATGTACCATGCTGATGAAGCAATCATTGTAACGAACCCTGAAATTTCATCTGTCCGAGATTCCGATCGTATTATTGGTATGTTGGACAGTAAAACGAAGAAAGTAGAAAATAACGAAGGTCGTATTCGTAAGCATCTTTGTATCACACGCTTCAACCCTGAACGTGCTGACAAGCAAGAAATGTTAACAGTCGATGATATTTCTAAAGATATCCTTCGCGTGCCAACGCTCGGTGTAATTCCTGAATGTAAAAGCGTGTTACAAGCTTCGAATGAAGGTAAGCCTGTTATTCTTTATACTGAAGAAGCAGCTGGACAAGCTTATGACGATCTTGTTGCACGCTTCCTTGGTGAAGAACGTCCATATCGTCACATCTCTGTGAAGCCGAAAGGCTGGTTAGCACGTTTATTTGGAGCATAAAGATGGCAGGATTCTGGAGTAAACTTTTTAGTAGTGATGACAAACCATCAAGTGCACAAACAGCTAAAGATCGCTTAAAAGTTATCGTGGCATCTGAAAATGGTCTAGGTAAGCGTTTAAGCCAAGATAAAATTGATTTAATGAAAAAAGAAATCATGCAAGTTGTGAATCGTTATGTGCGTGGTGTAGATGAACAGCATATACAAATGTCGGTTCGCTCAGAAGCAAATATCGAAATGCTAGAAATGAATATCAATTTGCCTGAAGAACGTTAATCTGATTTTTGATTAGTCAAGCAAATTGAATCAGGGCAAAATATGAGAGTGGCAGAAATAGGCTATTAGCTATATTCCGCCCACTTGAAGCAGAGCTTCAAGTCTTGCGACTAGACAAAGCAGTGCTTTGCTCATCTAGTCTCATATTTTGCCCTTTTTTATTGATTAAAAATACCAAGGAGATTGTGATGGCATTATCACAGCCAGCCACGTTCAATGAAGAATGGTCAGACGAGCGTGTTTTTGCCTATTTAAATCAGTTACCTCCTGAAGGTGTAAACGCTGATTTTCATGTTCTCTATCATGCTTTTAAACATATGCGTGCTAATGACTATGAGCGTTTACTCACTAAATTTATAGCAGATGGTCGTGATCTTAACGCTCAAAATCCTGAAGGCAAACGTATTCATGATGTGATCGCAGAATTCCCACGCCAAAGTGCAGAATTCCTTGCTGTTTTAGCAAAATTTGCCTAAAAAACAGATAAAAAAGCCTGCTTGAGCAGGCTTTTTTGATTTAAATCTATCTTATACCTGTTAAAAAATAGTTTCGTATTAAGGTTACTTTTACGTTTGGGTGAAACTTAGATTATTTCCATTGCCAACCCAATGCAATAGCACCACCAACATCACCTTGTGAACTTGCGGTTCCAGATGCTTTATAGACAAAGCGATTCGTTTCAGAAACCCCACTAAATCCAATGGCAATACCTTGCTCACCATCCCATGTACCAGCAGCTGCACTGAACATACTTGCACCAGCATAAGTTGGCTGGGGTAATGAAGCGACAGCCAAAGATGCTGCAATAGCTGCTCGAGTGTCACGTCGTTCATCGGCAAAACTCTGTTCTAAAGCATTTACACGTCGACTAGTATACTCATTGGCCTGATTCAATATTTCATTGGTTCGGATATTCGTATATTCCTGTGCATCGCTCAAAACTTGCTGATCTGCTTGACGCATTTGTTTTACATTGACTGCGTCGGTATCCGCTGTACCTGCTGCCACATTAACAATTTGGCGTTGTTGCGTAGAGGAACCCACTGAAACCGTATTGTCCCGATCGGTAGACGAAGCATTTCCTAAAAGAACAGCATTATTTGCGTCAGACGTTATATTATTCCCAAGAACTACAGTACTATTTCCTGAAATATTGTTGAAATTACCAACTGAATGCGTATTTTCACCCGTAACCGTATTGTGATTTCCTAAAGCTGTTGCATGTTCACCAGCGACTTGTGATTCAGCCCCAATTACAATACTCTCACGACCCGATGCTACTGATGAACTTCCGATTGCAAGAGCATCTTCACCTGTTGCATTTGGTAATATTGCATTTTCACTAGGATTTGTTCCAACAGATATTGCGACAGTTCCACCACTAGCCAAAGACGTTAGCCACTGTTGTTCGGTGCCATTAAAGCCATTTTGTACAGCAATCTCAAAAGCACTAAATCCTTGATCACCTTTGTCACCTTTTAAGCCTTGAAGTCCTTGATCACCTTTATCGCCCTTTAAGCCTTGAAGTCCTTGATCACCTTGATCACCTTGATCTCCCTTATCACCTTTCAATCCTTGAGGACCTTGGTCACCTTTATCTCCTTTGAGTGACGTCAGCCAATCTTGCTCTGTTCCTACAAATCCATTATTCACCGCCACTTGGTAAGCACTATCACCTTGTGGTCCTACACCGCCACCAGGTCCACCGCTTGTACCTGGTATACCTTGATCCCCTTTATCTCCCTTATCGCCTTTTTCACCTTTTAATGATGTAAGCCAATCTGTTTCAGAGCCCTCAAATCCATTACTCACAGCAACCTCGTACGCACTTGCTCCAGCTGGTCCAGTGGTACCTGTACCTGTTTCACCACCAACACCATTATTTTCGAGTGCAGACACTCGGTCTTTTAACGCTGTAAATTCAATATCAATCCCTCCAATAGTTTGATTTATGTTTTGGTATGTATTGCCTTGCATTTCAAATGAAAGGGGCATCACACTCCCCTGAAACATAGTCACTTCACTACCTACTATTCTTTGTAAAGCTTGTGTCAATTGATCAACATTAATAGCATCATGAGTATCTAAACCTTTCGCTAAGTTCATGATTCGGCGTTTTAATTGATCACTACCGACTGAAATAACATTCTCTCGATCTGCAACCGATGCACTACCTAAAGCAACAGAGTTGCTCGCATAAACCTGACTCAGCTCACCTATCGCGACTGACTCTATTACTGGTCGATCATCATTTGGTCTTGATCGAATAATAATTGAACCACCGACAGCCACATTTTTGCTACCATCCACATTACTGTCGGAGGCAATTACATAAGAATTCGTCGCATCAACCTCATTAAATCTACCAAAAATCATCGAGCCATTACTTGCGACATCATGAGTATTATTCATACCAACAACAACAGATTTTACAGACGAGTTTAAATTTGAAATACCTATAGAGATACCCCCTTCAGCAGTATTTGAACTACCGATCGCAATACTCCCTTCCCCCTTAACCACTTGATTATTACCAATGGCAATATTACTTGTATGATGCGTTGTGTTTTGATTTCCAATGACCACATTATTTTGCGTTGTCGTTACAGCGTTTGGTGTCACCGTATTATTCAAACCAAAAACAGTATGATTCATCCCAATATTGACGTTATTGCTTTGTCCCATAACCACACTGCTCGGTGCAACCACTGAGTTATTTTCACCACAGATGAAAGATGTAGTGTCTGAATTCGTCGCTGTGCCTGTTGAACCCTCACATTCATCAGCTTGCACCTGACTCGTCATTGCGGTTAATGCCCCAATTAAAATCAGATAACCTGTCGTCATTCCAATATTTTTTAAAGATTGTGCAAAACGTGTACGTCCAAGTTCCCCTGTTACGACTAATTTTCCATTACGATTACGGATAACTCGGTATATATGGTTCATGTAATTCCCCTTAGTTTTTGACATGGTCATGTCACTTGCAGGTTTTCCATAGTTTGCAAGAAAGACCTTTTATAATGAGGAAAATCAAACCATAAAGCTGATAATCTAGAAGCCCCCCTTTAAGGGGGATGAAAAAAATATTTTTGTGAAAAAATGATTAATATTTACTTTTTTATCTCAATTTTTTTAAAAAAATCTATAATTTGAATTTGTTATAATCAAAACAGTTCAATCGAAGATGAATTCAATAAGTTTTCGTAAAAGTGATCGAACAAGGCTCGGCACCCTCCATCGCCTGAGAAATCTTTGCTGTACTCAACTTCCGCTCCTTACCATTGCGCCCAGTATTTTTGACTATTTGAATTTTTTGATTCCACATGATGCCTACGGTATGGCACTGACCTATCCAAATGGTGAACCTTATATACTGTATTACAAAAATCTTAACCCTCAGTCGATGAGGTATGTCCAAGAAAATACTGAATTATTCTTAAACTTAAAAACCGAAAGCCATATCCGCTGGCTCAACTGCCCTATGTTACCCAAAGTCGGAAATCTTTTACGCCCAGATGATCCGTATTTTCATAGCTTAACCTACCAGATGATTGTGCGCCAAAGCGGTCTTCACCATACACTAGATTTAAGATTAGAACGCAATCATATTCCTGCAGGAGGTATTACCCTCTATAGGCGTATGTCACAACCCTTCCAATTACAAGATCATCGTTTATTAGAACAAGCTGGTGTCTATATCGAATATGCGCTTAACAATCAAATGGAGGATGGCAACGATGTAATTGAATCAGATCAAGCGTTGTTAATCGTGAATTCTCAAAATGATTTAGTCATGATGACTGATGCTGCAAAGGATTTACTGAATCTCTTCCCGATACATTATGAATTTTGGGAACCATATAAAGCGTTGCCAAAATCATGCTATCAAGTCATCAATGAGCTTAAATATGGGCAACAAATCCCCAAGCTTAGTTTGACCATTCCTAATGGAATATTAACCCTTCGCGCTGAATGGTTAAGTAGTCAAAATACAACCGATACAAATATCGCCTTATACTTAAAGCGCTCATTACCACGCTCCCTCATTATTTTAAAAAAACTAGAAGCACTTGATCTATCCCCCCGAGAATGCCAAGTGGCTTTTTCGTTAATTACAGGCATGAATAAAAGTGAAATTTTACAAAAATTATCCATTAGCCCTGCGGTATTTAAAGATTGTGTCAAGTCAGTTTATCAAAGCTTGAATGTTCACTCTGTGAGTGAACTGATCACATTTGCCAGCCAATGGACTACCCCCAAAAACAACACTTTTTTGAGTTAAATAAAAAAAAAGCAACCTATGGTTGCTTTTTCTGAGTCAGTCTTCGTTAAACTAAAATTTCACGTTTACCATTTGCGCCCATTGCACTCACGATACCGTTTTCTTCCATTTGGTCAATAATACGTGCGGCACGATTATAACCCAGACTAAACTTACGCTGTAAAGATGAAGTGGATGCTTTGCGGGTTTCTAAAACAAAAGCAACACATTGATCATAAAGTGCGTCACGGTCAGAAGCACCATCACCATCCTCAAAGCCACGTGATGCTGGCTCTTCATCAAATGGGGTGAGAATTTCATCCACATAGTTTGGTGCACCACGCTCACGCCAGGCATCACAAATACGGTTCACTTCGTCATCGGCAATAAATGCACCATGCACACGCTCAGGCTCAATTTTACCTGGTCCTAAGAACAGCATATCACCATGTCCAAGCAAATCTTCTGCACCACCCGCATCCAAAATCGTACGCGAGTCAATTTTAGAGTTTACACGTAGCGCAACACGCGTCGGTATATTCGCCTTAATTAAGCCCGTGATTACATCGACGGATGGACGCTGTGTCGCAAGTAATAAATGAATGCCAGCAGCACGTGATTTTTGAGCTAAACGAGTGATCATTTCTTCCGCTTTCTTACCCACCTGCATGATCATATCTGCGAATTCATCTGCAACAATCACAATCGAAGGCAATGGTGTAAGTCTAGGTGCACGTTCTCCAGCAACTGACTCACTGGCTTTCCAAGTTGGATCAAATAGATCTTCACCATTGGCAATTGCTTCTTCAACTTTACGGTTATAGTCACTCAATTTACGTATTTTTAAGAACGACATCAGCTTATAACGACGCTCCATCTCATTCACACACCAATTTAAAGCACTGACTGCATCTTTCATGTCAGTCACAACAGGCGTGAGTAAATGCGGAATATCGTTATAGTTCGCCAATTCAAGTTGTTTAGGATCAATCAAAATAAGACGCAATTGATCTGGCGTATATTTTAAAAGCATCGATAGAATCATCGAGTTTACAGCAACAGATTTACCTGAACCTGTGGTACCGGCAACCAACATATGTGGTGCCTTGCCCAACTCAGTAATGACTGGGTTGCCAGAAATATCTTTACCCATGGCCATGGATAAGATTCCATCTGGATCTTTAAATTTTGGAATTTGTACCAATTCAATCAGGCGCACCATCTCACGTGTACTATTCGGAACTTCAATGCCAATGTAAGGTTTTCCAGGGATCACCTCAACAACACGTACTGATGCCATCGACATTGATCGTGCTAAGTCACGAGAAATATTAGTTACTTTCGAGGCTTTCACACCAGGCGCAAGATCCAGTTCAAATCTGGTCACGACAGGACCCGGTTGAGCTTCAATCACTTTCGCTTTGACATTAAACTCTTGTAATTTAATTTCTAACAGTTCTGATAATCTTGATAATTGCTCTGCAGTGAAGTTTACTTTTTTATTTGGGTCTACTTCATCAAGTAAATCCAAACCAGGAAGTGGTGATAAATCTTTACGGCGCTCAGCAACTTGCATTGCACGAGACATTGGACGACCAGCAGCATCTGTTAATGGCGCATCGAAATCAAACTCATCCTCTTCAACTTCGGGCTTACCTACCGTTTCTTGCCAAGCTTCTCTAAAAGCATCCTTATCTGAAGATATACGTTGTTTTTCCTCATCACTCACTTTAGCAACAGGAATTAATGATCCCTCTTGCTCAACCATATTTTGTGGTGATGGAGCAATAATACCTTGCTCTGATTCATATTCTGCGACTGTATCTGACTTAGGTGAAGTCATAAATTTAATATTTGGCGTCACCAAATTTGGACGCTTGACCTCTGGATTAGACAAAGCTTCTGCTTCATCCGCAAGTGATGCAAGACCATCAAGCTCAGAAGCTAACAGATCTGCTTTAGTGATCGCTTCCGCCGCTGCGCTCGATTGACTTGCGTATACAGCACTTGCACCAATAGCTGAGGTATTTTGGATTAGGGATGCTGTATTTTGATCATCAGCAGATTGACCTGAAGGATTTGTTTGATGATGAAAAGGAGTATGAATATCTTTGGCGTGCTGTCCTTGTGGAACAACTTCAAGCAATTCATCAAAGATTTGATCATCATTCCAGTCCAAAGCAGTATCTTGAACAGTTGAGCGCTGCTCTACTCGAACGTTTTTACTTAAATCATTAATTTCTGAAGTACGTTGATCAAGCTGATCCTCCTCTGCTGCGCGCAAAAGCTCATCAATTTCTCTTTTATGATCTTCATCGCTATGCAAGGCTTTCCAAACTTCACCCGTTGGAACAATACGTTGACTCTCACGCTCTAACTCATGCGCTTTCGCGATGGTACGCTCGAGCTCTGCCTCATCATCTTCATCAAAACGATGATTTTGTTGAGACACTTGGAAACGCATATCTTCAAATAGTTTTTCAGCAGTACGTTCATGACGCGCTTGTAATTGATCTATTTCTTCTAAATGACTGACATCATTGAGCTCAGCTTGATGAGGGACTGGAGCTGAATCTTTTACAGGAGGTTCAATTTCTTTTTTCGCTTTTGGCTGAGTCGTCAAATCATAAGCTGATTCAGTCTCAGGTACATTTTTATAGAATAAATCTTGCAAATAAGCGGGTGTCGCCTTCAAAGTAGACCATGTCTTGTTCCACTGAATACCAAAAGCCAGTGTGATTAGAACGATGCTGAGTACGATCAGAAAAAAAACGGCGCCATAAATCGTCAAAAGCTGTTTTAAACTCTCACCCAATTCGTAACCAATGATTCCACCTGAAGCGTTAGCAAGCGTATCTGCAGGCACTGACCAAAGTAAATAAAACAAACTCGCGACGGTAAGTAGAATGAAAAATTGAGCAGCAAAACGAAATGGACGACTCAAAAAACTTCTTGGCCACCACACTTGAATCGCTTCAATGAATAAATAAATTGGGATCAGTAAACTTGCCCAGCCCAGAAATCCAAATAAGAGATCTGCAATCCAAGCACCTGCGACACCACTTGCATTTGAAACTTGTTGAGTATCACTCGAAATATGCATCCAACCCGGATCAAATGGCGTATAAGTCACTGTTGCTAAAAACAGATAAATACCAAATGATATTAAGAAGAATGTTAAAACTAAGCGCTGTGCATATACACTCGACACCGCAGTCATATACTGTCCTGTAAACGATTATTCATTAATGTTCTAATGTTGAAATGGAACAATTTCTTCATTATAGAAAACTTACTATTATGCACCTGTTCATTAAAAAAAGGTGCAGCTTTCTAAGGTTTCCTTGTTAACACTTTTAACTATATAGCTCAATTCGATTTAGTTGATCAATATAATCCACATTCATTCCACACAACTGTGGTGAAGTTTCACGTATAATTTTCAGTAAATCGATATATCAAATTAAAAGGATGCTTATACATGAGCGCTCGTCACTCAAGATTGATTATTTTAGGTTCTGGTCCTGCAGGTTATAGCGCAGCTGTATATGCTGCACGAGCAAATTTAAAACCAACTTTGATCGCTGGTATGCAATTGGGTGGTCAGCTCACTACAACTACAGAAGTTGATAACTGGCCAGGTGATCCTGAAGGCTTAACAGGTCCTGCTTTAATGGAGCGTATGCAAGCTCACGCAGAACGTTTTGGTACTGAATTGGTTTACGATCACATTAACGAAGTTGACTTAAATGTACGTCCATTCGTTTTAAAAGGTGATATGGAAGAATACACGTGTGATGCTTTGATCATTGCAACAGGCGCTACGGCTCAATACTTAGGATTAGAATCCGAAGCTGCTTATATGGGTCAAGGTGTGAGTGCGTGTGCAACTTGTGATGGTTTCTTCTATAAAAATCAAAAAGTCATGGTTGTCGGTGGTGGTAACACTGCGGTTGAAGAAGCGCTTTATTTATCAAACATTGCTTCACATGTAACACTTGTACATCGTCGCGATAAATTACGTTCTGAAAAAATCCTTCAAGATCATCTTTTTGTAAAAGAGAAAGAAGGCAAAATCAGCATCATCTGGAACCATGAAGTTGAAGAAGTACTTGGTAACCCTCAAGATGGCGTTACTAGTGTTCGCTTGAAATCTACAACTGATACTACAACACAAAACGTTGAAGTGACTGGATTGTTCGTCGCTATAGGTCACAAACCTAATACTGCAATGTTTGAAGGTCAGCTTGAACTACGTGATGGTTATATCCAAGTTCAAAGTGGTACACGTGGTAATGCAACTGCGACTTCTGTTGAAGGCGTATTTGCTGCAGGTGATGTTGCAGACAATATCTACCGCCAAGCAATTACATCAGCAGGTTCAGGTTGTATGGCTGCTTTAGACGCTGAGAAATATTTAGACAACTAATATTTATTTAAAAACCCAAAAAACCACCTTCGGGTGGTTTTTTTATTCTTTCAACTTGGCATAATCATTTTAAACATTTTTATCTTCGGTTTTTCATTATTATTTTTAGAACTTAATCCCTATGCTCCCTCCTTCTGAATTTATTTTCCCTAATCCAATTGAATCCGATCCCGAAGGTCAAGGACTAATCTGTATAGGTGCTGACCTCTCCCCTTCTACATTATTTGAAGCTTATACACATGGTTTATTTCCTTGGTTTTCCGAAGGTGAGCCGATCTGCTGGTGGAGTCCAGAACCTCGCTGCATTATCTACCCTTCGTCATACCATCCAAGTAAATCACTCATTCGTAACATGAAAAAACATGATTATACGATTACCATTAACCGTGATTTTGAACATGTGATACGTTCTTGCTCATTACCACGAAGTTATGCCAATGAAACATGGATTACTGAAGATATCATTCAGGGTTACTGTTCATTATTTGAGTCAGGCTATGCATATAGTGTCGAAGTACGCAGAGAAAATTCGATTGTCGGCGGGCTCTATGGTGTCTCTATAGGTCAGGGTATTTTTGGTGAATCCATGTTTAGTCGAGAGACTGATGTTTCAAAAATGGCTTTTTATACCCTCATGTTGATTAGCCTTGAAAACCAGGTACCCTGGGTTGACTGTCAATTGGTGAATGATCATCTCATGAGCTTAGGTGCTTGCACAATTTCTCGCCAAGACTACCTTAATTCGTTACAAGATGTGATAAAACAGCCTCAGATTGATTGGCAAAAGTATAAAGACGGTGTATTTTCAAGTAAAACAATAGCATTTGATCAACGACTCATGGATTGAGAAATAGGAGGGACAATATGAATTCTTATCAACCCCAGTCCCTATTAAATGAATTGCAGTATTACATTACACCACCGCATGACTGCAGTTATCTTCCCGAGAAATCAGCACGGATGGTCTTTTTAGATCCTGCTCATAAAATCGACGTTGTAACTTTATCAGAATTGTCTCGTGTAGGATTTCGAAGAAGCGGAGATTTTGTCTATCGACCTGAATGTCATTTGTGTCGACAATGCCTTTCATGTCGTGTACCTGTTGATGCTTTTAAAATGAACAGTCAACAAAAGAAAGCTTGGAAACGTAATCAAGACTTAGAAGTTAGAATAACCCAAACTCAAGATGCTACTGATTTACACTATCAACTCTATGAACGTTACATCAATGAGCGTCATTCAGATGGAGATATGTTCCCCCCTAGCTATGATCAATTCGAGAAGTTTTTGATTCACAGTTGTAGCAATAGTTTCTTTATAGAACTTTGGAAAGATGATCGACTCATTTGTGTCTCAACCTGCGATGTATTAGATGATGGAGTATCCGCCGTCTATACATTTTTTGATCCAGATGAATCCAAACGTTCTTTAGGCGTTTTTGCAGTCCTTAAGCAAATTGAATATGTAAAGCAGCACAATCAAGAGTTTGTATATTTAGGATATTGGGTACCCCATTCATTCAAAATGAACTATAAGTCCCAATATGCGCCTTTTGAATTATTACTGGATGGTCAATGGCGACGTGTTAATAAAATGCTCAGCAACGAAGAAATCGATCAATTAGGTCATATGCTGATGACGACACTTCCCTCTGAATGGAATAACTTTATCGTAAAGTAGGGTATTGAATTTTGTCACTTGAATAAATCTGCAAAATTATCACTGCATGCCTTTACCATAATGATGGCATGCTCTTTTCCACCAGCTAATGTTGGATAATAGTTTTTACGCATATCAATTTGATGAAATCCGGATTTCTCATATAGTGCAATCGCAGCCTTATTACTTTCTCGGACCTCTAAAAAGATTTGTACGGGATCATTATTGAGTTGAGCCATTGAAGCTTCAAGCAATTGATATCCCAACCCTTTTCCACGCATTTTCGGATGAACTGCCATCAACAGCAAATTTGCTTCATCCAATACAGGCTGTAAAATACAGAAACCAACAACACGATTCTGGTATTCAATCACTGTGGATTGATATGAATCAACCGCTTCTGAAAATTGTTTTTTTGTCCAAGGATGCGTCTGCCCCAAACTTTCAATTTCATATACCACCTCAACATCTGATGTCAGCATCGGTCGAATCATAATCATTACATTGCATTTTTTAAGTTAGTACATTATAGAAAGTTCGAAAATAAATGAAATAAAAAAAGGCAGCTTACGCTGCCCGAATGCACAAAAGTAAATACTTAAAAACCGAGTTTTGCTTTCCATGTTACCAATAAACCCACGGTATCCAAATCATTCGGATGGAAGCCTGGTTTAAAATAAGCCAACATTTCCTTACCCATACCAGAAATAATGCCTTTAGATGGACTATATCCATAGGTATAGATATCTTTCAAAGATGCAATATTTAACTGTTTATCGTCTTTCAATAAACGCGCTACAAAATAAGTCTGCACCATGAATAGCACAACCATTGCTGCCACTAAAGAAGATGTTCGAGCAAGATAAGATTTGATTCCTTTACCGAACACACCTTCAAATACATCATATGCGACAGCCTTATGCTCATTTTCTTCAACGGCATGCCAAGCCCACATCGTCGCCATTGTTTCATCAGTCATTAATGCTTGAATATGTTCGTTACGCAATAATTCTGAGGCAATGGTTGCTGTAAAATGTTCTAGCGCAGTCGTTCCCATCAGATCGATCATTTCTTGTGAAATACCAAATGGTTTCATAACGGTGCTAGCTGACTTACGAAAAGTTTGAATGACCGTATCTGTGGCTTTTTCAAGTGCAGCAACATCATGACCAAATTTTTGTGCTGATGCATTAAAGCCAGCATGCTCATGTGTATGCATTGCTTCCTGACCAATAAATGCTGAAATCTCTTTTTGGAGATCTTCATTATCTTTAATGGCTGGATGTTGGCGAACCGCACGGACTGAATCGATAAAGAATTTTTCACCTGCAGGAAATAATGCAGATAACGCTGTCATGAAATGAGTTAGTCCTGCTGAACCATTCATCCAATATTCTGGTACGTGATCAAAATCAAATTGCATACGACGTACTGGAAATGATGCACCGGCACGATTTGTAATATTTACTTTAGCATTCATTGCTGGACTCCTATTCGGGATCTATCCAAATCTAGTTTTATGATTCTTTTCATTACTTCATCTTAGTGATTTATTATTTTTATGATAAATGCCTTATAGGTCACATCATTATCAGTTAAGGACAGCTTACAATTCTTATTGTCTAACAATTTTTAGATTACATAAAAAAACGCCCCAATGGGGCGTTTTTTCACACAATCAATACTTATGCAGTTACTTTCGCAACAACACCAGCACCAACTGTACGACCACCTTCACGGATCGCAAAACGTAGACCTGGGTCCATTGCGATTGGG